>CALVST010000038.1 GCA_944359365.1 uncultured Clostridia bacterium
TATTCGGTCTGCCTTATGTTCAACCAGGGCGACAAGCATTTCCTGTTCACGGGCGACCTTGAAAAGGAAGGGGAAGAATACCTCGTGCAGTACAACGAACTGCCGAAGGTCGAACTCTTTAAGGCGGGGCATCACGGTTCGGACACATCGTCAAATGATGCGCTCCTTTCCGTCATCGATCCCGAAATTATATGCGTCTGCTGCTGCGCGGGCACGGACGAATACACCGATACTCCCGCAAACCAGTTCCCTACGCAGGACATGATCGACCGCGTCGCCGCGTATACCGACAGGGTTTATGTCACCTCTTTGGGCGACGAATCCGCGGAGGACGGCTATACTTCGATGAACGGGAACATCGTCGTCACATCGGACAGGAACGGCGTTTCGGTAAATTGTTCCGCAAGCGATACGCTTCTCAAAGACACGGAATGGTTCAAAAACAACAGAAAAATGCCGCAGGAGTGGGCGGCTTAGCAAAAAGCGGGCGGGCATAAGCGAAAATAATATCGCGCCCGCTCTTTTCTTGCCGAAAATACTTGCCGATTTGCGCAAAAAGTATTAAAATAGTAGCGTTATACGAGAAGAAAACAGGAGAATCACACTTTGATCAGGAACGATTTACGCAACGTGGCGATCATCGCGCACGTCGACCACGGCAAGACGACGCTCGTGGATCAGATGCTCAAACAGAGCGGCACATTCAGAGAAAATCAGGTCGTCGAAGAGAGAGTTATGGACTCGAACGCGCTCGAGCGCGAGCGCGGCATCACGATTTTGGCGAAAAATACGTCCATCCATTATCACGGGGTAAAAATCAACATCATCGACACCCCGGGGCACGCCGATTTCGGCGGCGAAGTGGAGCGCGTTTTGAAAATGGTGAACGGCGTACTTTTGCTCGTAGACGCGGCGGAAGGCCCTATGCCGCAGACTCGTTTCGTCATGCAAAAGGCCCTCGAGCTCGGGCATAAGCTCATCATCGTCGTCAACAAGGTCGACCGCCCCGATGCGCGCATCGCGGAAGTGGAAGACGAAATTCTGGAACTGCTCATCGACCTGAACGCGAGCGACGATCAGCTCGAAAGCCCCATTTTGTTCTGCTCCGGCAGGGCGGGCACGGCGTCGCGCTATGCGGATAAAGAGGGCACCGACCTCACGCCGCTGTTCGATACCATTCTCAACCACATCCCGCCCATGGAAGTGGACGAAAAAGGTCCTTTGCAGATACTCGTTTCTTCCATCGACTATAACGACTATGTGGGCAGGATAGGCATCGGCAGGATCGAACGCGGAACTGCCGCCGCAAATCAGGACGTTGTGATCTGCAACTATAACATCATAGACCTGAAAAAGAAGAGCAAGCTCGTCAATCTCTATCAAATAGAGGGGCTTTCGCGCGTTGCGGTCGAAAATGCCGTCGCGGGCGACATCGTCTGCTTTTCGGGCATGGAGGGCATAAACATCGGCGATACGGTCTGCTCGCCCGATAAAGTGGAAGCCGTCCCGTTCGTGAAAATAAGCGAACCGACGGTCGAGATGACTTTCTCCGTCAACAACAGTCCGTTTGCGGGCAAAGAGGGCAAATTTGTGACTTCTCGCCACCTGCGCGACAGGCTGTACCGCGAACTGTTGAAGGATGTTTCTCTGAAGGTGGAAGATACCGACAGCGCCGAGGCTTTCAAAGTAAGCGGCAGGGGCGAAATGCACCTTTCCATTCTCATCGAAACCATGCGCAGGGAAGGCTACGAATTTCAGGTCAGCACGCCGCGCGTGCTGTACAAGACGATAGACGGCAAGCTGTACGAACCCGTAGAGAGGCTGATCGTGGACGTCCCCGAAGACGGAACGGGCACGGTATTCCAAAGCATGGGCGAACGCAAGGGCGAGCTTTTGCACATGAGCGCAGTCGGTTCGCGTATGCGGCTGGAATTTCTCATCCCCGCGCGCGGTCTTTTCGGCTACAAGAGCGAGTTTCTGACGGCGACCAAAGGGGAAGGCGTCATGAATTCCATCTTCTTCGAATATCAGCCGTACAAGGGCGACATCAAGCGGCGCGATACGGGTTCGCTCGTCGCGTTCGAGTCGGGCGAGGCGGTAACGTACGGGCTTTTCAACGCGCAGGACAGGGGCATACTGTTCATCGAGCCGGGCACGCAGGTATATGAGGGCATGGTCGTGGGCGTATCGCCGAAGACGGAAGACATCAACGTGAACGTGTGCAAGAAAAAGCACATGACCAACACCCGCGCGGCTGGCAGCGACGACGCGATGCGCCTGAACACCCCGAAAAAGATGAGCCTCGAAGAGTGCCTTGAATTTCTCAACGACGACGAACTCCTGGAAGTGACGCCGCAATCTCTGCGCATCCGCAAGAGCATTCTCGACAGCGAACTGCGCGCAAAGGCGCGCGCAAAGGAAAAGAAGGCGCTGTAAAATTCATAATCGGCTGACAATAATCATAAAATATTCCCGACGATACCATGCGGAGGGAATATTTTTTTATGGAAGAAAGGACGGATGCGCGCCCCGAGAGCGCGCTCATAGAACAGCAGAAAAAAATAACGATGACGGGCGTTTCCGCGGTGGACGGCTTTACCTCGCGCGAAATACGCATCACGTTGGAAAACGGCAGGGCGGTCATCTCGGGGGAAGACCTTAAAATCGTCAGCTTTTCCAAATCGAACGGGAACTTTTCCGCCGTGGGCAGAATCGCGGGGATACGCTTTTTTGCAAAACATGAAAAACTGACCAAGAGGCTGTTCGGTTGAGCGACGTATCTCTACAAATTTATGCCGCCGCGGTCTGCGCGCTTGCAGGGGCTGCGGGCGGCGTTTTATATGAATGCGTATCCGTTTTCCGCTTTTTTGTAAAAAATAAAATCGCGGGGGCGGCGGCAGACGTCGTTTATTTCATCCTGTTCGCCCTCGTTTTCGTTTGGGTGCGCGCTTACTTTTGCATACCCGCGTTTCGGATATATATGCTCGCTTTCGCCGCGCTCGGCTTTCTGCTGTATCGCAAAAGTTTGCACAGAATACTTGCTTTTTTTGCGCGCAGGCTGTATAATAAATACAGGAGCGGCTCGAAAAAAGCAAAGAGCGGGCCGTCGCTCGGCAATGAAGGATGAAAAATTCAAAAAACTCGTCATCGGCGGCACGGTCGCCGCGGTGTTGCTTCTCGTATTCCTGATCATTTTTTTGATCTATCAGCTCGTTGTTCTGAATCAGCGGCGCGAGAGGATAGAATATCTTAACAGCGAAATTGCGCGTTATGAGGCCATTTATAAAGATGACTCGAGAACCTTAGAGGAAAGATATATGGCGAATTGGTGGCGCCAATATCGTGCGGCGCAGCTCGGCATGATCCGCGGTGAGGATTAACAGGATATGAAAATTTCGGCAATCGATATCGGTTCCAATTCCGTCCGCCTGCTATTGTGGGCGGACGGTCATTCTTTATATAAAAAAGTGGATACGACGCGCTTGGGCGAAGGGCTTGCGGCAACGGGAAGGCTTTCCGCCGCAGCCATGTCAAGGACTGCCGAGGCAGTCGGGCGGTTTGCGCTCGAAGCGGAGCGGCAGGGTTCGGACAAGCTGTATGTTTTTGCGACCGCCGCGGCGCGCGGCGCCGAGAACGGCGCGGAGTTCGTCCGCCTCGTAAAAGATAAATGCGGGATAGACGTGGACGTCATATCGGGTGAAAAAGAGGCGAAGCTCGGGCTTTTGGGCGCGCTCGGCGGCAAGGCAGGCGGCATCATAGACGTCGGCGGCGCGTCGAGCGAAGTGACCGTTTCGGACGGGAAAAACATCGTCTACGCGCAGAGCCTGCCGCTCGGCGCTGTTCGCGTGACGGAGCTGTGCGGCACAGACATTGCAAAAACGCGCGCGCTCATATCCGAAAAACTGCCCTCTTACGGCGATATCCCGAAGGCGGAGATGACTGCCATCGGCGGCACGGCGACGTCGCTCGTCGCTCTCGAAAAAAAGCTTGCGGTATACGACGCGCAGAAGGTGCACGGCACGGTCATGACTGCGGCAAAGCTCGAAGAATGGGCGGAAAGGCTCCTCGGCATGACGCAGGCGGAGAGGCTCGCGCTGCCCGGCATGGATCCGCGCCGTGCCGACATTTTGGGCGGGGGCGCCATGCTGCTCGCCATGATAGCCGCGTATGCCCGCGCGGATAAAGTGGTCGTCAGCGAGGCGGACAACCTTGAAGGCTATATCATGTACCGCGAGGGGGAACGGCTATGAAACGGGTGCTCGAAAAAACAGCGGAGATCTTCGATATCGTCGCCGCGGTCTGCCTTGCGGGCGTCGTCATATATCTCGGCTACGAACATTATTATGCGGAAATAGACAGCATACTGCTCATCTTTTCCCTCGTGCTCGGCGGGCTGCTTTCGTCGCTCGTCTGCTGTGTTTTTCACGAGTTGGGGCATATATTTTTCGGAAAACTCTGCGGGTTCGCTTTCAACAGCCTCCGCATCGGGCCGGTCAAATTGTACCGCGACGAAAAGGGACTTCGGATCACCGCCAAACAGGCGCCGGAGACGGTGGCGGGGGCGGCGGAAATGTTGCCGAAAAATGCGGACGGATTGTATGCGAAATATTTGATCGTAACGGCGGGCGGCCCCGTCTTCTCCTTTCTGTTTTTGGCGGGGGCGGTGTTGGCGCTTTCCTTCTATTCACGCCTGCCGTTTGCGGCATATGCGCTTATCTGCACTTCCATGCCGTGCGCCTTTCATCTGTTCTTTTACAATGTGCTGCCTTTTTCCTGCGATAATCTCGATACCGACGGCGCGCTCCTCCGCGGGCTTATCAAGCGGGAAACATCCTATCTGACGGCGGTCAACATTTTGGCGATAGAGGGGTATTTGTATCAGGGCGCCTCTCCGTCCGAGATCGACGGCGCGCTTTACTTCGGTTTGGAACAGCTCCCCGAAGACGACATCAACTTTATACTGCTTACCGATTACCGCCTTATGTATTATCTTGACGGCGGCGACGTGCAGAACGCCGTGCGCGCGTCGGACAGGCTGAAAGGGCTGATGGAATATGTGCCCGACTACTACATGCGGGAAATAGCAGCGGACATTCTGTTCTGCGAATGTGCGGTCAGGGGAGATAAAGAGCTTTCAAGGCAGATGTATCCCGCGCTCGAAAAGTATTTAAAGGGCGAAAATACGTTGCAGACACGCCGCATTTTGGCGGCATACGAGCTTTATGTGAACGGCGATAAAATGGCGGCCCTCAGGGAACTGAGCGCTGCGGAAGAAAAGGCGGAGAATTGTTGGATAAAGGGCACGGCAAAATACGAGAAGAAGCTGATCGCCTGCATCCGTGAAGATATCACCGCTCAATAAAAAACGCGCTTTCATAAGAGAAGGGCGGGGAAAATTCCCCGCCCTTCGGTTTTCAGTTCAGCCGAGTAAGCATTCCGAGGCACTGCGGGCAGAGGTTGCCCGTCATGTTCGCGCACGGCGCACAGAAAAAGGCGCCGCAGTTACTGCACACGAGCATTTCCGTCATCTTGCCGAGTTTGCCGCAGTGGCTGCATTTTTCTTCGTCCATATCGTTTGCTCCTTTTTATGCAGTATGCGCCATTCATCGCGGAATATACGCCCTGTAAAGGCATTTGCCGCCGCAAAAAGCGGTGTGTTGTATCAAAAAACTTTTTTTCGGGCTTTTAAGGCGCCTTTACGGGCGTTATATGAGATCGCACGAAATGAATTTTATAAAATCGGGCGAAAACATTTGGTTTTTCGGGCGTTTTATGGTATAATAAGAGCGTTAAAAAGAGGCAATTCAGTCAGACTTTCAGGAGATTAAGAATTATGGCAGATAAAGTACAGGGCGAATACGGCGAAGAGCAGATACAAGTGCTCGAAGGGCTTGAGCCTGTAAGAAAACGCCCGGGAATGTACATCGGTTCCACCGACGAACGCGGGCTGCATCACCTCGTGCAGGAGATCGTGGACAATTCCATCGACGAAGCGCTCGCAGGGTATTGCGACACCATACGGGTGCGCATCAATAAAGACGGTTCTTGCACCGTTACCGACAACGGCCGCGGCATCCCCACGGGCATACACCACAAAGAAGGCGTGTCTTCCGTGGAGCTCGTGCTCACGAAATTGCACGCGGGCGGCAAATTCGGCGGCGGCGGCTATAAAATTTCGGGCGGTCTGCACGGCGTCGGGCTTTCCGTCGTCAACGCGCTCTCCGAATGGTTGGAAGTGGAAGTTTATCAGAACGGGCACATCCACAAGCAGATATACAACCGCGGCATTCCGCAGAGGGCGCTCGCCGTTGTGGGCGATACCGACAAGACGGGCACGCAGGTCACTTTTTATCCGGACAGCGAGATATTCGAAACGATCGTTTTCAATTACGATAATCTGAAAGTCCGCCTGCGCGAGCTCGCTTACCTCAATAAGGGGCTCACCATTTCATTGGAAGATCTCCGCGGGGAAAAGCCGCGTTTCGATGAATTCCGTTACGACGGCGGCATCCTGCATTTCGTGGAGGACATCAACAAAAACAAGGAAGTCCTGTTCGATCAGCCCGTATATTTTGAGGATAAGCAGGACGACTATGCGATCGAAGTGGCCATCCAGTACAATGACGGCTACAACGAGCTCATCATGAGCTACGCGAACAACATTCATACCGAGGAAGGCGGTACGCACCTCGACGGGTTCAAAGCCGCGCTCACGAAGGTCGTGAACGACGCGGGGCACAAGCTGAATATCCTGAAAGAGAACGACAAACTTTCGGGCGAAGACGTGCGCGAAGGGATCACTGCCATCGTATCCGTCAAACTCACAGAGCCGCAGTTCGAGGGGCAGACGAAGACGAAACTCGGCAACAGCTTTATGCGCGGGCTCGTGCAGAAGGCGACGGCGGAACACCTCGGTACCTATCTCGAAGAAAACCCTTCGAAGGCGCGCGAACTTGTACTTCGCTGCGTTACGGCGCAGAAGGCGAGAGATGCGGCGAGAAATGCGCGCGAACTTACAAGACGCAAGGGCGTTTTGGAGAGCACCACGCTCCCCGGAAAACTTGCAGATTGCAGCGAAAAGAGGGCGGAGCTTTGCGAAATTTACCTCGTGGAGGGCGATTCCGCGGGCGGTACGGCAAAGCAGGGGCGCGACAGGCGCTTTCAGGCGATCCTGCCTTTGCGCGGCAAAATACTCAACGTTGAAAAGGCGCGGCTCAACCGCGTGCTGGAAAACGAAGAGATCAAGAGCATGATCACCGCTTTCGGCTGCGGCATACACGACGATTTCGACGAGAGCAAACTGCGTTACGACCGCATCATCTGCATGACGGATGCGGATGTAGACGGCAGCCATATCCGCATTTTGCTGCTCACCTTCTTTTTCCGTTTCATGCGCCCGCTGATAGAAAAGGGGCACGTTTACGTCGCACAGCCGCCTCTGTACAAGGCGACGCGCGGCAAGGACGAAAAATATATGTATTCGGACGAAGAGCTGGAAGAGTACCGCAATTCCAACCCCGGGAAATTCGATTTGCAGCGTTACAAGGGGCTCGGCGAAATGAACAGCACACAGCTTTGGGAAACGACGATGAACCCCGCGACGCGCACGCTGCTTCGCGTCAATATGAAAGACGCTGTCGAGGCGGACGAGATGTTCTCCCTCCTCATGGGCGAAAAGCCCGAGCTGCGCAGGCAATTTATCGAGCAGAATGCGAAGCTCGTTGCCGAATTGGACGTTTAAGAGGTGACTTATGGCGAAAAAGGAAACAAGCCCGGAACTTACCGAAGAGTTTAAGAAAACTCTCGAAATGACGAATATGATCGACGTCGAGGTGGACGACGAGTTGAAAAAATCCTTCATAGCTTACGCTATGGCGGTCAACGTCAGCCGCGCCATACCCGACGTGCGCGACGGCCTGAAACCTGTGCACAGGCGCATCCTGTATTCCATGCACGAGATGGGGCTTTACAACGACAAGGCATACCGCAAATGCGCGCGTATCGTCGGTGATGTTTTGGGTAAATACCACCCGCACGGCGATTCCGCAGTATATGACGCGCTCGTAAGGCTCGCGCAGGATTTTACCATCAATTTCCCGCTCGTCGACGGGCACGGAAACTTCGGTTCGGTGGACGGCGATCCCCCCGCGGCAATGCGTTACACCGAGGCGAGGATGTCGAAACTCGCGGCGGAAATGCTGCGCGATCTTGACAAGGAAACGGTAGATTATTATCCTACCTTCGACGATACGGGCATGCAGCCCTGCGTTTTGCCTTCGCGTTTCCCCAACCTGTTGGTGAACGGGAGCGACGGCATCGCCGTAGGCATGGCTACGAATATCCCGCCGCACAACCTTGCGGAAGTCATCGGCGCGGTCATCGCGCAGATCGATAATCCCGATATCACGATAGAAGAACTGATGGAGTATGTGCCCGCGCCCGATTTTCCGACGGGGGCGATCCTCATGGGCAGGGCGGGCGTAAAGCGCGCTTACCGCACGGGCAGGGGCAATTACATTCTCCGTTCCAAATGCGAAATTGAAGATTATACGTCGGGCAATACGCAGCGCACCCGCATCGTGGTGAGCGAAATTCCCTATCAGGTCAACAAGGCGCGGCTCATCGAGAATATCGCCGACCTTGTGAAGGACAAGAAAATAGAGGGGATCTCGGATATCCGCGAAGAATCTGACAGGGACGGTATGCGCATCGTCATCGAACTCAAAAAAGATGCGAACGCACAGGTCGTTCTCAACCTTCTGTACAAACACACGCAGTTGCAGACTTCCAACGGCATAACCCTTCTCGCTCTGGTAGACGGCGAACCGAAAGTTCTCAACTTAAAAGAGATCATTCATTATTACATCCTGCATCAGGAAGACGTCATCGTCCGCCGCACGAAATTCGACCTCAACAAGGCGGAAGAGCGCGCGCACATCGTTGCGGGGTTGGTGCTGGCGCTCGCCAACATCGACGAAGTCATCGCCATCATCAAGCAGTCTGCGGACAAGTTTGCGGCTGTCGATAAACTCATGCAGACGTTCGAGCTTTCCGACAAGCAGGCAAACGCGATACTCGAAATGCGCTTGCAGCGGCTCACCTCTCTGGAAGTGGAAAAATTGCAGGAGGAACTCGCCGAATTGGAGCGCACCATCGCAGACCTCAAAGACATTCTTGCGAACGAAAGCCGCGTTCTGGACATCATCAAGACAGACCTCCGCGCGATCGGCGAAAAGTATCCTAGTCCTAGAAAGACCGAACTTTCCTACGATTACGGCGAGATCGATATAGAAGATCTCATTGAAAAAGAGGACGTCGTCATCACGATGACACACTCCGGTTACATCAAGCGCCAGCCCGTTTCCGAATACAAGGCGCAGCACCGCGGCGGCATGGGCATCACGGCGCACAAGCCGAAGGACGAGGACTTCGTGGAAAAGCTGTTCATCTCTTCCACGCATGACGAGATCCTGTTTTTCTCGAGCTTCGGCAAAGTGTACTGCATCAAGGCGTACGAAATTCCCGAGGCACAGCGCCAGGCGCGCGGCAGGGCGATCGTAAACCTCTTGCAGATCGGGCAGGACGAGAAGATCACCGCCGTCATCCCGCTTACGGAAGGCACGGAAAGCGGCTACATCGCCATGGCGACTCGGAAAGGCCTTATCAAGAAGACGGCGCTCGAAGAATTTGCCAATATCAGAAAGGTGGGCAAGATCGCCATTAAAATCACCGAAGGCGACGAACTCATTTCCGTACAGTTCACGACGGGTAAGGACGAGCTCATCATCGCATCCCGCGAGGGCAAGTGCATCCGGTTTAGCGAAAAGGACGTGCGCCCGATGGGCAGGGACACGCAGGGCGTCAAAGCGATGAACCTTTCCGAAGACGACTGTCTCGTAGATATGCTCGTCATCAAGCCCGATCGCGAAGTTCTCACGATCACCTCGGGCGGATACGGAAAGCGTTCCGACGTAGAGGATTACAGGCTGCAAGGGCGCGCCGGCAAGGGCATCAAGGCGGGCGTGTTCAACGAAAAAACGGGCTTGCTCGTCAACCTTAAAATCGTATCCGAAGACGAGGACATCATGATCATCTCCAACAACGGCACGATCATCAGGATGCACGTTACGGATGTTTCAAAAATCGGCAGGAACACACAGGGCGTGCGCCTGATGCGCCTCAAAGACGCGGAAGTCGCCACCGTTACCGTAGCCCCGAGAGAGGACGACGAGGAAGAAGGCTTACAGGAAAACGAAGAATCGCAAGGGAACGAAACAGCGGAAGAAGTTCCTTCCGATACGCCCGAAACGCCTTCCGAAGGTGAATAAATTGTAAAAGCTGTTATAGTAAAACGACCGCCCCGACACAAACTGCGTCGGGGCGGTTTTCTGTACGAAAAACTATTTTACCGGATTCTTTTCTTTTTGTTCACTGCCGCGCATGAGGCGGTCGGTGAGCCTGAGCAGTATGCCAGATATCGGAATACACAGCATGACGACGAGCAGCACATACATGATCTGTACGAAACCGACGTGCGGATAACCCTCAGCCCAATAATTTTCATCGATGAATATATTCGGCATCAAGGTCAAACACAGCAGACTGATCGCAAGCATGGCGATAAACAGCAGTGCCCGCGGGAAGTTGAACGGCTGGCAAACGCGGTACAGCATCGTCAGTCCTGCGAAGGAGATAAGATATACCGATATTTCGGTATAATAATCTTTGAACAGTTCGGGGTGAAAATAAGTTACCACATTTATGCTTTGAACGGCAAGTATCAGCACGATGGCGCCCGGAACGGCTCGGCTCAGGACAAATGACAGGAACTTGCCTTTCACCCTGTTTTTGTTCGGTTGGAGGGATAGGAAAAAGGTAGGGAACCCGATGACGAAAAACTCCAAAACCATCATGTTGCTCGTTACGAACGGATACTGCCGCATCATAATGATGGAAAGCAGTGCGAATACCGTAACGAACAGCGTCTTCATGAGGTAGAGCGAAGAGGAGTTCTGGATATTGTTGATGACGCGCCTTCCCTCGAAAACGACCTTCGGCATGGATGCGAAGTTGTTGTCCGTCAGCACGATGTGGCTGACGTTTTTCGCCGCCTCGCTGCCCGACATTACCGTTACCGCACAGTCCGCCTCTTTCAGCGCGAGAATGTCGTTTACACCGTCGCCGGTCATGGCTACGGTGTGCCCTGCCGATTTGATGGCTTTTACAAGGACCGCCTTTTGCTCGGGCGTAACTCTGCCGAACACGGTATATTTGTTTGCGATCGCCTCAACTTCCTTTTCGTTGAAGCCTTCCAAAGAAACGTATTTGTCCGCATTCACCACGCCAACGCGCTTTGCGACTTCCGAAACGGTCACGGGGTTGTCGCCCGATATGATTTTGATGTCAACGTCGTTTTCTTTGAACCAACGGATGGTCTGTATCGCGTCTTCGCGGATATTGTCGGCTATGGAGATCACGGCGAGCGGCTTGAATCCCGAAGGCAATTTGTCGCCGTTTATCTGCCCGCTTGCGAGCGCCACGATGAGCACGCGCAGACCTTCCGACGCATATTGATTGATGATCTTATTGACCTTTTCGGGCACGGTGCCGAGTACGAATTCGGGCGCGCCCATCGCTACGGTGCCTACGCCTTCCAACGTAACGGCGGAAAGTTTCCGCTTTGAAGAAAAGGGCATCGTCTTTATCGCTTTCAACGCGGCGGAGTGCCCGAAATAATTGTTCAGGGCAACGGAAGTCTGATTGTTGTCGTCCAAAGCCGCCAAACAGGAACCGACAATTTCGTTTACGCTGTATTTTGTCGGGTTGTTGAGCAGCATACAGTCGTTGACTTTCATCCTGCCGTCGGTGATCGTGCCCGTCTTGTCAAGGCACAAAACATTGACGCGCGCGAGCATTTCGAGAGAGTAGAGGTCCTGCACGAGGGTGTTGTGCCTCATCAGCCGAAGTATGCCGACCGTCAGCGCTATACTTGTAAGCAGCAGCATCCCCGAAGGGATCATGCCTATGACCACGCTGACCGTGCGCTGTATCGCATTGTTGAGCTGAGATATATCCGTCATAGACACGGGATCGTAAGTCTTCCAATTGACGATGAACATGCCTATGGCGATGGGGATGATAAGTATGCCAACGATATAAATGATGAGCTTTGTCGAGCGCATCAGCTCGGAATTGGGTTTTTTGTATTTCTTCGCCTTTGCCGAAAGGGAGTTGAGATAGGTGTTCTTTCCCACCTTATCGGCGCGCGCTTTGCATGAACCGCTTGAAATAAAGCTGCCCGCATACAACAAGTCGCCCGCTTCCTTCTTTACGGGAACCGATTCGCCCGTCAACAGCGATTCGTTCGCCTCAACATACCCTTCGGCGAGGATGCAGTCCGCGGGCACCTGATCGCCCAATCCGAGGCAAACCACGTCGTCCAGCACGATCTCTTTGGACGGGATCTCCGTTGTTGCTCCGTTGCGTATGACTTTTGCGGTGGGGGCGGTCAAAAGGGAAAGTTTATCCATTTTCCGCTTCGCCTTTATTTCCATCGCAATGCCGAAGGCAAGGTTCGCGCTGAATATCACAACGAACAGATACTGCGACAGGGGCGCCCCCGAATAGATGAGCGCGATCGCCGCGAGCACGCACAGCAGGTTGAAGAAGGTACACAGGTTGCCTATAAATATGCTCGCATACGATTTGGAATATTTTTGGTTGGTATCGTTGAATAAAAAGGCGGAAAAACGCTCGTCGACCTGCGAAGAGGTAAGCCCCTTAGTTATATCGGGCGAATACCTTTTTACGTTGCCGTAATCGGGAGAGTCCTTCTTTTTGCGTTTGAATTGTTTTTTTATCTCGTCGCGGTCGACCGACTGTTTTGAAAGGCCGTCGTTTTGCTCCGCGGGGCTTTCCGCTGCCTTTTCCGCAAGTTTCTGCTCTACAAACTGTTTTACGTCGGAAGGTTTATCATCTTCCCGCGGCGGCTGAATTTGCTTTTTTACGGCGCCGGTTTGCTTTGGCTTTACTGCGCGGCTTGCTGCTCTCTTTTGCGTTCCGCCGTTTTGCTGCGCCTGATTTTTGCCGACGCTGTTTTTTCTGACGGATGCGCCGCGGGAATTCGCCTTTTTTTCTTCTCCCGCGGGAATTTCCGTATTTTCAGATTGTATGTCTTCCTTGGATGACATTCGCTCGTGCCCTCCCGTTTTTGGCTGTAAAAACCGTATCTATCTATTATAGTGATACAGCTGATATTATTATACCATAAATCATTGTCGATTACAATTGCTGACGCAAAAGAAAAGACAAAAAGAGTCATCTTTTTTATTTTTGTATGTATTCTGATTGCAAAAAAATTTTTTTTGGGGTAAAATATTTTTTGAACAAAAACGGAGGCGAAAGTATGATCGATATCAATCTTTTAAGAAAGGATCCCGAGCTTGTCCGCGAGAACATCAGGAAAAAATTTCAGGACAAAAAATTGCCGCTCGTAGACGAAGTGCTCGAGCTTGACGGCAAAAAGAGGGAATTGCAGAAGGAGGGCGACGAACGCAGAGCAAAGCGCAATGCGCTGAGTGCCGAAATTGGCAAACTCATGCGCGAAAAAAAGGTGGACGAGGCAAACGCCGTCAAAGCGGAAGTCGTTCAGAACAACGAGCGCATCGCTGAAATAGAAAAGCAGTCGGAAGAGATCGCCGAAAAACTCAAAAAAGATATGATGTCTATTCCGAACATCATTGCGGACGACGTTCCCATCGGCAAAGACGATTCTGAAAACGTCGAGCGCAAGCGCTTTTTGGAGCCTGCGGAAAAGCCTTTTGAAGTTCCTTACCATCTCGATATCCTCGAAAAGCTGGGCGGCATCGACCTTGACAGCGCACGCCGCACGAGCGGGCAGGGGTTCTATTACCTGATCGGCGATATCGCGCGCCTGCATTCAGCCGTGCTCACCTATGCGCGCGATTTTATGATAGACAAAGGGTTTACCTACGTCATTCCGCCGTTTATGATCCGCAGCGACGTCGTTTCGGGCGTCATGTCTTTTGAAGAGATGGACGGCATGATGTACAAGATCGAAGGGGAAGACCTGTATCTGATCGGTACGAGCGAACACTCCATGATCGGCAGGTTCATGAATACCGTGCTCGACGAGAAGGAACTGCCGCTCACGCTGACGAGCTACTCGCCTTGTTTCCGCAAAGAAAAGGGCGCGCATGGCATCGAGGAGCGCGGCATCTATCGTATCCATCAATTTGAAAAGCAGGAAATGATCGTCATTTGCAAACCCGAAGAGAGCCGCGAATGGTTTGAAAAATTGTACTCGTACACGGTAGAGCTTTTCGTTTCGATGAACATTCCCGTCAGGACGCTCGAATGCTGTTCGGGCGACCTTGCCGATCTTAAATATAAGAGCATAGACGTAGAGGCGTGGAGCCCCCGCCAAAAGAAATATTTTGAAGTGGGAAGCTGTTCCAATTTGACCGACGCGCAGGCTCGCAGGTTGGGCATTCGTTATAAGTCGGAGAAGGGGAATGCCTTTGCGCACACGTTGAACAATACCGTGGTTGCGCCGCCGAGAATGCTTATCGCTCTTTTGGAAAATTATCTCAACGAGGACGGCAGTGTGAATATTCCCGAAGTACTGCAAAAGTACATGGGCGGAAAAACCGTTATCAAGCCGAAAAAGTAATCGAACATCTGCGGGGCGGAGCCGACGGGCACGCCCCGCAAAATTAGTTAGAAAGAAAAACGCGAACCCAAAGGAAAAACAATTGATTTTTTTGAAAAAATATAGTATTATATTTTTTGCAAACGGGCGGCAGCGGTTGCAAAGCGCAGCCGCGGGAATCGTTGATTAAAAATTATGCTTCCGTAGTTAAATGGATATAACAGCCCCTCTGATGGGGTGTTGTAGTTCGCGCGAGGGCGTGCCCGACGCTCTGCCGAGGGGACCCCTTTGGGGTTTCGGCAGATTACCGCCGCGGGAATCGTTGGTTAAAAATTATGCTTCCGTAGTTAAATGGATATAACAGCCCCCTCTGATGGGGTGTTGTAGTTCGCGCGAGGGCGTGCCCGACGCTCTGCCGAGGGGACCCCTTTGGGGTTTCGGCAGATTACCGCCGCGGGAATCGTTGATTAAAAATTATGCTTCCGTAGTTAAATGGATATAACAGCCCCCTCCTAAGGGGCCGTTGTGGGTTCGATTCCCGCCGGGAGTACCACTTTGACCACAAGATATTGTGGTCTTTTTCTTTTCTACCACAATATTTAGGCAAGATTTTCCAAAATTGGTATAAAAATCGGGTTATACCAGAAAATTTTACTATCCAGCAAAAAGGAATGACCTCAAAGGCCATTCCTTTTACTCTGTCAGGCGGTTCAGAGCGTTCACCGCGATGCCCTGCGTATCAGGGATAAAGTGGCTGTACACTTTCAATGTGACGGTCGAATCGCTGTGTCCCATGTATTTGCTCACTGTCTGTATAGGGACATAAAGTTATACTATAGGTATCTTTTTGAGTGGCGTTTCCGTTGTTCACGTAGCAAAAAGCACTGCACATATTATGGAAATAGTTGCGAGGAGTAATATTGTCAATAATTTTTTCTTCATAGATATTGCTCCTTTTCAAATCATTTATTTTTTACGAATGCTGATCAAAATTTTCAGAATCAGCTGAATAATACGCAGGATTGCGATAATGAACTGTAATACGTATTCGAC
>CALVST010000039.1 GCA_944359365.1 uncultured Clostridia bacterium
ATCGGCATCTGCCGCTACGATGAAGGGGTTTATGACAATATCTTCCCCGCTATCGTGCCGAAACAAACTTACGAAGAAGTGCAACAAATTTTGCAGACAAATAAAATAGGTTCGAAAAGCACTCGCACGGAGTTCTTGTTAAAAGGAAAACTTGTCTGCGGGCTATGCGGTAAAAACATGCAAGGTGAAAGCGGCACTTCTCATACAGGAAGGGCAAAATATTATTATAAATGTATGGCACGCAAACGAAATAAAAGTTGTACAAAATCTGTTTTACCGAAAGAAAAATTTGATAAATTTGTAGTCGATATAACGCATCGCATCTTCTGCGATCAAGACAACATCAATCTCATTGCCGATGAAGTGATGCGCGTCCATGAAAAACGCATGAAAGATAAATCCGTTTTAAGTGTTTTGGAAAAAGAACGAGATGAGATCCAACGCTCTTTGACAAATATCATGAAGGCTATCGAGCGAGGCATCTTCAACGATACCACGCAGACCCGCATGAACCAACTCGAACAACAACTTGCCGATATTCAGGGCAAAATTACATTAGAAAAATTCAAAGAACAGAATCTGCTAACAAAAGAAAAAGTCGTCGATTATCTCACGAATTCCGTCTTAAAAAAGCCGAAACAGATGATACAAACTTTGGTACGGAGAATTGTGGTTTACGAAGATAAAATCGAAATCTATTACAATTACACGGACAAAATAAATCCCGAGGACGGCGATCCTCGGGATTCTTATTTGCTGTCGGGTTCGGATAGTTCCGTTATACTAGGCGGTCACGGAACAAATACGAACCCAAACAAAAAGAACTATCCGGGTTCGGATAGTTCCGGTATGGTGGAGATAGTGGGAATCGAACCCATGACCTCTTGAATGCCATTCAAGCGCTCTACCAACTGAGCTATATCCCCGTTATAAACAGCTGCCGCGACGCGCGCGGATAAAAGAAACAAAAACTTGCGCGGAATTGCTTCCGCGCAGGTTCCTCTTCCTTTACTTCGATCACTCGCCTTTGATAGCGCCGACGGGGCAGCCCTCTTCGCAGGCGCCGCAGTCGATGCACACATCGGGATCGATCTGGTACTGCGTATCTCCCTGAGAGATCGCGTTTACCGGGCAGGTGTCTGCGCAAGCGCCGCAGGAGATGCAATCTTCCGAAATTTTATGTGCCATGACTTTTTACCTCCAAATAACTCTTTTCCTCGCAAGGGGTTTTCCCTTTGCAATATTTATTATATCATAATTTTTTGCGTTCGTAAAGGCATAACGCGAAACTTTTTTCGTATTTTTCAACTTTTTCGCCGCAAGCCCGCGCCCGCCGGTTTTACCGCGCTCAATCCAACAGGTCTTTCAGGTCCCCTTCCGCTTTGTCGTCAACCTCTTTCCTGCCGCCTTTGAAACGCACCTCTTTCAACGGGAAATCTTTATATAAAAGGCTTCCGTCCCTTTCTATTTTTACGCGCACCGTCTGTTTGAGCATGTTCTCGCCCACGACGGTGCCCTTGCCTTCGGGCGTGCCCACCTCGGCGCCCATTTTCGGCATTTTTTTATAAATTTCGCTGTAATAATCGTTTTCGTAGCTCAAACAGCACATCAGCCTGCCGCAAAGCCCGCTTATTTTCCCGGGATTGAGCGACAGCCCCTGCACCTTCGCCATTTTTATGGATACTTTCCTGAAATCGGGCATGGCGCCCGCACAGCAGCAGATGCGCCCGCACGGCGCTATGCCGCCGAGCAATTTCGTTTCGTCGCGTATGCCGACCTGCCGAAGTTCGATGCGGATATGAAAGGCGCCCGCAAGGTCTTTGACAAGCTCGCGGAAGTCCACCCTGCCGTCCGCCGAAAAATAGAATACGACTTTGCTGCCGTCGAAGGCAAATTCGCAGTCGATGAGCTTCATTTTCAGCCCGTGCTTTTCTATTTTTTCCTGCGCGATACGCATCGCCTCGGGCTTTCTTTCGAGGTTCTTTTTGCGCTGCGCGAGGTCCTTTTCCGTAGCGATCCGTATGACGGGTTTGAGCGGCTGCGTGACCGTTTCGTCGGGCACTTCGCACGGGATGAAGGCGACCTTTGCTATTTCGATGCTTTTCGCCGTTTCCACGACCACGTCCATATTCTCTTCGTATTCTGCGTTTTTCTGCGGAGCAAAGTAATAGACCTTGCCCCCTTCTTTAAATTTAATTCCTATGACTTTCATCGTCCCTCCAAAATGCCGAAAAACAGCGTTTCAAGACAGGCGGAAAGATTCGCGTTGAACCGTAACTCCTTTTCCGCTTCGGCGATCCTGTCCTGCGCGTTTACGAGCGCCGCGGGAGAATATTTTGCCGCCGCGCGCTCCAAAAGCGCGGGCTGCCCTCCCGAAAGCATCAGATCGCGCCGCCCGAGCCGCACCATAAGGATATCGCGGTACACGAGCCGCAATACCGAAAGAAATGCTGCCGCTTTATCCTTGTCGGCATACTTTCTTGCGCCCGATATCGCGGACGAAACGGACAGGTTCATCGCAAAATAAACCGCTTCTTCCGTCGCCGCGGCGAGGTCTCCGCCTTCGGCAAGTTCCTGCGCCCTGCCGAGCACGCCGCCGCATACCGCGGCGATCTCGGCGGCGTCATGCCGGGCGGGATATGTTTCGTTCAGATACTTTTCTATTTCCTTTTCGGAAAAACGGTACAGATCCAAACGTTTCGCGCGCGATTTTACGGTAGAAAGCACAGTGAAATCGTTTGCCGCCCCCAACAAAAAACATACGTTTTCGGGCGGCTCTTCTAAAACTTTCAGCAGTTTGTTCTGCGCGCTTGCGTTCATATCCTGAACGCCGTCGAGCACGAACACCTTCCTTGCCGCCTCTATGGGTTTGATATAGCTCTCGTCCACGACCGTCTTTGCGTCGGCAACGGTGAACTTTGCGCCCGCGGCGGGCAATACGGGGCAGTCTGCGTACATTTCCCTGCGGATCAGATCTTCCGCACGCTCGTCGGCGCCGAAAATAAGGCAGGCCAATTCCTTCAAAAACGTGCGTAGATTGCGCGCGTCGGGGCAGACAAGCAGATAAGCGTGTGACAGCTTGCCCTGCGCGGCGTCGCCCGCGACGATCTTATAAGGTTTTGAACCGCTGAATAAAGACATTGCCCCGCCCGCGGCATATGCCGCCCTTTAACCGATCAGCCCGCGCCCGCGCAAAAATTCCGCGATGCGCGCGCTCGTTTCGTATTTCGTTCCCGAACAGTCGATGGCAAAAAGCCTGTCGGGATATTCCTGCAAAAGCGCTTTATAACCCTCGTACACGCGGCGGTGAAACGCTTCCCCCGCCTGCTCCATCCTGTCGTCGGGATCCGCCCCGTGCTTGCGCTCGAACGCGCGCGACGAAGGGATATCGAGAAAGAGCGTCGCATCGGGCATATGCCCTTCCACCGCAAAGGCGTTTATCTCCTTCAAAAAAGAGAGCGGCAGTCCCCTGCCGTAGCCCTGATACGCAAACGAGGAAAATATATAGCGGTCGCACAGCACCGTGTCGCCCCTTTCGAGCGCGGGAACGACCGTATCGGAAAGGTGCTGCGCACGCGCCGCCGCGTACAGCAGCGCCTCGCACTCGTCCGTCATTTCACTGTTTTTACCGTCAAGAATGATCTTTCTGATCGCCTCGGAGATCTGCCCGCCGCCCGGCTCGCGCGTAAGTATGTGCGGAATGCCGCGCGAAGTAAGGTATTCCGACAAAAGCCGCATCTGCGTAGATTTGCCCGCCCCTTCGCAGCCCTCGAAGGCTATGAATCTGCCTTTCATCTTTCGCCGCCTATTTTGATGACCTCTATTTTTCCGTCGGTCAAGCCGAAGGTATGCTTTGCGTTTTTGAGCGCCTCGGCTGCCTCGGGCGTGATCTGCTCGCCTGCAAGCACCAACGGGGTGCAGGGCGGGGTTACGCCCGCGTTGCGCGCGGCGATCCTGCCCGCGCTCTCTTCTATCGGCACCCTTTCCTTGCGGAAAGTGAGCGCCGTAAGATAACTGAATTTCTTCACGCCGTACGCCGTTTCGGGGCGAAGGGTATAGCTGTCTTTCAGACTGCGCATCTTTGCGATGCGGCGTATCGCCCGCTCCAACCGCGCAAGGCTGTGCGCCCGCGTGAGCGGGGAAAGGTAAAACAGGATATACCTGCCGTCGTTCATTTCGGGATAAATGCGCCGCTTTTCGAGCTGCTTTTCCGCAAAATACGGGGAAATGCCCATGCCGCCGAAGTCCACCGCGAATTGCAGCGTTTCGCTGCCCTCATAAAAGAGGATGCCCCGCTTTTTCAGGCGCA
Organism: uncultured Clostridia bacterium; assembly: GCA_944359365.1. Taxonomy (GTDB): domain Bacteria; phylum Bacillota; class Clostridia; order Christensenellales; family Borkfalkiaceae; genus Borkfalkia. The sequence goes on from CALVST010000039.1 coordinate 4,310, forward strand.
TCTTCATGAGGGAGAGCTCCCTTTTCAGCGCGTCTATGAGCGCGGCGCCGTTTTCGGAAAGGTACTTCACGCCGTATTCCACGCTCGCCATGATCGGATAGGACGGGCTTGTCGTGCGGAACAGCCCCGCGCCTTCGCGCATATCGGGTATCAGGTCTTCCCTGTTCACATTGAGCACTGCGCCCTGCGTGAGGGTGGGGAGCGTTTTATGCGCGCCGTCTACCCACGCGTCGGTATATTCGCCCGCATAACGGTGCGCGCCGTCGGGATCGAATTTCAGATACGCACCGTGCGCGCCGTCGGCAAGGAACAACTTTCCGTAACGGTCGCATATCTTTCGTATGGCGGCGTAATCGGAAATATTGCCGTAATAATCGGGCGACGTGACCAAGACGGCGACGGCGTCCTTTTCTTTTTTGAACGCGTCCTCGATCTCGGCAGGCGCGGGCGGCAAAATCACGCCGTCAAGCTCGTTGCCCTTGAGCGGGTACGGTTCTATGCCGAGAACGGCGCAGGCGTTGTACACGCTCTTGTGCGCGTTGCGCGCGATGATCAGCTTGCTGCCCCGCTGCCGCACCGCATACAGCATGGAAAATATTCCCGCGCTCGAACCGTCGGTGAGCAGAAAACTGCGCTTAGCGCCGAGTATGTCGGCAATGTCGCTCTCGGCGGCGGCGATGATGCCGTCGGGGTTTTCGAGGCAATCGGCAAACGAAAGTTCGGTGATATCGAGCGCGGCATCCTTAAAAAGCGGAAAGTGCTTCCTGTCCGCCTTGTGCCCCGGCATATGAAAACGCACGGGGCGCATCTTTTTATATTTTTTCAGCGCGCCGTATATCAGATAATCCATAATCGTTCCGCCTGCTTACCGCGCACGCGCTTACGAACCCGAATTCAGGTCCTTCAAACGCGCGCTTTCTTTGATGATATAATCGAGGAAGGTGATCTGCTCGTAACGCAGCGCCTCTTCCTGCATACGGGGGTTCACGATGACCATGTTCACCGACTGAGAGGTCGCCGTTTCGTCGGCACTGCGCGTTGTCGTGAGAATGTTTTCAAGTCCCGGCACGTTGCTCAGATCGAAGGAGAAATATCCCTTGACCTGGCGGGTATCGTTCCCGTCCACCGTGCCGTCGCCGTTTTCGTCGTTTTCGCTCTGCACCGTCAGCTCGAGTTCGGGGATAGAGAGCGTGGGCGTTTCGCCGTCCGCACCCTTGTCGTCTGCGGAAAGATACCCCACGATATTGTTATACGCTATACGAAGGTCTTCTATCCGCTCGTATTCCTGTACAAGCCCCGCCTGTATCTGCGATTCGCGCTTATAGCGGTTGTCGCCGTCGATACGGGCGCGGAAATCCTCTTCTATCGCCTGCTTGTCCTGCTCGGCGGAAGCCGCCGCTATGTCGCCCGTATAATACTGCTCGAGGTACTGCCGGCAGCTCGTAAGATAGTCCTGCCGGTTGGGATTGTTCTGCGCGCTGCCGTAGGGATATTCGTTTTCTCCGCCCAACCAAGCGCTGTAACCCATATACCCTGTGATGTATTCGTATAGGTCGCTCGTCATGACGGGCTCCCCGTTCGCGTCGTCCTCGCCGCTGTCGTACTCGTAAGAGCTTATAAACAGCACGTCGCCCTGACCGGCGGCAAAATGCGCGCTCATGACGGTGCCTTCCGAACCGTCGATAAGGTTGTTTTGCGCCATGTCGAGCACGTCGTAAGAGAGCGCGCTGTACGAGAGCGAGTTGTTCCCGTGCAGAGAATCGAGGCTGCCGAGATTCGTGCGGAGCGAAACGCGCGAATAGACATAGATCTCGAAGGTCTGCCCCAGAGTCGCGCGGGGAGCGAGCGTAGTGAACAAAAGCACCCAAACGACAACTACCACCGTGCAGATGGCGACGATCTTGATCCAGTCATACGAGAGCATATGCCCGATGCGGGCTTTGGTGATCTTAGCGTCCATTCGTCAATTTTCCTTGTTTCGGATAAACCGCCCGCGGCGGTTTATTTTATCTCCAAAATTTTAACTTGATAATCCCCGCCGGGCGCGTGCACGGTCACCGTGTCGCCGCACTTGGCGCCCACGAGCGCAGCCCCGAACGGAGATTCGATGCTGATGATGTTCTTTTCGATATCCGCTTCCATCGAGCCCATCAGCGTGTAGGTGCCCTCTTCTTCGAGGTCGCAGTCGTACACCCTGACCACGTTGCCGAAGTGCACCTTGCTGTTGTCGATGCTCTCTTCCATGATCTTGGCGTTTTTGAGCATATTTTCAAGCTCGCGGATCTCGCTTTCGTTGAGCGCCTCTTCGTTCTTTGCCGCGTCGTATTCCGCGTTTTCGGAAAGGTCGCCGAACCCGCGCGCCACCTTGATGCGCTCGGTGATCTCTTTTTTCTTCTGCGTCTGAAGGTATTTCAGGCGTTCCGCCGCCTCGTCGTAACCCTTCTGCGTCATGATAAATTCTTCTGCCATGATGATCTCCACACCTATGATTTTGCGCCTTTGCCGCAAAATGCGCGGGCGGCGCTGCCCGTAAACGGTAAAATGAGTGACTCCGCCCAAAAGCCATGCGCGGAATCACTTCTCTGCTCTCTTTATTATACCCTTTTTCCCGCGCAATGTCAAGCCCTATTTTTACGCGCGTGTGAAATATAGGTGACGATACGCGGCTATCTTCGGAAATTTTCCGCGATGTACTTTTCTATGCGCGCCGTCGCCTTGTCTAGGTTTGCCATGCTCGTGGCATACGAACAGCGCACATGGCTTATGCCCGCCTCGCCGAAAGCGTCGCCCGGCACCACCGCGACCTTTTCCGCGCGCAGCAGCCCGTTTGCGAACGCATCCCCCGTTATGCCGAGTTTTTCGGTGGAAGGGAAAACGTAAAAGGCGCCGCGCGGCTCGAAACAGGGCATGCCCGTTCCGTTGAAAAAGCCGACCATGAACCGCCTGCGCTTGTCGTACTCTTCGCGCATCCCTTCGACGGACGCAAAGCCGTCGGTAAAGCCGTCTTTCAGCCCTTCGAGCGCCGCATACTGCGAAGCCGTCGGCGCGCAGAGCAGCGTGTACTGATGTATTTTAAGCACGGCTGCATCTATTTCGGGCGGGGAACAGATGAATCCCAGCCGCCAACCCGTCATGGCGAAAGATTTGGAAAAACCGCCGATGACGACCGTCCTCTCCTTCATGCCGGGAAGGGACGCCACGGAAACGTGCCTGCCGCCGTAAGTCAGCTCGGCATATATTTCGTCGGATATGACCAAAAGGTCGTACTTTTGTATGACGGGCACGATCGCCTCGAGCTGTTCTTTGGTCATGATGCCGCCCGTCGGATTGTTCGGATACGGCATGACGAGCGCCTTGGTCTTGGGAGTTATGGCCTTTTCCAACGCCTCAGGCGTAAGGATGAAGCCGTTTTCCTGCGAACAAGGCACGGCAACGGGCGTACCGCCCGCAAGCTGCACGCAGGGAAAATAAGAAACGTACCCGGGATCGGGCACGAGCACTTCGTCGCCCGCCTCGCACACGGCGCGCATCACGAGGTCTATGCCCTCGCTCGCGCCCACCGTTACGAGGATATGTTCGGGCGGGTACTCCGCGCCGAAGCGTTCCTTCATGTAACGGGCGATGTATTCGCGCAGCTGCGGCAGCCCCCTGTTGCCCGTGTATTGCGTATATCCGCGCTGAATGCTCTTGACCGCCGCATTGCGTATGTTCCAGGGCGTAACAAAATCGGGCTCGCCCACGCCGAGAGAGATGGCGTCCTTCATTTCCGAAACGATGTCGAAAAATTTGCGGATCCCGCTCGGTTTCAGGCTTTCCGCCCGCGCGTTTACGAACTTTTTCATGGCTGTACCGAAAGCCTCTTCGCGCACTCGTCTTCCGCGTCGGCGACGGTGCCCTCTATTTTGTATTTTTTCAGGATGAAGTGCGTGGCGGTGGAAAGCACTTCGTCGAGGGTGGACAGCCGTTCGGTAACAAAGCGCGCCACTTCGCGCAAAGATTTGCCCTCGATGAACACCGCAAGGTCGAACCCGCCGCTCATCAGGTAGCAGCTTTTCACCTCGTCGAAGCGGTAGATCTCTTCCGCGATCGCGTCAAAACCGTTGGTCTTTTGCGGCGTAACTTTGACCTCGATGAGCGCCTGCACCGTTTCGTCGGAGAGGCGTTCCCCGTTGACGATCGCCGTGTATTTGACGATGATGCCCGTCTCTTCCATGTGCTCGATGGCGGCGGCGACTTCCTTTTCCGTCTTTTCGAGCATGAGCGCGATCTTTTCGGGGGTGTAGCGGCAGTCCTCTTCGAGGATCTTCAGAATATCCGTTTCTAACTTTTTCATACGAACTCCTTTTTTTGCCTTTTAATAAGTATATATTTTCGCGGAAAATATGTCAATTATTATTTGCCTTTTTATGCGCGCAATGCGCCGATTATATTTTACTTTTTTGAAAAATTCGGGTATAATCAATAAAAGATCCGCCGCCCGGCGGAAACACGGGAGATGCGCATGAAAATTTGGGTAAAAGAGATGAAGGACGGAAAAATACGGCGGCAGATGGTTTACGAAAACCCCGAAAAGCTGACCTATTCGCATTTTATGGATTACCTTTTCGACATTTGCCACGAAATGGACGTACCCACGCCCGTACTGCTGAAAACGCACATCTTCAACTTTGCAAAATTCAACCATGTGCGGTTTCTTCCGCGCGATTTCGTGGAGGGGGTAGACTTTGACTATCTTCTGCTCGAAAATATCGTCGTATGAATGAGCGCCTCGCCCGAAATCGTTTGACAGCGTGGCGTTTTTTTGTTATCATATACGCGGTAGGTTTTCGGAAAACACTACCTAAAAACAACCGAGGTAAACTGAATAATGAAAAGATCCACAAAGACGCTGTGCAGGGCGGGCGTCATTGCCGCTCTGTACGTTGTGCTCACTTGGCCGCTCGGCGCGCTCGCTTTCGGCACGCTCGGATTCCAGATCCGCCCCGCCGAGGCGCTGACCATGCTTCCCCTCTTCTATCCGGAAGCGATACCCGCGCTGTATGCGGGTTGCCTGATCGCCAACATCATCACGGGCAACGCGTGGGACATCGGGCTCGGCAGCCTGTGTTCGCTCGTTGCGGCGCTGCTCACTTTCGCGGCGGGAAAGCTCATCAAAAACACGCCGCTCAAACTCATCGTCGGCGGGCTGTTCCCCGTACTCGTGAATGCGTTCGTCATTCCGCTCGTGCTCCTTTTGGGCGGCAGCGCCTATGCGGGGTACTGGTTCATGTTCGCGTCTTTGCTCGTAACGCAGGCGGTGTGGGTATATGCGCTCGGCGTTCCCCTCTATTTCGGCGTGCGTTCGCTACGCGCCAAGGGCATTACGGCGTTTACGGACAATGTGTCGGGCGAAAGGCTGTCGCAAAACGCGACGGGCGTTCACCGCAAAGAAAATTAAAAATTAAAAGCGCCTCCGCTTTCCGAAGAGGCGCTTTTTTATTTTTACCATACCTGAATGAACCACCAATTTTTTGAAATGCCGAAGCCGAGCATCAGCACGAGCATGAGCAGCCAATCTAAAATTACGGGGATGCCGACGCCGAGGTCGATGCCCAGCAGCACTTTGTTAGGTATCTTTTCGAACTTCCGCATCAGAGGCTCGAAAATAAAGCGCATGAACAGCATCACCCCTGCCGACATCGCCAGCGCCGTAGGCACGCTCGTATACTTCGTAAACCTCAGAGGGATACCCGTATAGTCCCAAAGCACCACGCCCGACACCCATTCGACGAAAGTGCCGAAAAGCACTTCCCCGAAAAACACGCCCGCGAATAAGATCAGCCAATACAGCATGTATTTTGCGGTGGAAGAGAGTTTGCTGTTCTTTTTGAAGAGTTTCCACCCAAAAAAGCGCATCTCGCGCGGCGTGCCTATGGCTACATACAGCACGAAGACCGCGATGCCGTAGGCAAACAAAAACGGCAGAATCTGCCGCCTGCTGTTGAGCACGCCGTCCCGCAGAAGCCGGAACAGGTTTTCCACCAGAAAGCCCGCCAACGACATGCACAGCATCATCAAAAAGAGCGGCAACAGCCTGTAATTGAAAATTTTGACTGTAAATATGTTTTTCTTAGCCGAAGCCGTACCCGCCTCTTTGCCGGCGTTCTCCACTATCGGTTCGGCGGGCGCCGCCTGCACCGCGTCGGCTTGCGCCGAAGATGCGTCTTGAATCGCCTCTGCCACATCCTGACCGGCGGAATTTTCCTCCTTTTCGGCATCCGCGCCCGGCGCGAAGGACTGACCTTCGGGTTTTATTTCCTTTTCCGCTGCTTTGCCGCCATGCTTTCCCATAACATCCTCGCGCTCGGTAGATCGGTATTATTTATTATATCAAATATCAAAAATTAATCCAGCGAAAAGCCGTGCGGAATGTAAATATTTACGAAATTTTAACGAATAATACCTTTTTTTCGTAAAGGGACTCGGCTTTTACGCATGGCGGCGACGAAAATCGCGCAAAGCAAGGGCGCGGCGGAAAGGATGAGGAAAGCCGCCCGAAAGCTGAGCGCGCCCGAAAGAGCGCCCGCCGCGGCGGGCAGAGCCGCCGCGCCCAGGTCGGAGGCGATCGCAAGCGTGGCGAGCATCCTGCCGCCCGCACCGGGAAGATTTTCGGAAGAAACGGTCATCACGCCCGGGGAAAGCACCCCCACGAACAAGCCGCAGATCGCCGCAGCCGCAAAGGACACCGCGCCGCCCGCAGCCGCGGCGGCCACATAGCAGCCGAAGGCTGCGAGCGCGGAAAAGAGCAGTGCAAACAGCGGGAACCGCCGCACCCGGGCAGAAAGGCGCACATAAAAAATCCCGCCCAGCCCCAAAAAAACTGCAAATGCCGCGGCCGCAAAAAATTCGCTGCCGTACAGCGGGAACGTTTCGGAAAAGAGCGTGCTCATCCATTGGTTCATGCACACTTCTGCCCCGTATCCGAAAAATATCGCGGCGAGCGCGAATATGTAAAACCGCCCGAATCCCTCTCTTTTTTTAGCGGGCAGGCTTTCCGCCTTACTTTCTCCCCTTTCGGGTATACAGGCGCCCGACAGCAGGAAAAATGCGGAGAGAGGCACGAGCGCGAGCGCGAACATGACGTAATTCCAATTTCTTTCCCCCGCGAGCAGGATAAAGAAAAACAAGACGAGCGCAAGCACCGCCTGCGCCCACGCGTAGGCGGTATGCAGCAGGCAGATGGAAACGCGCGAACCTGCGGGCAGGCGGTCGGCAATGCCCGAGAGCACGACTTCGAGCATACCGCCCGCAAAGGCAAACACGGCGGTCGCGCAGGCTATGCCGCCGTAAAGCGCCCCGCCCGAAAACAAAAGGGGCACGGCGCCGTAAAAGAGCAGCCCCGCACAGCTTGCCGCCGCCGCGGCGAGCGCGAGTTTTTTGTGCGAACACCTGCCGATAAGGAACATCAAGAGCACGTCCGCGCACATCTGCGCCGCAAAATTGACGGCGGTCAAAAGCCCGAGCTGCGCAAAAGAAAAACCGTACAGCCCCGCAAAGGGCACGAAAAGCAGTGCGGTAACATTGGTTATGACCGCCTGATTGGAAACCCCTGCAAGGCACCCAAGTAATGTGATTTTGCCTTTTCCTTTGTTCATCGCTCCCTTCCGCCGTCGGTTCAGATTTCGGGCAAAGTTTTTCCGTCCGCGCAGTACCTATCACCATAATATGCAAAATATTGCACCTCGGTCACTTTTTTCGGATAATGATTGACTCCTTTCATTCCCCATGCTATAATAGAGATACCTTAATTTTCAGGAGGGTAAACAAGATGAAAAAGACATTACTTGCGGCACTTGCCGCGTGTTTGAGCGTTTGCCTCTGTTTCGGCATTTTTGCCGCCTGCGGCGGCGATGAACTTAAAGACGGCACCTACACCGAAAACGGGCTTATTTTCACCGTCGAAAACCGCAATGTAACGATAACAGGCGTTGAAGAGGGCGTATCGGAAGTAACGGTCCCTGCGCAATTCAAAGGTGTTGATGTCGACGGGATCGCTGAAAACGCGCTGGCGGAAAGCTCCGTAAAAAAACTGACCTTTTCCGAAGGTCTATCACAATTTTTCAGTATCGGCGCATTTGCTTTTAATCTTTCTTCTATCGAGGAAATTATTCATTTCCCCGCAAATATATCTATGATAAATATGGATGCTCTTGCCGGGCTGAAAAATTTGAAGAGCATCACCGTAACGGGTGAAGGAGAATTTTCCATAGAAAACGGCGCACTCGTTCAAACGGAAGAAGGACAAAAAGTTCTGCGTCTGCTTCCGGCGGCGAGCGAACCGCAAAGCAATTATAACGCTGAAACTAAAACATATACCGTTACAGGATATAGCGAAGTTTTCAATCATGCGGTTTCTTATAACCAATACATCGAAAACGTTACGATCGGCAAAGATACTGTCCGCGTACAAGAAGATGCTTTCTCCCACATTAAATTGACATCCGTAACTATGGAGAGAGATGACGACGAATACAACGGAGTTTCTAACGTCATGATCGAAGGCGGTGCTTTCACGGCATACAAAGGCTTAAAGATTTATGTTCCGGCAGAAAGCAACAGCGAGATGAGCACTTGGCTGAGCAATTCCAAAAATTACATTTACGGGCACAATCTGTTGATCCATCCCGTCGGATGTGACAGAACGGACGCGCATATACACGGAATACGAAACCAAGCGGGCGCGAATGCGGTTTTGGCGGGGTACGATATTACCCTGCATGAAGACAGCCAAACCATCGACATAGACGGCACATACAGCATAATGAGTTATAGCGCGAAAGATCTTTTTACCGAATATGAAGGCTGAAATATCACCCCCCTGCCGCGATGCGGCGGGGGGATTTTTTCACGTTTTATATTCGGCTTGACTTATTCGCAAAATTTTGCTACTATAACCGCATGGAAACGATAGAACAGGTGCTCGGTTCGCATAACTTTTTGGCGATCGGCGAGCAAAACCCCAAAATAAAACAGATAAAAGGGATCCTCTCCAATTCCAAACCCAATCCGCACAAACTGTTCGTTGCGGAAGGGATCTGGCTTTTAAAAATGTGCGAGCAATTCAAAACGCCCGTCGACTCGCTCATCTTGTGCCCCGAACATATCCGCACGAGCGAAGCGGCGGCGCTTGCCGAAAAGATCGCCGCGCGCGCGGAAAACCTGTACACAGTTTCGGCGAAAACTTACGAAAAACTTTCCGAACGCGACCGCCCCGACGGGCTTATGGCGCTCGCCGCCCTCCCCTCTTACGACATAAACGCCTTTTCGCCGCCCGATAAGGCGGTCATATTGGTGTTGGACGGCATAGAGATCCCCGGCAACGTGGGTACCATGCTGCGCATGGCTGACGGCGCGGGGCTTGACGGCGTATTCATGTGCAACCGCAAAGTGCGCATGACGCACCCCAAGCTCATCAAAGGGAGCCAGGGAGCGATACTTTCCGTGCCCGTTTTCGAGTTCGAAAGCGTGGGAAAATGCCGCGAATGGCTGAAAAAGCACGGCTTTACCGTGTACCTTGCCGATACCCGGGCAGACAAATACTATTTCGACGAGCCTTTCGGCAAAAACTGCGCCCTCGTTATGGGCAGCGAGCGCTACGGCATCACCCGCGAGTGGTACGAGGGCGAATACGAGATGATAGCGATACCCATGCTCGGCAAGTGCGATTCGCTCAACGTGGGCGTCGCTGCGACCGTTCTCTGTTACGAAGCGAGCGTAAAAAATAAAATATCCTCACACGTTTCCCGGCGTACCGACGCCTGCGAAACGTCGTGATTTGAAAGACAACCCGCCGTCGGCAAAGCCGAACGGCGGGATTTTCGTGAATAAACAAGCGACAGGCGCGCCGTCAGCTCGGCGCGCCTGCTTTTTATTAAAGATCGTCGGCATCCTGCACGGGTTTTTCGCCGTCTTGCGCGGCGCCCGTGTAACTGCCGTTTTCGTCGTAAGGCGACCACATAGCCCCCTTACGCCTTTTGCTACCCTTCATTACTCCTTCGACTTGGAGCTCGCTTTTGCGCCCTTAGCCGTGCTCTTGGAGCAGCACCTGCCGCCCGAAGTGCTCTTGGAAGCCGTCTGCTTGTTAGACGGAGAAGAAGTAGAAGTCTGCTTGCTGTTTTTCATTTGATTTTTTCTCCTTATTTATTGTCAAAAGGTAAGTGTATCTCTACGAAGCCTTGGCTCGCTTTGCACAGCGGGCATATGTGCCACGCCTCATTCGAAGTAGCGCGGTAACCGCACTCGCTGCATACCCAAAGCGTCGGTTTATCGCGCTTGTAAAGCGTGCCGCCCGAAAAAGCTTCGTACAGATAATTGAAAACGATGTTGTGTTCCTTTTCCACGCCCGCGACGCGGTTAAACAGCGCCGCAACGTCGGCAAATCCTTCCTTTTCGGCGTCCTCTGCAAACGCGGGATAGACCTCTTCGAATTCTGCGCGCTCATCTTTGGCCGCGAATGCGAGATTTTCTTCCAAGGTCCCGAAGTGAAACGGATAGCCTGCGTTTAAGTCGATGTTTTCACAGCTGCCCGCCTTTTGCAGGAGCGTATTGAAAAATGATTTCGCATGATACGTTTCGTTTTTGGCGATGGTGCGGATGGTATCGGCAAGCACCGCGTACCCTTCCGCCGTGGCGAGCTTTGCGATCAGCTGATACCGCATTCCCGCCTGACTTTCGCCCGCAAACGAACGGGCAAGGTTGGTATAAGTTTTCGAATCCTTAAACTGCATTGCGTTATCCTCCTTACGCCCTTTATTATGGCTCCAGCAACGCCTTTGCATACCTTCCGCCGCCGAGGTAATTTTTGGCGGTATGAAAAAAGGCTCCGCGGGTGATATGCACCCCAAAAGTTGGACAGACTTTTGGAGGTGCATATTTTTATGGCAAAAAAAGGAAATAAGCAGAAA
>CALVST010000040.1 GCA_944359365.1 uncultured Clostridia bacterium
GAGTTTATACGGAACATAAAGAAGTATCTCGAAGCGCCGGAACTTACCCGCGAAATGTGCTATGAGCTTTTAGACCGTGTGGTAGTAGGCGGTCATCCGAAGCATACAGGCAAAGAGCGCGTGATAGATATTGTCTATAAAGTCGATATTGCTTCCGTCTTACGGTACAAACTGAACAAATAGCAAAAAGCGTATGGGTACAACAACTCATACGCTTTACTTATGCCCGTTCCTGCCCTTTTACCGATAGTGTCCATAAAGATAGGTTACAACGGTAGGGAAGAATGCGAAAGCGATACAAGAATATGTAGCAAACCAGTTGAAGACGGACAAGGAAGCAGACCAGTTGAGTATCTTTGACCCGAGAGACCCGTTGACGGGTAGCAAGTAACCAATGCATGGCTGGCAGGCCAACTAAAAAACGCATTTGCGTTACGCCAGTGAACAAGGGCTATGCCCGAAAAATAAAAACCACGCGCTATGCACGTGGATGATTATTTTGCCATAGCTTTTGGCTATTCCGACGTATGCGATATAAGTATTTGACATAACGATGGCGGCGATTTTATAATATTACCGAAAAATGAAGGCAATAAAAGGATGCCTTAAAAGGAGCGTGTGGTCATGTTAGGGAATTTTACTTATTGCAATCCTACCAAATTGTACTTCGGAAAGGGCGCGCTTGACGGGCTGAACGCGGAACTGCCCAAATACGGCAAGAACGTTCTGCTCGTGTACGGCGGCGGCTCCATAAAGAAGAACGGCATTTACGACAAAGTGGTCGCCGCGTTGAAGGCGAACGGCAAAGAGATCTTCGAGGACGCGGGCGTCATGCCCAATCCCACGGTGGAAAAATTGTACGAAGGCGTGGAGCGCGCGCGGCGGGCGAAGGCAGATCTTATTCTGGCGGTCGGCGGCGGTTCCGTTTGCGACTATGCGAAGGCGGTGTCCGTTTCCGTCAACTGCGAGGAAGATCCTTGGGAAAAATATTTTGTCCGCTTCGAGGAACCTTCCTGCGAAACAATTCCCGTCGGGTGCGTATTGACGATGGTGGGCACGGGCAGCGAAATGAACGGCGGCTCGGTCATCACCAACCACAAGGCAAAGATGAAAGTGGGGCACGTCTTTGCAGACGAGAAAATATTTCCCCGCTTTTCGGTGCTCGATCCCGAATTCACCTATACCCTTCCGAAATATCAGATGGTTTCCGGCTTTTACGACATCATGTCCCACATCATGGAACAGTACTTTTCGGGCACGGACGACAACACGTCCGACTATATCATGGAAGGGCTGATGCGCTCGCTCGTGCACAGTTCGCGCATCGCGGTAAAAGAACCCGAAAATTATGAGGCGCGTTCCAACGTCATGTGGACGGCAACGTGGGCGCTGAACACGCTCGTCGCCAAGGGCAAAGACACCGATTGGGAAGTGCATATGCTCGGGCAGGCGGTGGGCGCGATCACCAACGCGACGCACGGCATGACGCTCGCCGCCGTATCCCTGCCGTATTACCGCCACATCATGCCTTACGGGCTTGCAAAGTTCAAGCGGTTTGCGGTGGACGTTTGGGACATCTCTCCCGCAGGAAAGACGGACGAACAGATAGCGGAAGAAGGGCTTTCCGCCATGGAGAGCTGGATGAAAGAGCTGGGGCTCGTGATGAACATTACCGAGCTGGGCGCCGACGAAAGCATGCTCGGCGACCTCGTGAACGCGACGCTCGTCATGCGGGGCGGGTACAAAGTGCTTACCAAAGAAGAGATACTGCAAATATTCAAAGAGAGCCTGTAAAAGTGGTATGAAAAGTACTGTGCGAGGCATAAACGGATGGATCTCCCTTGTTTTCGTGTTTGCGTTGCTGTTTGCCGTATTTGCGGGCTGCGGCAGAGAGCCGTCTGCAGAGCAGGAAACGGGCGGGCAAACACAGGAAGACGAAAGTAAACCGCCCGAGAGCGAAGGCGATATACATGATGGCGGAAATGTGCGGTTTACCGTAACGGCAAACGGAAAGGTTTTCACGGCTGCGTTTGCAGACAATGAAACGGCGCGCGCGTTTGCGCGGCTGCTGCCCGCAGAGTTTGCGATGAGCGAATTGAACGGCAACGAAAAATATTATTATTTGGACGAAACCCTGCCGACGGACGCCGAGAGGGTAGGCATAATCGAGGCGGGCGACGTCATGTTGTACGGTTCCTCTTGCATCGTCATTTTTTACGAGAGTTTTTCAACGGCTTACAGCTATACCCGTATCGGCAAGCTTGACGATGCGGAAGGGCTTGCGGAAACGCTCGGCAGCAGTGGCATAACGGTAGCTTTCGGCGTGCAACAACCGTAACGGTCGGCGCCAAAAAAATTGCCGAAAAAAGTTTATAAGGAGAAGGTATGATATACAGAGATTTTCAGGGCGAAAAACTTTCTGCGCTCGGGTTCGGCACCATGCGCCTGCCCGTCGTCGGCGGCGATTATGCCAAAATAGACGAAAAAGCGGCGGCGGAGATGTTCGATTACGCCATTCAGAAGGGCGTGAATTACTTCGATACCGCATGGGGATATCACGACGGCGAATCGGAAAAGGCGGTCGGCAACATCCTTTCCGCCTATCCGCGCGAAAGTTATAAACTTGCGACCAAGTTCCCCGGGTACGATCTTTCCAACATGGATAAGGTAGAAGAGATATTCGAAGCGCAGCTGAAAAAGTGCCGCACCGATCATTTCGATTTTTACCTTTTCCATAACGTGTGCGAAATGAATATCGACGAATATCTCGACGAGCGGCACGGCATTTTTGCTTACCTGAAAGAGCAAAAGGAAAACGGGCGCATCCGCCACCTCGGTTTTTCCGCGCACGGCAGTTACGGCGTCATACTGCGCTTTCTCGAAAAATACGGCGACGCGATGGAGTTTTGCCAATTGCAGGTCAATTACCTGGATTGGAGTTTTCAGCACGCGAAAGAAAAGGTGGAACTCATCCAAAGCCGCGGCATTCCCGTATGGGTGATGGAGCCGCTGCGCGGCGGCAGGCTCGCGCACCTTTCCGAAGGGGAAGAGGCGGTGCTCAAAGCCATGCGCCCCGAAGAACCGGTGCCCGCATGGGCGTTCCGATTCCTTCTCGGCATACCGGGCGTGAAGGTGATCTTGTCTGGCATGTCGGATATGCGGCAGGTGCAGGACAATATAGCGACTTTTTCCGAGGAAAAGCCTCTCGGCTACGCCGAACGCGCGGCACTTTTGGAGATGGCGGAGGGGATGTACAAAAAGACGTCGCTGCCCTGTACGGCGTGCCGCTACTGTACGGCGCACTGCCCGAAACAGCTCGACATCCCCGAACTCATCAAGCTTTATAACGAACATCGCTTTACGGGCGGCGGGTTCATCGCTCCCATGGCGCTCTCCAAACTGCCGAAGGACAAATGGCCGGGCGCCTGCATCGGATGCCGTAGCTGTGAAAAGGTATGCCCGCAGCAAATAAAAATATCGGAAATGATGAAGGATTTTTCCGCCCGTCTCGGGCAGGAGCAGAGGAATTCTTCTGTATAGATATAACTGTAAATCAAGGAGAATGTCATGGAATATATAAAACTCGGAAATAGCGGGATCGAAGTATCGCGCCTGTGTCTCGGCTGTATGGGCGTAAAACTTACCGCCGAGGACGTCGCCTATATCGACGAGCTGTATGTGCCGCACCACATCGTGGGCGCGCTTTAAGGATCATTTTGACAAAAAGGGAAGTTTTTGCTTTCCTTTTTTCTTTTCGCGCATTTTTTAGTTTAGCCCTTTCAAAAAACTTGGCGTTTCGGCGCAAATGTGGTATACTTTTTTTGCCGAAAAGGTGTTCGGTTTACAAAATTTTAACAAGATTGCCGTATAATGCGGACGTTACGGGAAGGAAAAGAAGTATGGCGCTTGCGCGTATCCTCGTCGTCGAGGACGACGAAAAACTCAATCACATCGCCTGCGTTTATCTGATCGGCGCGGGCTATCAGGCGGTCGGATGCCCGAATGCGGAAGAGGGCTTAAAGCGCATGGAAGAGGAAAAGTTTGACCTGATCGTCAGCGACATCATGATGCCCGGCATGGACGGGTTCCGCTTTGCGGAAGAAGTGCGTGAAAACGACGGGCAGATCCCCATTCTGTTCATGACCGCGCGCGACGATATGCAATCGAAACAGCGCGGTTTTCACATCGGCATAGACGATTATCTGGTCAAGCCCTTCGATCCGGACGAGCTTATCCTGCGCGTGGGAGCGCTTTTGCGGCGCGCACGCATTGCCGGCAGCCACCGTTTGGAAACGGGCAACCTAGTCATGGACGAAGAGGAGCATACCGCTTATCTGAACGGGCGGGAACTGCCGCTCACCGTGCGCGAGTTCGATATTTTGTTCAGGCTTTTATCCTATCCGAAAAAGACGTTCACCCGTTCTCAGCTGATGGAAGCGTTTTGGGATTACGATTCTTCCGCCACGTCGCGCACGGTGGACGTTTATATGGCGAAGCTGCGCGAAAAAACTGCCGGGTGCGACGGCTTCGACATCGTAACCGTGCACGGGCTCGGCTATAAGGCGGTGCTTCGATGAAAAAGCGCCGCGCGCGGTTTTCCTTTGTCGGATATATCATTTACTTTTTCGCCATCGCGGCGCTCGTCGCCGCCGTATTTATCGTTTATCGGTTGTTCGGAAAAGTATGGAGCGCTGCTGCCGTCGGTTGGACAATGTTTGCAAGCATTCTCGTTTTGGCGCTCGCGTGTACGCTCATCGACTATTTTTGGCGCAAACTGACAGTGGAAAAGACGGTCAAAAAAATATTCGACGCGACGGACCGCATCGCCTCGGGCGATTTCTCGGTGCGTATGGAGCCTTCGCACGGCTATACGCGCTACAACGCATACGACGAGATCATGGAAAATTTGAACCGCATGGCGGCGGAACTTTCCAAAACGGAAGTATTGCGCAGCGATTTTATCGCCAATGTTTCGCACGAAATAAAGACGCCGCTCGCGGTCATACGCAACTACGCCTCGGCACTTTGCGACGACCGCCTGCCCGAAGATGTGAAAAAAGAGTGCGCCGAAGCTGTTTCTGCGGCGGCGGAAAGGCTTTCAGCCTTGGTCACGAACGTGCTCAAACTCAACAAGCTCGAACATCAGCAGATATTCCCCGTCAAAAAAGAGACGGACCTCGGCGAAGCGGTCAGAAGGAGCGTGCTTGAATTTGAGGACGCCGCAGAAAAAAAAGGCGTTTTTTTCGAATGCGATATCGACGACGTGTCTGCCCTTGCCGACGAAGGTTTTTTGGAGATCATCTGCAACAACCTGCTTTCCAATGCTGTCAAGTTTACGCCGGAAGGGGGAACTGTGTCCATTTCCCTCAAAAAAAGCGGAGAATACGCTGTGTTGAAGGTGCGCGATACGGGATGCGGCATGACGGCGGAAACGGGCGCGCACATTTTCGATAAATTTTATCAGGGAGATGCTTCGCACGCGCAGGAAGGCAACGGATTGGGGCTTGCACTCGTAAAAAAGGCGATAGACGTGATAGGCGGAGAGATCACGGTGGAAAGCGAGCCGAAAAAGGGCAGTTGTTTTATCGTGCGGCTGAAAACCGAAATATAAAAGGTCGGAGAGAGCGAAAAAAGGGAGCCGGTGCGCATGAAACGGGAAAATAAAGTCATCGCATTTTTAAAAAATCCAAGCCTTATTTTTCTCGTGATATGGTGCTTGATCACGGTGGCGGCCGTCGTTTCGGCGATCTTGCTGACCACGGTAACGTCTGCGGGAGCGGTCGCTTATGCGGTTTATGTGCTCGCGGCGGTATCGCTCGCGTATTCGGTGTATTTGGTCGTGCATTATGCGAAGTACGTCAAAGCGCGCATAAAAGAGGCGGCGAACAAGCGGGAAATTACGCGCAAATTTATGGAAAATTACGGTTTCCGCACCGTCGTTTTCGCCTGCGTTACTTTTGCGGTCAATACCGGATATGCCATATTTTACGGCGTTCTCGGCATCATTTCCCGTTCGCTTTGGTACGGTGCGCTCGCAGGGTATTATATATTTTTGAGCGCGGTGCGCTGTTGGGTGCTGATCGGCGGCAGGCGCGCATCCAAGTCCGCAAAAGGCGACAAAGATTCGCTGTATATATATAAATTAAAGATATTCCGCGGCTGCGGGATCTTTCTGATCGTTCTCGACGTTGCGCTTGCGACTGCCGTTGCGCAGATGGTCATGTCGGATTCTCCCGCGGCGCACGGCGAAATAGCCGCAATCGCATCCGCTGCGTATGCCTTCTACAAAATAACGCTTGCGTGTATCAATCTGTTTAAGGCGAAACGCGGCAAAGATCCGCTCGTGCAGTCGCTGCGCAACATCAGCTTTACCGACGCGCTCGTTTCCATGCTCGCTTTGCAGACGACGCTCGTCGCGCTGTATTCGGAAGGCGAAAGTTCCATGATGGCGCTCAACATCATAACGGGCGCCGTCGTATGCGCTGCCACCGTGGGCATGGGGATATTCATGGCGGTGCGCGCCTCCGTTTTGCTGCGGAGAAAGGGGCGCGGCGAAAGGTCGGAAGAGGAGTCGCAGAGCGGACTTTTGGAAGAAGAAATTGCCGAAAACGGCGTGCAAACCGCGGAAATCACAGGGCCGATACCCGATAAAAATGAGGAGCGAAAGGAAAATGACTGAAAACGAAGAGGAAAAGAGATTCACCTATACCTATTCCGCGCCGACCGCGCCCGAGCGGCGGGAGATAGAGGATATACGCAGACAGTATCTGCCCGCAAGCGCGCGCGAAGAGGCGCTTGAAAAATTGCGGAGCATGGATGTGCGCGTAAAGCGGGTGCCGCTCATCTGTGCCGCGGCAGTCGGCACCGTCGGCGCGCTCGCGTTCGGCGGGGGCATGGCTCTGGCAATGGAGTGGGGCAGTCTGGCGGGCGGTATCGTGCTCTCCGTTGCGGGAGCGGCTGTATTTGCCGCAGCTTTTTTTGTGCGCAAGGCTTTGCACAAATTCATGAAGCGTAAATTCGGACCGGAGATCTTGCGGCTGAGCGAAACGCTTTTAGACGGAGAAAAAAAGTAAAGGAGATAAGGACATGAGATGCGCAATTTACGGCGCGGGCGCGATGGGCACGGTGCTCGGCGCCTATATCGCCAGGGCGGGCAGAGATATCGACCTCATCAACCGCAATCAAAAGCATATCGCCGCGCTCAAAGAGAAGGGCGCGCACATCGTGGGAACGGCGGAATTCACACAAAAAGTGAACGCGCTGCTCCCTTCCGAAATGACGGGAAAATACGACGTCATTCTGCTGATGACAAAGCAGAGGGACAATGCCGAAATAGTTACATTCCTTAAAAACTATCTTGCGGACGACGGCGCGCTGTGCACCTGTCAGAACGGTTTGCCCGAGCCGAAGATCGCCGAGATCATCGGGGCGGACAGAACGCTCGGATGCGCCATCGCGTGGGGAGCCACCTTCCGCGGGGAAGGGGTATCCGAACTGACGTCTGAGCCTTCCGCGCTCACCTTTTCCCTCGGCGCGTACGGCAAAGGCAATCATTTGCAGGACGTTAAACAGCTTATGGAGTGCATGGGCACGGTCGCGGTAGAGGAGAACTTTATCGGTGCAAGGTGGTCGAAACTGCTCATCAACAGCGCTTTTTCGGGGCTTTCCACCGTTACCGGCGCGACCTTCGGCGAAATTTCGAAGAATAAAGCGTCGCGCAAGGTCGCACAGCGCATCATTAAGGAGTGCATCGACGTAGCAAAAGCGGCCGGCATAAAGATCGAACCGGTGCAGGGGCATAAGATCGATAAGTTGTTCGACTATAAGTGCGGGCTGAAAAAAGCTCTTTCGTTTGCCCTCATTCCCGTCGCCATGAAAAAACACGGCAGACTCATATCGAGCATGCTGCAAGATCTGCGCAAGGGCAAAAAGTGCGAAATAGATTTTATCAACGGCGTGGTCTGTGAATACGGTAAAAAATGCGGCGTTCCGACGCCGTTCAACCAAAAAACGGTGGAGATCGTGCGCGGCATCGAAGAGGGAAAATACTCCGTCGCATTCGGAAATATAAATTTATACGGCGAACTTTTTTAAAAATGATCTTATAAAGGCAAAGGACGAGCGCGGCTCATTATTAAGAGCCGCGCTCGTCCTCTTTCTTCAAAAAGTTTTTTAGTGTGTTATCCTGTCGATGTCCGATTTTCTGCACATAACGATCAGCCTTTCCGCGTTGTTAAAAACATAATCGGGCGAAGGCAGGGGAATGAGATTGCCGCCGCGCTTTATGGCGAGTATGTTCAAGTTGTATTTTACGCGGACGCCTTTGTCGCGTATCGTTTTGCCTTCCCACGCTTTCGGGGTAGGGATCTCGTAGATCGCGTATTCGTTGGTGAGCTGTATATAATCGAAAATATTGTCCGCGCTGTATTTTACGGCGAGGCGTTCCGCCATTTCTTTTTCGGCGAATACTACTTCGTCAGCACCGTTGCGGAGCAGAAATTTTGCCTGTATTTCGGTCGATGCGCGCGAAAGCACAAATTTTGCGCCCCCTTCTTTGAGCAGAGAGGTCGTTTCCAGCGAAGACTGGAAATTTTCGCCCACGCACACGACGCAGATGTCGAAGTTGTCAATGCCGATGGATTCAAGTACGGACGCCTTTGTACCGTCGCCTATCTGTGCACTGGTTACATAGGGGAGGATCTCGTTGATCTTTTCCTCGTCATTGTCGAGGACCATGACGTGGTTGCCAAGCTCGGTGAATTTTTTCGCCATATACGTCCCGAATCTTCCGAGCCCGATGATGAGTACCGATTTCATAAATGTTGTCCTTTCAAAAGATTTTTTGCGAAAAAGCAAAAACCGCGCTTTTTGCTTTTTCACCCCATTTGGCAGTCCCTTGCCTTACGGAAAGGGTGAATGTCCGCGATTCATTATTATGAGTGCCCTTAAAAATCGCGGGCAGAGGGGAAAACCGTTTGGTTTCCCCTTAACTCACGGAAAACCGCAGGCGGCATCCCGCCGAGGTTTTCGTGAACACAAAAATTTTTATCCTATCCTTACCTTTTCCAAGGGGAGTTCCGCGGCGGGGGCGGAGGGTGTTTTCCAAGAGAGCATGACCGTCATGCATCCCGCGCGTCCCAAAAACATGAGTATGCACAGCACGATCTGTGAGCCGAGCGTGAGCTGCGGCGTAACGCCCGTCGTAAGTCCCACCGTCGCGAGGGCGGACACGACTTCAAAGACAGACTCCGTGACCGTGATGCCGGTAACTTCCGGGGCGTCCGGCCAAAGAGAATTGCCCTGTTCGAACAGACACAAGAGCACCGAACCTATCACGATAAGCGTCAGAAATATCGTAACGAACTGCGCCGCGTTTTTTACGTTGCCCTCGTCGATGCGTCTGCCGAAACATTCCACCGAGCGCTTTCCCCGCACGAGTGAAATGACGGAGATGCCCAACACCGCGAGCGTATTCGTCTTAACGCCGCCCGCCGTAGAGCCGGACGAGCCGCCGATAAACATTAAAATGATGGTCAGAAGAATGGTAACAGATTTTACGCTGCCGGCCCCCGAAAGGGGAAGTACGTTGAACCCCGCCGTTCTCGGCGTTACTGCAGTAAAGAAGGAAGAGAATACGCGCTCTTTCCAAGGCAGGTCGTTTTCCGCGAGCATGATGATGAGGGTAGGCACGACGACGAGCACTGCCGTCATGATGAGCACGAGTTTTGTGTGCAGTTCGTACTTGCGGAAACGGAAATGATTGTCTTTTATATCCTGCCAGACGAAAAATCCGAGCCCGCCGATGATGATGAGGAGGGGGATCGTCAGGCAGACGATGGGATCGCCCGAGTATGCGGTCATAGAGGAATAATTGCCGGTTTTGTCGCCCATCAGGTCAAAGCCTGCGTTGCAGAAGGCGGAAACGGAGGTGAAAACCGCCATCCAGATGCCTTCGCCCCAACCGTAATCGGGCACGAAACGGAAACAGAGGACGAAGGCGCCGAGCGCCTCAAATATGAGCGTGCCGATAAGTATGGTGGAAGTCAGTTTGCCCATGCCGCTGAGCGTGGGCGCGGAAACGGCTTCCTGCATGAATGTGCGTTCTTTCAGTCCTATTTTTCTTCCGCCGAGTTTCAAAATGGTATAGACGACGGTCATAAAGCCTATGCCGCCGATTTGAATGAGGAACAGGATGACAACTTGCCCGAATGTGGACCAATGGCTCGCCGTGTCCTGTACGATCAGACCGGTCACGCAGGATGCGGAGACCGTCGTGAACAAAGCGTCCATAAAGGAAGCGGAGCCGGTGATTTTCGAAGAAAAAGGTATGATGAGCAGTAAGGTTCCGATAATAATGACGCTTAGATAACCGAGAACGAGAAGTCTGACCGGAGTAAGTCGTATTTTTCGTTGCATAAACTCTCCCATAGCTCGCGGTACGATTTGACCACGGGTAACATTATATCATGCAAACGGACAAAATTCAATCGAATAAAGGGTATGTCTGTAAAATCGGCAAATGTGCACAAATTGTTTGTCGGTGCCCGATAAAAGTTGCCAAACGCAGCAAGCACATTTCGGCATACTGCGCAATATAATGGATAGAAGGGGGAGCGCGATGAAGATACATTTCATTACCGAGGGAAGCCTGAACGAATATTGGGACGCATCTCCCGCGGCGGACTGCGACCTGCTCGTGTTCGGGTTCAACGGGCTCGGCGATGTGGACTACGCGAGCGAGCTTGCAGGAAAAACTTCCAAACTCGAAGACGCCGCGATTTTGAGCCGCGAACAAAAATGCGTGGTGGTTTCCGGCTGTTATACCGATTCCTGCGGCATCCGCCGCAAGAGCGCGGCGGTCGCCGAGCGCGGGCGCATCCTCGGCGTTTCGGATATGCTCGCCTGCATCGACGGTTCTGAATTCAAGAGCGGCGGCTCCCTGAAAGTATACGAAACGGGCGCGGGGAAGATAGGGCTGCTCATAGGGGAAGATCTGTACTTTCCCGAGATCGCCGAGATGCTCTCCCTCTGCGATGCCGACGTCATTTTGTCCGTATTCGAAGAAGTGGGCGATTTCGTGCCCCAGCTGATGATGCGCGCGGACGCGTTCGTTTCGGGCACGGTCGTCGCAATGTGCGCGGCGGGCACGGCGCAGGTCGCGGCGGTCACGGGCGAAGTGGCGATGCTTTCCCCGAAAAGGGAATGCGAGTATTCCTTTTCTCCCGAGAGAGAATACCATGTCGTGGCGGGAAGGCGCAGGGGGTTTTCCCGCCGCATAAGGAGCGATTTTTAGAAAAAAATATTGCAATTGTGCCGCAAGCCCTTGCGCTTCGGCGGATATATGTTATAATATTGTATATACAATATAAATATACGCACGCAAACGGGGGGCAGTCATGGACAAGCAGAACGCGCACGAATTTCTCGATTCATACAACAAGATAGACGCGCAGCTTCGGCAGCTTTACGGATTCAAGCCGTCGCAGTCTTTTTCGGATATGATCAGAAGGAGCGCCGAAAACAATTCGGTCATCCGCAAGTACGAAAGCGACCTTATCGACTACGCGCGCCTGCGCAACGCCATCGTGCACCAGAGCACGGACGGGCGCGTCATCGCGGTGCCCTGCGACGAAGTCGTTGCCGAGATGCGGCTCATCGAGCGGCTGCTTTGCACCCCTCCGACCATCGGCGGCGTCATGCGGGAGAAAAAGATCGTCAGCATCGACGACTCCGTCAGCGTAAAACAGGCGCTTTTGCTCATCGCCCGCACCGATTTTTCCAATATACCCGTGTATCGCGGCAAACGCATGGTCGGCATCATCAACAACCGACGCATCATCAAGGCGCTCGGCGAAGTGTCGAAAAGGGGCGAAAGCCTCGACAGGTTCGCCTCCGAAACGCCTGTCGGCGACATCGTGCGAGAGAGCGACCTTTTCACTTATTATAAATATCTCGGCAGAAAGAACACTTTGCAGGACGTTCTTGCCGCATTCGAGGAAAACAGAAAGCTGCTTGCGGTTCTGGTGAGCGAGCACGGCGCGGTGGGCGAACGCATCGAAAACATCATCACTTCGGCAGATCTTGTCGCAGTGAATAAAGTATTGGAAGATTACAACTGAGGGCGCGAAAGTGCAAAAACCGCCGCGGGCGTTCGCAAATTTTGCGCGCCCGCGTAAAATCGCTTTACAAAAGGCGGTTTTCCTGTTAAAATATTAGAAAAAATACGGCGTGCATAAAGGACAAGCCGCCACGGGGAACCCGTTCCAAAGAGAGCCGCAAAAGGTGAAAGGCGGCGTTCGGGCCCTTGGCAGGTATCACCTTTCGGCCCGCAAGGCGAACCCGCAGGCGCGGCAGTAGCCTTGCGCGCGGTATCCTCTCCGCGTTATCAAAAAAGGCGTATGTTTGTATGTTTTGGTGGTCCTTTTGTTTTCCGAAAACGAGAGGGCTTTTCTTTTTGAGAATATAAGGAGACGCATCATGTACAAGAAAGTAGATACGGCGATGAACTTCGTAGACAGGGAGAAGGAAGTCATCGAGTTCTGGAAGGAAAACGACGTTTTCGAAGACAGCGTGAAAGAGCGCGAAGGCGGCGAAGAATTTTCTTTTTACGACGGCCCGCCCACGGCGAACGGCAAGCCGCACATCGGGCATATCCTCACGCGCGTCATGAAGGACATCGTCCCCCGCTATCAGACGATGAAGGGCAAGCACGTCCTGCGCAAGGCGGGGTGGGATACGCACGGGCTCCCCGTCGAGCTGGAAGTGGAAAAATCCCTCGGCATGGACGGTAAACAGGATATCGAAAAGTACGGCATCGAGCCGTTCATCAAAAAGTGCAAAGAGAGCGTGTGGAAATACAAGGGCGAATGGGAAAGGATGTCCGAGCGCGTGGGCTATTGGGCAGACATGGAAAACCCTTACGTCACTTACGACGACAAATATATCGAGTCCGTATGGTGGGCGCTCAAAGAGATATGGAAGAAGGGGCTTTTGTACAAGGGGCACAAGATCGTGCCGTACTGCCCCCGCTGCGGCACGGCGCTCTCCTCGCACGAGGTGGCGCAGGGCTATAAGGACGTGAAGGAAACTTCCGTGTTCGTCCGTTTCAGAAGGAAAGGGGAGCAGAACGCGTATTTCCTCGCCTGGACGACCACGCCCTGGACGCTCCCTTCCAACGTGGCGCTGTGCATGAACGCGGAGGAGGATTACGCCGAGATCGAGGCGGAAGACGGCTCGCGTTACGTTCTGGCGCAGGCGCTCATCCCTTCGCTGTTCGAAGAGGGCAGCTATAAAACGCTCTCCGTCAAAAAGGGCAAGGAATACGAATATGCGGAATACGAGCCGCTCTTCCCGTATGCGGAGGGCAGTTACCGCGAAAAGGCGCACTATGTGGTCTGCGACGGGTACGTCACGCTGACGGACGGCACGGGCATCGTGCACATCGCGCCCGCCTTCGGCGAAGACGACTACCGCGTCGGGCAGAAGTACGGCCTGCCCGTCGTGAACATGGTGGACGAGCGCGGCTGCTTTAAACCCGCCGTCACCGATTTTGCGGGCATGTTCGTCAAAAAAGCGGACAAGGGCATCATAGAACTGCTCAAACAGAAAGGGCTGCTGTTCAAAGAGCTCATGTACGAACACAGCTATCCGCACTGCTGGCGGTGCGACACGCCCCTGCTTTACTACGCCCGCGAAAGCTGGTTCATCAAGGTGACCGCCGTCAAAGACGAGCTGATCAAAGCCAACAACTCGGTGAACTGGATGCCCGAAACCATCAAAACCGGCCGCATGGGCAACTTCCTCGAAAACGTCATCGATTGGGGGCTTTCGCGCGACCGTTATTGGGGCACGCCGCTGCCCGTGTGGGTATGCGAAAAGTGCGGCAAAGTGCACGTCATCGGCAGTAAAGCCGAACTCAAAGAAAAGTGCGGCATAAAGGGCGACATCGAACTGCACCGCCCGTATATCGACGGCTGCACTTTCGAATGCGAGTGCGGCGGCACCATGAAGCGCACGCCCGAGGTCATCGACTGCTGGTTCGACTCGGGTTCCATGCCCTTCGCGCAGTACCATTATCCGTTCGAAAATAAAGACCTGTTCGACGAAACTTTCCCCGCCGACTTCATCTCCGAGGCGGTCGATCAGACGCGCGGCTGGTTCTATACGCTTCTGGTCATCTCCACGATCCTGTTCGGCAAAGCGCCCTTTAAGAACTGCATCGTTTTGGGGCACGTCAACGACAAGAACGGCGTGAAGATGTCCAAGCACAAGGGCAACGTCGTCGATCCGTGGAGCGTGCTCGACAAGCAGGGCGCCGATGCGGTGCGCTGGTACTTCTACACTTCGAGCGCGCCGTGGCTGCCTTCCCGTTTCTATCCCGAAGCGGTGTCCGAAGCGCAGAGAAAGTACATCGGCACCCTTTGGAACACCTATGCGTTCCTCGTGCTGTATGCGGATATCGACAAGTACGATCCTTCCGAATACGACCTGAAAAAATGCAGGCTCACGCTGATGGATAAGTGGATCCTGTCCAAGCTCAACACCCTCGTCAAAACGGTGGACGCGGGGCTTGCGGAATACGACATCACCGACAGCGCCCGCGCGTTGCAGGAATTTGTGGACGTGCTCTCCAACTGGTATGTCCGCCGCGGCCGCGAGCGCTATTGGGGCAGCGGCATGACGGAGGATAAGGCGGCGGCATACACCACGCTGTACACCGTGCTCGTGACGCTCGCAAAACTCACCGCGCCGTTCACCCCGTTCATCGCGGAGCAGATGTACCGGAACCTCGTGCCGAATTTCTATAAAGACGCGCCCAAGTCGGTGCATATGTGCGCTTTCCCCGTCGCGGACGAGAGCGCGTTCGACAAAGACCTCGAACAGGGCATGGACTCCGTTCTGGATATCGTCGTTCTGGGGCGCGCGGCAAGGAACGCGGGCAACGTGAAGAACCGTCAGCCCCTTTCCGAAATGTACGTCGTCACCGAGCG
>CALVST010000041.1 GCA_944359365.1 uncultured Clostridia bacterium
ATGTGGAAGATCGAAGAGAGCCTTTTCCCGTTCGTGGAACTGTGCGAAAAAGTGCTTTCCGACGATCCGCTCTTTTTCCTGATCAACAGTTATACGACGGGTTTGCAGCCGATGGTGCTGCACAATATATTGAAATTGTGCCTGAAAGGGCGCAAAGGGCAGATAGACGCATACGAAGTGGGCATCGCCACCGAAGAGGGCATACCCCTTCCCTGCGGCGCGGGAGGAATTTTTATTCATGGATGATCTGACGATATTGCACGAAGACAATCACATCATCGTCGTGATGAAGCCGCAGGGGCTTGCTTCCTGCGGGGACGAGAGCGGCGACGACAACATGCTCGAACAGGTGCGCCGCTATGTAAAGGAAACATACAACAAGCCGGGCAACGTGTATATCGGGCTCGTGCACCGTTTAGACAGACCTACGGGCGGCGTCATGGTGTTTGCCAAAACGAGCAAAGCCGCGTCGCGCCTTGCCGAGCAGATGAGAAACGGCGACTTTGAAAAGAAGTACCTCGCCGTGCTCGTGGGTACGCCCAAAGAGCCGAAGGGCACCCTCGTCAACTATCTGAAAAAGAACCCCGTAAATAATATGGTATATATCTGCACACAAACGACGGACGGCGCGAAGATGGCATCCCTCGATTACAGAGTTCTGGAAGAGAAGGGCGGCTATTGCCTTGCAGACATCAAGCTGCACACGGGCAGGACGCATCAGATCCGCGTGCAGATGGCGGGCATTTCGCACCCCGTTTACGGAGATATGCGTTACGGCGGCGAAAGCGCGAAAAAGGGCAACCTCGCGCTTTGGGCTTACTCGCTCACCTTCACTCACCCCGTCACGAAAGAACGGCTGCGCTTCATGCTGGAACCGCCGGCCGACAGCGTTCCTTGGAAGAATTTCGACGTGGCGAAGGCGCTCGAATTGTGATGGTTGGGTAAAAGGTTGCAAAAAGGCTGTGAATTGTCAAAAAAACGGCATAAAAGCGAAAAATGCGATTGACAAATATCCTGCCAAAGTGTAAAATAAATAGGTACAAGTAAAATACGGGAGAAAGCGGCTGCGCGCTCCCGTCGCTTTTCAAATTTGCTACGGGAGCAATTGTTGTAATGAAAAGACATAAGTCCAAGATCATAAGTCTGCTTGCGGTGTTTGTGCTGTCCATTTCGTTTGCGTACGCTTCGACGGCGCTGTTTGCGTCTGCGGCGACTTATTCGCAGAACAATATTTTTTCCTCTTCGGGTGCATCGGCGAATACCGAGCAGGGCTACGTCGCCTATAACCTCAACGACGGCGCGAACATCTATTACAGAAAGAACCTCGCGCTCAAGTGGTATGAGAGCGACGGGAACGCCACATATTTTTCCACGGTGTTCTCCTTCGGCGACGGCGAATCGTATAATTTCGATTCCTTCACCATGACGATGGAAACGGAGCCCTTCTCTTCCAGTAAAGAGAACAAGAGCACCAACACTTTGGAATTTACCGTGGGCGGCGACGGCGACCTCGACGTTTCCGTCAACGGCGATACGGCGGTCGACTTTAAAAAGGTCACCGTAACGGAAGGGGAAGGCGACAGCGCAAAGACGGTCGAGACGATCACCGTTGCCTTTACCGACGATGCAGACGGCGTTTTCAATGTTTTCGTAAACGGAAAGGATGTAGGCGAATTTAAGAATATCGGAATGAATTACGCGCGCTATGCGTCTTCCACCGCAGATACGCCCATAACGCCGCTCACATTCTCCGCAGAACTTCCCGAAGCGGCGGAAGGGGAAGACGCTCCTTCGCAGCTTTTCGTGATCCGCGAACTCAACGGTCAGTCGCTCGCGTTTGCGGAAGGGACTACGACGGTCGACGATACCGAGGCTCCCGTGCTCGTGGTAAACAGCGAGATCAAGCAGTTCATCATGGGCTCTCAGCTGGATTTCGATTATATCGCCATCGACGTGCTCGATTCGTCCGTTTCGACGACGCGCTACTATTACGCTTATGACGCGGCGGGCACGCGCGTGGAACTCGATCCCGAAGAGGGCGAAACGACTTACGAAGAGATGGACTCTTCCAAGCGTTTCTTTGAGAACGACTTCGCCACGCTTTCAAACGGTACGGGGTACCTGAGCGTCGCGTTCCGCCTTTCCGACGGTTCCAACGACTATTGCTATTACATTGAATGGTTTGCCGACGAAAATTCCGTTCAGGATATGGGCGGTTACGGCTATATCCCCGTGGTGGTGCCGAGTTCGGTCAGCGCCGACAACGCGCGGCCTTCCTACACCTTCAACGATGAAACGACCGGGGCCGGGGATCTTACCGACTACGAAATTGCGGTCAAGGCGGCTTCCAAGCAGGAAGACGGTACGAGCATACAGGTCGGCACGGGCGCGTACTATTATATACCTTCCCTGAAACCGTACATCACCGATCCCACCTGCGGCTATACCGACATGACGTTCGACCTTTATTGGAGAACGTCCGGCGGGGATACGCAGAGCAGCACGGGGCTTTCCTACGACGAACTGCGCATAGAACTCACTGCGGAGGGCGCTTATGAATTCCGCATCGTTCCCGTCAACCGCCTCGGTTATACGCTCGAAATGCATGACGACAAGGGCTCTCTCGTCACTTCTGTCAGCACCGATAACATCTGGACGATACAAGAGCTGGAAACATTCGGCTTTACCGTGGAATATAAAGGCGTGTTCATCGAAGAACCCGAAGAAACGGACGACGGTTACATCGACGTAACGTATACGTTCGATTCTTTCGAAATCATATCCCTTTCCGATTCCTATTCTTCCCCCGTAACGGAGTACAAGCTGTACTACCTCGATCTCAACGACACATATGCGGGACAGACGATCGCATTGAGCGACCTCAGGGCTTCGCTTTTGGCGATGGACGAGAACGGGGTGTGCACTTACGGCACTTGGATAGAGATCCCCGAACCTGCAGAAGGGGAAGAGGATGACAATGAATATGCGCAGTCCTGGAGCGCGTCTTCGCTCTCCTTCATTCCGCAGAGGGCAGGATATTTCGGTGTGCTGGTAACTTCGTATGACGACGGGCGCAACCTTCCCGTCGCGGAGCAGGCATCTGTCGCAAGCATCTCGCTGCGTGCCGACTCCGTTCCCGGAGACGCCTATTGGCTGCGCAATAACGTGCTTTCCGTCGTATTTATCTGCGTCGGTGCGGCGTGCCTGATCGGCATTATCGTCCTGTTGCTCGTCAAACCGAAAGATAAAAAAGCGGCGGCGCAGAGCAATTCGCAGGATCCTTCTTCCGGAAGCGATGCGGACGCAACGGCAGACGGAAAAGAAGACTTAAAAACAAGGCGTAAAAACAGAAAGTAAAGGGTCGAAAGACCTTCCGATAGCGGGCAAAGGGTGAGAGAATTTCCGAAGAAGGAAATACAGACAATGGCTTTTTTGCAGACTTTTATAAACGTTGTAATGATCGTAGTATTGGCAGTGCCGGGATTTGCGCTTCGCAAAGCCCGGCTTTTGCCCGATAAGGCGGCAAGCGTGCTCGCGGTCGTACTGCTGTACGTTTCGCAGCCTTTTTTGATGATGTCTTCGCTGTTTGACAAGGCTTTTGAGCCGTCCATGCTCATCGATTTTTTGTGGGTGATCGTATTTGCGGTGGCGTTGCAGCTGGCCGTGTATTTTGCGGCGAAGCTAATCTTCGCCAAGACGAAAGAGGACGCCACGCGCCGCGCCTGCGTCGCCTGTTCTTACCTCGGCAACGTCGGGTTCATGGGCATCCCCGTCATGCAGATGCTCT
Organism: uncultured Clostridia bacterium; assembly: GCA_944359365.1. GTDB lineage: Bacteria > Bacillota > Clostridia > Christensenellales > Borkfalkiaceae > Borkfalkia. The sequence continues at coordinate 3,788 of CALVST010000041.1, forward strand.
TCCCCGAAAACGGTGAGATGGTGCTCTATACCGTCGTCTATAATATAGCGTTCAACGCGATGTGCTGGACGCTCGGCGTGTATGCCGTTACGGGCGAAAAGAAGAGCGTAAAGCCGTATAAGATCATACTGAATCCGCCCACGATCGCGGTCATCATCGCGCTGCCCTTCTTTTTTTGCAACGTACACATCCCCGAGCAGGTCTTAACGCCCATATCTTACCTCGGCGATATGACGCTGCCCCTTTCTATGATCATTCTCGGCATCCGCCTTGCGGATATGCGCTTTTTGGGCGTGAAGAAGACCGCGTCCGTTGCGGCATCCGCGCCTTCGGCAGTTCCGATCGTTGCGGAGCAAACAAAAAACGGTGCCGTCGAAAGTGCGGCAAACGTCGCGGAAATATCGGATATCGCATCGGACAGCGAAATTTTTGACGTGAACGCCGGCGCGCCGGGCGGTGTGCCCGCGGCAGTTTCGGGCAGTGTGCCTGCGGAAAAAACGGCAGGTGCGCAAGAGTTTTCTGCGGATAGCTCGGAGCGGGATACCTCGGCAGGGAAGGGGAAGCGCGGCATTGTCGACGATCTGAAGGTGTACCTCGTCGCGCTCGTAAAACTTCTTCTGTCGCCGCTTTTGAGCTTGGGCGTCATGCTTTTGGTGCAGCTCGTTTTGCCCGTTGACCGTTACGTCGTCATTGCCGTCTACATTATAGCGGCAATGCCTTCCGCGTCGAGCGCGCTCAATTTTGCCGAAATGTACGGCGGCGATAAGGAGACCGCCGCGGCTGCGACGCTGATGAATACCCTTCTTTGCGTCATCACCGTGCCCGTCCTGATGCTCCTTTGCGAGCTGATATGATTTGACAGGAAGCGCGCCGCCCGAAAATCCGGGCGGCGCGCTCCATTTATAAAACGGTTGGGATAGGCTGCAGACGGTCAAAAAGACTGCGCGCGGCAACCTTTCCGACCTTTTTAATTATAAACGAACTGCCGTCCGAAATCAACGGTATTTTGTCACGGCATTGTAATAATATTGTAATATTGACGGGCATGACGTACTCGTTGCCGCATGGAGTAAGCCGTTTTTCACTGCGCAAGGCGAGGCTCTCGCTCTTTCAAAAAAGTCATAACCGCGCGGCGCTGCGGCATACAATGGTGTATGGCGTATGCGAGCGAGTTCCGCTACAAAAGGAGCGGTCATAAAAAAAACAAACTTTCTTCGAGGCGCAAGGCATTTCTTATCGGCGCCGCGGTGTTTGCGGTCATCATCGTTCTCACCGTGTTCCTGCAAAGGAACGTGTCCGGCATTCTGTACGAGCTGAGCGAGGCATCCGTGCGGGCGATGGCGGTGCGTTCGGTGAACGAGGCTGTCTCAGAAACGCTTTCCGGGGCGGGATACGATTCATTCGTGACGATCGGCTACGACGAGTCCGGTAACGTGCGCGAAATAACCGCCAATTCGCAGAAGGTCAACCTGTTTGCCCGCACCACGGCGACGGCGGCGATGGCAAAATTGGGTGCGGCGTCCGCGGAAGGCATCAAAGTGCCGTTGGGCGCGTTTACGGGCATATCTTTCCTTGCGGGGTTCGGGCCGAAGGTAACGTTCAAAATTATTTCCGTTTCGAGCGTAGACTGTTCCTTCTCGTCCGTTTTATCCGATGCGGGCGTCAATCAGACGCTGCATTCCGTTTATTTGAACGTCTCGGCGGCGGTCAGCGTCGTCATGCCGTCGGGGGCGCGCGAGATAGAAACGCAGACGGACGTGCAGGTCGCGGAAACGGTCATCGTGGGGGAGGTGCCCGACGTGTATTTCGGCGCGGATATATTCGGCGACGGCTATCATCTTGCGCCTTGAACGGCAAAATATCAATGTCTTTACCGCCGTTTGCGGTTTCAGAAAACAATTTGCGCGCGCCCGCCCGATTTTCGTTGACATTTTTGCGTTTTTGCGTTAAGATAATAAAAAAGCAACGGCTGTGACGAAGACAGACGGCGCAAATGCAGGTTCCAAGAGAGGGAAGCCCGTCGGCTGAAAAGTTTCCCGTACCGTGCGTGCCGTTATTCACTTCCGAGCCGCTTTTCCCAAACCGCAAGGGAGTAGGAAAAGCCGTGTCCCGCGCGTTAAGCGGCAACGAGGCGGCGTTTCGCGCCGCGAACATAGGTGGTACAGCGTCTTTACAAACGCCCTGTGAGATCTCTCACGGGGCGTTTTTTCAATCAAAAAATCATATTTTTCGGAGAAGGAAAATGCAGGAACACATCGAAAGGATCCGCGCGGACATCGCCGCGGGGATAGAAAAGGTCAAAGACGGCACGCGGCAGGAGCTGTTCGAGCTGAAAATGAAGTATCTCGGCAAGACGGGCGAGATCTCCGCCCTCTCGAAAGGAATGCGCGACGTGCCTGCCGAACAGCGCCCCGCAATGGGCAAGCTCGTGAGCGAAGTGCGCGCATGGGCAGAGGAACAGTTCGACCAAACGGAGGCACTTCTTAAAAAGAAGGAGCTGGAAGCGCGCTACAAGAGCGAGCGCATCGACGTTACGATGCCCGCGCGCTTTGCCGAAACGGGCACGCTGCACCCCGTGAACATCGTAAAAAAAGAGATCATCGAGTGTTTCGAAGGCATGGGGTTCGATATTTACGAAGGCCCCGAAATTGAAAAGGATTATTATAACTTTCAGGCGCTGAACATCCCCGCCGACCACCCCGCCCGCGACATGCAGGACACCTTTTTTATAACGGGCGAATATTTGCTGCGTTCGCAGACCTCTTCGGGGCAGATACGCGTCATGGAAAACAAAAAGCCGCCCATCAAAATACTCAGCCCCGGCAGGGTATACCGTTCGGACAGCGATGCGACGCATTCTCCCATGTTCCACCAGATGGAAGGGCTGGTAGTAGACAAGGGCATCACCCTCTGTGACTTAAAGGGCATTTTAGACGAGTTCGCCCGCAGGATGTTCACGAAAGAGACGAAAACGCGCCTGCGTCCGTCCTACTTCCCGTTCACGGAGCCGAGCGTGGAAGTTGATCTTTCCTGCCACAACTGCGGCGGAAAGGGCTGCCGTATCTGCAAGGGCACGGGTTGGATAGAAATTTTGGGCGCGGGCATGGTGAACCGCCGCGTGCTCGAAAACTGCGGCATCGATCCCGACGAATATACGGGCTTTGCCTTCGGCATGGGGTTGGAGCGCATCGCCATGATCAAATACGGCATCAACGACATGCGCTACCTCTTCGAAAACGACGTGCGCCTTTTAAAGCAGTTCAAGGATTAAATGGAGGACTCGGAAATGAAAGTACCTTTCAGTTGGCTCAAAGATTATGTTGATATAGATATTACACCCGAAGAATTGCAGGAAAGGCTCTTTTCCTGCGGATTCGAAGTGGAAGAACTCAAATACGTCGGGGAAGAGATAGACCGCTGCGTCACGGGCAGGATCACAAGCCTTGAAAAGCATCCCGATGCGGACAAGCTGAAAATTTGCCGGCTGGACTGCGGCGAATACGGCAAGGACATTCAGATCGTTACGGGCGCGGACAACGTGTTCGAGGGCGCGCTCGTGCCCGTCGCGCTGGACGGCTCTTCCCTGCACGGCGGCGTAAAAATAAAGAAGGGGAAATTGCGCGGCGTAGAATCGTGCGGCATGCTCTGCTCGGGCGAAGAGCTCGGCATCAACGACGATTGGTACGACGGCGCCGACGTGAACGGCATCCTCATTCTCAGCGAAGGCACGCCCGTCGGCACCGACATGAAAAAAGTGGTCGGATTGGACGATTATATTTTCGATATTTCCGTTACCGCCAACCGCCCCGACTGCCAGAGCGTATACGGCATCGCGCGGGAAGTTGCGGCGGTTTTGAAAAAGCCGCTCAAACCCGTAGACCTCACTTACGAAAGTTCCGATTTCAGCACGAGCGGGCGGGTGTATGTGCACGTCGAAGCGCCCGACCTTTGCCCCCGTTACATCGCGCATTATGTGCGCGGGCTGAAAATCGAAAAGTCCCCCCTTTGGCTGCGCAGGCGCCTCGCGCTGTCGGGGCTGCGCGCCATCAATAACGTGGTAGACATCACCAATTTCGTGCTGTTGGAGCTCGGGCAGCCCATGCACGCCTTCGATCTTTCCAAAGTGGAAAAGAACGAGATCTGCGTGCGCCGCGCGAAGGAAGGCGAAAAAATCGTTACCCTCGACGAAAAGGAATTCGAGCTTACGGCAAACAATCTCGTCATCTGCGACGGCGTAAAACCCGTCGCGCTCGCGGGCGTTATGGGCGGTCTGAACAGCGGCATTGCGGAAACCACGGCGGAAGTGCTCTTCGAGAGCGCCAAGTTCGAGCGCGCGAACATCCGCCGCACCTCGCGCGCCCTCGGGCAGAAGAGCGACTCTTCCGCGCGTTTTGAAAAGGGCGTCGACGCATACACGACGGGCATCGCCATCAACCGCGCCCTCAACCTGATCGAGGCGCTCGGCTGCGGGCAGATCGCCTGCGACCGTTTCGACATCGAGGACAAGTCCGTTGCTCCCGCCGTCGTCAAAACGAAGTATTCCAAGATCAATGCGCTTTTGGGCATAGAAGTCCCGAAAGAAGAGATCAAAAACATCTTAAAGCGGCTCAACTTCAACGTATCGGCAAAGGGCGACGACATCACCGTGACCGCCCCCGCGTACCGCGAAGACATCGAAGGGTATCCCGACCTTGCGGAGGAAGTCATCCGCATGTACGGCTATGACCATATCCGCGGCGCCTTCCTGCCGACCGCCAAGGTCACGGGCGGCGGCTTTACCGATGCGCAGCGCACGGAAGAGCGCGTCAAGCGCATCGCGCGCGGGCAGGATTATAACGAGATCATCACCTATTCCTTCATCTCTCCCAAAGATTACGCGCAGCTGCGCATCGGCGGGGAGGCGGAAAGGGCGATACGCATCAAAAACCCGATCGGCGAAGACATGAGCATCATGCGCACGACGCTCGCGCCGTCCATGCTGACCACGCTCGTGCGCAACATCCGCCGCGGCAATCCCCGCGCGCGCCTGTTCGAACTTGCAAACGTATACATCGCCAAGCAGCTGCCCCTTGCCGAGATGCCCGAAGAGCGCAAAACGCTGTGTTTCGGCGTGTACGGCGCGGGGGAAGACTTCTTCTCCGCGAAGGGCGTATTCGAGGCGATCGCTTCCGAATTCGGGATACGTTTTGCGTATAGGGCGGCGGAAAAGCCCTTCCTGCATCCCGGCAAGTGCGCCGAAGTGCTTTTGGAAGGGGAGAAGGTCGGCTATCTCGGCGAGCTTGCGCCCGATATTGCGGAAGGGCTCGCGCTCGAGGTGAACGTATATATCGGCGAACTCGACTTCGCGAAATTACAGGGCAGCCTGTCTTCCGCGCTCAGATTCAAGCCTCTTCCCGCGCATCCCGAAGCGGTGCGCGACCTCGCGCTCGTCGCGGATGAAGAGGTTTTCTGCGCGGATATCGAAAAGGGCATATCCGACGCGTGCAAGTATGTGACGGCGGTAAAACTGTTCGACGTGTACCGCAGCGAACAGATCGGCGCGGGCAAAAAGAGCATGGCGTTCTCCGTGACGTTTACCCCGCACGAAAACGCGTTCAAGCCCGAAGACGTGGACGGTTACGTCAAGCGCATACTCAAATCGTTGGGCGAAAAATTCGGCATAGCCCTTCGCTGACGTGCGGCGCGGCGCCGCATTGTTCCGCGCGGCTTTCAGCCTTTCATTTGTGCGTTTTTATGCGAAAAAATAAATTTTTATGCAAAACGGCGCATAAAACGTCGAAAGGTATTGCCACGCGGCGAAAATTGTGATACAATATTTTTTAACAGGTCACAGAAAGAGAGGGAAGTGTCTATGAGAATGTTCAGCCCCGAAATAGAAACCATGCCGCGCGAAAAAATACGCGAAATGCAGCTCGAGCGGCTCAAACACATCGTGCGGTACGCATACGAAAACGTGCCCATGTATAAAGAGCGGTTCGATAAAATAGGGTTAAAGCCCGAACATATCAGAACGCTCAAAGACATCGAAAAAATTCCCTATACCACGAAGGACGACCTTCGCGATAACTATCCGTTCAAATTGCTCGCCGTGCCGATGAAAAAGATCATACGCATACACGCGTCCAGCGGCACGACGGGTAAACCCATCACCTGCGGATATACGCGCGCCGATCTCGACAATTGGTCTACCTGCATCGCGCGCATACTGACGATGGCGGGCGCTACCGACGAGGATATTTTCCACGTCGCGTTCGGGTACGGGCTGTTTACGGGCGGTTTCGGCCTGCATTACGGCATCGAAAAGCTGGGCGCGACCGTCGTGCCCGTTTCCTCGGGCAATACCGAGCGGCAGATCATGCTGCTCAAAGACTTCGGCGCGACGGCGCTCATCGCCACGCCGAGCTATGCCATGTACCTTGCCGAAACGGCGAAAAAACTCGGCGTTCTCGGCGATTTGAAATTGCGGCTCGTCTGCATGGGCGCGGAGGCGTCTACCGCGGAGATGCACGAGGCTCTTTACCGGATCCTCGGAGCGTTCCCCACCGAAAACTACGGACTGACCGAAGTAGGCGGCCCCGGCGTTTCGGGCGAATGCCGCGAAAAGGCGGGCATGCACATCAACGAGGATATGTACTATCCCGAAATAGTCAACATCGAAGAGAACAGGGCGCTGCCCGAAGGGGAGCAGGGCGAGCTTGTCCTTACCACCCTCACCAAAGAGGGGATGCCGATTTTAAGGTACCGCACCAAAGACATCACTTCCCTTACATACGAGCCGTGCAAGTGCGGCCGCACGACCGCCCGCATGGCGCGCGTCGTGGGAAGGACGGACGATATGCTCATCATCCGCGGCGTGAACGTGTTCCCGTCGCAGATCGAAAGCGTGCTCATGGCGATGCCCGAACTTGGCAAAATGTACGAGATCATCGTCGACCGCGTGAACTATATGGACACGATCGAAGTGCGCGTCGAAGTGGGCGATGCGAGCCTTCTGACCGACTATTCCAAGTTGGAAGAGCTGGTCGCGAAGATCAAACACAAACTGCGCGTCGTGGTACAGCTCGACGTAAAAGTGAAACTTGTAGAACCTTTCTCCATCAAGCGCGCAGAGGGCAAAGTCAAGCGCGTCACCGATCTGAGAAAACACTGAAATACCGCAACGGAAAAATACATAGGTAGGTTAGAACAGATATGAAAAAACTTCTTCTCGGCGATTTCGCCGTCGCGCGCGGCGCATGGGAGGCGGGCGTACACGTCGCTTCCGCTTATCCCGGAACGCCTTCCACGGAAATTACGGAAGAGCTCGCGCGCTTTCCCGAAGTATACAGCGAATGGTCGCCGAACGAAAAGGTGGCTCTGGAAGTGGGCATCGGCGCGTCCATAAAGGGTGCGCGCGCCATCGTTTCCATGAAGCACGTCGGCCTGAACGTGGCTTGCGATCCGCTCTTTACCGCCTCGTATACGGGCGTGAACGGCGGCCTCGTCATCGCCGTGGCGGACGATCCTTCCGTATTCTCTTCGCAGAACGAACAGGATACCCGCCTGACCGCGGTCAGCGCGAAGGTGCCCGTGTTGGAGCCTTCCGACAGCCAGGAGGCGAAAGATTTTACCAAGCTCGCCTTCGAGCTATCCGAAAAATACGATACGCCGATCATCCTGCGCCTGACCACGCGCGTGGCGCATTCGCAGAGCGCGGTGGAACTCGAAGAGCGCAAGGAACTGCCTCTCCGCCCTTACGAAAAGGATATCCCGAAATATGTCATGATGCCCGCGAACGCGCGCGTCAAGCACGGCGTGGTGGAGCGCCGCACCCAAAAACTCTCCGAAGATGCCAACGACTTTGCGATCAACCGCATCGAAGAGGGGAACAAGGACCTCGGCATCATCTGCTCGGGCGGCGTGTACGAATATGTGAAGGAAGCCCTGCCCGAAGCGAGCGTGCTGAAATTGGGCATGGTGTATCCGCTCCCGTTCAAACTCATCGAAAAATTTGCAAAGAGCGTAAAGCGCTGCATCGTGGCGGAAGAACTCGCCCCGCACATCGAAACGATGGTCAAGGCGGCGGGCATTCAGGTGGAGGGCAAAAACCTCTTCCCGCTCGAAGGTGAGTTTTCCGCAAAGCTCATCCGCGAAAGGATACTCGGCGAAAAGCCGTGCGCGGCGTGCGCGAACGTACCCGCGCGTCCTCCCGTTCTCTGCGCGGGCTGCCCGCACAGGGGTGTGTTCTACATCCTTTCCAAATTAAAGCTCAACGTGCTCGGCGATATCGGCTGTTACACGCTCGGCGCCGTTCCGCCGCTCTCCGCGATGGACGCGGTCGTGTGCATGGGCGCGAGCGTGGGCATGGCGATCGGGTTCGATAAAGCCGATCCCGAGGCGCACAAACATTCGGTCGCGGTCATCGGCGATTCCACCTTCATCCACAGCGGCATCACGGGCCTGATAGACGCCGTGTACAACAAGGCGAAGATCACCGTCATCATCCTCGACAACCGCACGACGGGCATGACGGGGCATCAGAACCACCCCGCGACGGGCAAGACCATCAAAAACGAAGATACATACGAGCTCGACCTTGCCGAAGTGTGCCGCGCGGTTGGCGTCAAAAACGTGCGCACGGTCAACCCCAACGACCTTGCGGAAACGGAAAAGGCGGTCAAAGAGGAACTTGCAAAGGAAGAAGTTTCCGTCATCATCGCCAAAAAACCGTGCGTGCTCCTCACCAAAAAGCTGTATAACGGCTTCAAAGTCAACGAAAAGTGCAAAAAGTGCAAGGCGTGCCTCAAACTCGGCTGCCCCGCGATCGTCAACGGCAAAGACGGCATCACGATAGACGTGTCCCTTTGCACGGAGTGCGGGCTTTGCCAGAACGTGTGCAAATTCGGCGCCATCGACGGGGAGGTAAAGTAACATGAATGCAAAATACGATATACTCATCGTCGGCGTCGGCGGGCAGGGCACGCTGCTCGCGAGCCGCGTGCTCGGCAAATACGCGCTGGATATGGGTTTCGACGTAAAATTGAGCGAAGTGCACGGCATGGCACAGCGCGGCGGCAGCGTCATGACGTATGTGCGCATCGGCAAAAACATCGCTTCGCCCATCATCGACGAGGGCGGCGCAGACCTTATTTTGTCCTTTGAAAAATTGGAAGCGCTGCGCTACCGCCATTACCTCAAAGAGGGCGGGCACATTCTGTATTCCACGCAGGAGATCATGCCCATGCCCGTCGTTACGGGCGCGGCGGAATATCCGAAGGGGATAGAGAAGGAACTTCCCGGAACGGGCGTCGACGCGCTCGCGCTCGCGATAGAGGCGGGCAACAGCAAATCGGCAAACTCCGTCATGCTCGGGGCGCTGTGCAAAAAGCTGGGCTTCGACCGCGAAAAATTCGAGGCGGCGCTCATTTCCTGCATTCCGCAAAAGACCATCGATATGAACAAAAAGGCGTTCGCGCTCGGCTACGCCGCCGCGTAAGAAGCGCCGTATCATTCTAAAATAAAGGGGAAGAAGCAATGGCAAAATCTAAAATAAAAGATTATATTTACAGCCCCGAATTCGAGTGCATGACGCGCACGGAAATGGAAAACTTGCAGAGCGAGCGGCTGCGCAAAACGGTCGAGCTCGTATACAACAACTGCAAACCCTACCGCGCGAAAATGGACGAATTCAAAATAAAGCCGTCTGACATCAAGTCGGTTTCCGACCTTACGAAACTCCCGTTCACGGTCAAGCACGATCTGCGTGAGGCGTACCCGTTCGGGTTTTATTCCTCGCCTTCGCGCGATATCGTGGAAGTGCACGCGTCCAGCGGCACGACGGGCAAACTCACCGTCGTCGGCTATACGCAGAACGATATAGACGTGTGGGCGGAGATCGCGGCGCGCTCGCTCGCAATGGCGGGCGTTACCAAAGATTCGCTCGTGCACGTCGCTTACGGCTACGGGCTGTTTACGGGCGGCTTGGGCGCGCATTACGGCGCGCAGAAGATAGGGGCGAGCACCGTTCCCGCGAGCGCGGGCAACACCATCCGCCAACTCACGCTTTTGCGCGATTTCGGCGCGACGCATCTGTGCTGCACGCCCTCGTATGCGATCTTCCTCGGCACGGAAATTGAAAAAGCCGGCATGAACATCGAGGACTTCTCTCTCGTCGGCGGCGCGTTCGGCGCAGAACCTTGGACGTATCAGATGCGCGACGAACTCGAAAGGCTGCTGCACATAGACGCGCTGGATATTTACGGGCTTTCGGAAATATCCGGCCCCGGCGTTTCCATGGAATGTATGCAAAAGCACGGCAACCATGTCCAGGAAGACCATTTTATCCCCGAGATCATCGATCCGGAAACGCTCGAACCTCTGCCGTTCGGCAGCGAAGGCGAACTCGTGTTCACGACCATCACCAAGACGGGGCAGCCGCTCATCCGTTACCGCACGCGCGACTTGTGCACGCTTTCCAACGAAAAGTGCGCCTGCGGCAGAACGACGGTAAAAATGAGCAAGGTGAAGGGGCGTTCGGACGATATGCTCATTATCCGCGGCGTGAACGTGTTCCCGTCGCAGATAGAGGCGGCTATCATGAACGTTTCGGGCGTATCGCCGCACTATATGATCTACGTCGACCGCGTGAACAACCTCGACGTGATGGAAATAGACATCGAGCTTGACGGCAACCTTTCGCCCGATAAAGTTTCGGATATCGAATCCATCAAAAAGAAAGTGGAAACGGAAGTCAATTCGTACATAGGCCTCAGCGCAAAGATAAAACTTTGCGAAAGCGGCACGATCAGGCGCAGCGAAGGAAAAGCGGTGCGCGTCATCGACAGAAGAGAGTAAAATGCGCGCGCCGTGCGCATCGCGGAGTAAAAATTTTTTATTTAGGCTTGCAAAGCGCGGCGCGGTGTGGTACTATAATAGTATAATAAATTGTTCGGATAAGGAGGAGGACTATGTTAGTAAAGCAACTTTCCGTATTTATGGAAAACAGGCCCGGAAGATTATATAAACTCACCCATGCGCTCGGAAAAGAGGGGATAGACTTTGTTACCCTCTCCATTGCTGACACCAAAGATTTCGGCATCGTCCG
>CALVST010000042.1 GCA_944359365.1 uncultured Clostridia bacterium
GAATGAGCCCGGTTGGGTACCGAACTCATTCCAAAACAATCTAATTCTTTTTTGTCCAAACTTTGGGGTTCACTTCATCGGGGCGTCTTTCTCATTTCAAAGATTCATGCTGCGAGGAGGCTGCAATGTCTAAGGAATATCTTGTTTTTGCCAATTATTTTAACGGATGGTGGCGCGGAGAAACGACGAAATGGGCGACGGACGGCGAAGATTGGCGGCTGCGTTATCCCGACCGCATTCCGATAGCCGGCTGTTACAACGGGGCGGATACGATGCGCGCCGAAATAGATTATGCAAGCGAAAACGGTGTGGATTGCTTTATCATGCTTTGGTATCACAATGCGGGCGGAAATTATCCCGATACCGCGGCGCTGAACGGCGGCATTCCCGATTTTATGAACAGCCCGAACTGCGGAAAAATGTCGTTTATGATTGAGGACTGCAATCATTTGCCCTTTTTGACGGAGAGCGACGAAGATTGGGAAAGGAATGTTTCCTACTTTGTGGAGTGCATGAAACATCCTTCGTATATGCGCGTGGACGGGAAAGCGCTTTTGAAGATCCACGGCGTATATTTTTTCGCGAAGGAATGCGGGTTCAATGCCGAAAAAGCGGCGGCGCGCATCGCGCTGCTCAGAAAAAGGGCGAGGGACGAAGGCGTAGGGGAACTGCTCCTTTGCACGAGCGCGGCGACGGACGAAGAACTGTTGCCGTATCTCAAATTGTTCGATTATTACAGTTCGTATGCAGCAGACATTCCCGAGCTTGCAAAAACGGATGAAAAATATCCTTACGCGTATATGAAAGACGCCTCGTACCAAGCGGTGGAGGCATTCAAAGATTTGCGCTATGTGCCCTTTGTTATGGGCGGTTGGGATCCGTCGCCTTGGAAGGATCCGCGCCCCTCGTTTGCATTCCCCACGGAAAGCGAATGGCGGGATATGCTCCTTTCTATGAAAAAATGGCTTGACGAAAAGCCCTGGCTCGGCATACCCTGCGCAGAGGGAAGGCAAAAGGCGTTCAATATATATGCTTGGAACGAATACGGCGAAGGCGGCATTCTTGCGCCGACTTTGGGCGACGGCGACATGAAATTGCGCGTACTCAAAGAGGTCTTTTCGGAAGGAACAAAAAATCAAACGCGCGCAGAGCAGTGCCGCGCAAAGTGAGGCCGCCGCGTTTTTGTGTTTGCGGCAATGTTCGGCGTTGTGCTGAATCGAGGGTGGTATGAAAGCGGTTATTCAAAGGGTAAAATATACAAAACTTTCGGTTGAGGGGAAGTTGATTTCTGAGATTTTTGGCGGGCTTGCCGTGTACCTTGGCGTAGGCGCGGGCGATACCGCCGAAAAGTGCGCGCCGATGGCAAAGAAGATCGCGCAGCTTCGGATATTCGAGGATGAAAACGGAAAAATGAATTTTTCCGTAAAAGATGCGGACGGGGAAGTTTTGCTCATATCGCAGTTTACGCTGTACGGCGACTGTACGCACGGCAACCGCCCGAGTTTTATCGGGGCGGCGCGCCCCGAAATTGCCGAGCCGCTGTACGAAGAGGTGGCAAGATGCCTGCGGCAAGAGTGGGGGCTGACCGTAAAGCAGGGCGTATTCGGCGCCGACATGAAAATCGAGCAGTATAACGACGGGCCTGTCACCATCCTTTACGAATGTTGAATGCTCGGGTTTTCAGGAGAGACGAAAACCCGAACGTGCGGCGGCGCATTCGAAAATGTATTGCGCCGTGTTGCATACGACGGAAGAAAAACGGGGTGTTTCTTATGAAATTGAAATATTTGGGAACTGCCGCAGCGGAGGGTTTTCCTGCGGCGTTCTGTAATTGCGAACACTGTAAAAAGGCGAGGGAAAACGTCGGGGCGGAGTTTCGTACGCGCTGTCAGGCAATGGTGGACGGAAAGCTGCTCATAGATTTTCCCGCAGAAACTTATCTGCACGCGGTGCGGTACGGAACAGACCTTTCTGCGATAGAAAACCTTCTCGTCACCCATTCGCATACCGACCATTTTTATGCGCAGGAACTGTGCAACCGCGGCTATCGCTTTGCGCTGAACATGACCGCGCCCGTACTGAATATTTACGGAAATAGCGAAGTGCACGCAGTGTTCGAAGAGGGCACCCGCCGCGAACTCCGCCCAGCGGTGGCGGAAAGTCTGCGCTTTCATACGGTGCGGGCGTTTGAGGAATTTACGGCGGGGGATTACCGCGTGCTTACCCTTCCCGCGCATCACGACGAGCGTGAAGAGGCGCTCTTGTATTGCATACAAAAAGGCGGCAAAACGCTTTTGTGGCTGAACGATACGGGTATCCTGCCCGAAAATGTGTTTGGTTTTTTGGCGCAAAAGGGGATAAAAGCCGACCTTGTCAGTTTTGACTGTACCTTTGCCGACGATGAAAAACCTTCGAGTGCAAGGCACATGAATATCTATCAAAACTGTGAAATGCGAGATAAAATGGTAAAATACGGTATTTTGAATACGAATGCAAAGTACTATGCCACACATTTTTCGCACAACGGGGCGCCTTTCCGCGAAAGGATGGAGCAGATGGCGCAAAAATACGGGTTTATCGCCGCGCACGACGGTATGGATGTTGAGGTATAGCATGAACCTGCCCGAGCGCGTCCGCGAAGAAATTCTTGCGATGGAAAAGCGGGATCTGGAAGAAACGGAAAGACTTGCAAAAGAGGGTGAATTGGAAAAGTGCGGCTATCATCCGCTCTTGCAGAAATTGCACGGCGAAAACCGCAAAAGGCTGTGCGAGATCATAGAGCGTTACTGCTTGCCGACGACGGAAAGTGCGGGCGATGCGGCTGCACAGGCGGCGTGGCGTATCGTGCAGCATTCTATCGGTGCGCCCGATTTTATGCGGCGCTGTCTGCGGCTTTATGAGGCGAGCGGAGATGATGTGCCTCTGTGTTTTTGCGCGTATCTCGGCGACCGCATCGCCTTTTACGAACGGCGCCCGCAGGAGTACGGTACGCAGTTCGATTATGACCTAAAAGGAAAAATGTCGGTTTGGTGGCTCAAAGACGAGAATACGGTCGACGTCCGCCGCGCCCGCGCGGGGTTGTGTCCGCTGCGGGAAGCGGAGACGCGGTTCGGTGAGTATCCGAAAATTTCCGAAAAAGAGGCTCTTATAAAACGCAGAGAGCAAGAGGCGTGGCTGACGGAAACGGGCTGGTGTACGGCGGAAGATATCAAAAATTACTATGCCGCGCGCGGGAAAATCTGACGGAAAAACGCGCGTGGAGGGTAAAGTAAAGGCAAGGCAGAGCCGCGTATATCGCGGCTCTGCCTTTGTAATACAATAAATTATTTTCGGTGGAAACGGTCGGCAAAGAGCTGCTGAAATCGTATGCGTGCGATTTTCGGCATGGCGCTTGATCTTTCGGCGAACGCCTTTAAATATGTTTTTTCGGCGGGCGGATATTTTCGAAAATGACGTTGTCGGCGATGTTTTTTATGCGATCGTATTCCTGTTCGGTGCGCACCGTCCACCCGAGCAGGAGCGTATCCTTCCTTTTCGCGGGCTTATAAGGCAGGTCGGCGATGTTGTAGCTGATAAAATCGGGTTTGGTGAAAGCGTTCAGGTTCATGTGTTTTACGACGTACCACTGCGGCGTAAATTTTTCATAAAAACACCCGAGCTGGCCGCGCAATATCTGAGGGGCGCGATTTTTTACCTGCCAAAGCAGGCGCGGATCGAAGGATTGCAGCGCGAATTCGCCCTTGTAGTTTTGCAGGGTTTCGAGTACTTTGCAAACGAGTTCTTTGCGCCTGCCGCTCGGTTTCAGTTCGATGAGCAGGGGAATTTTTCCGCCGATAAATTCCAAAAATTCGGCAAAGCGGGGTATGCGCTCGTCTGTCCCGCCGAGGCGGAGGGCGGAAAGCTCATCTGCCGTCATGTCGTCGGTTTTGCCTTTTTTGCCCGTCATGCGGAAAAGGTCGTCGTCGTGGAAGAGGATAAGTTTTCCGTCGCGCGTGAGCCGCACATCCGTTTCGGCCGCGTAGCCCTCCTGCATCGCGCGGGCAAATGCGGCGCAGGAATTTTCGGGGATCTTCAGTCCGGCGTCGTGCAGTCCGCGGTGGGCGATCGGCGTGGTGACGAGAAAACTGTCTTTCGGAATGCGCATAATTTATTCCTCAAAAAAATTCAATGAAAATATTATACCACCGCTTCGCAGAAATGGCAATTTAATTGCCAAATTTCTAATTTTTTACTATAATAGAAGTGCTTGTAAAGCATTTTTTAAAAACCGGAGCAAAGCATGGCGAAACCCGATAAAAGAATCAGAAATTTTTGCATCATAGCACACATCGACCACGGCAAAAGCACGATCGCAGACCGCATCATGGAGCTTACGGGGCAGGTTTCCAAAAGGGATATGGAAGATCAGCTGCTCGACTCGATGGATCTCGAACGCGAGCGCGGCATCACCATAAAGCTCACGCCCGTCAGGATGTTTTATAATTCCGACGACGGGCAGGAATACGAGTTCAACCTTATCGACACGCCGGGGCACGTCGACTTCACTTACGAAGTTTCCCGCTCGCTCGCCGCGTGCGAAGGCGCGATACTCGTCGTGGACGCGACGCAGGGCATCGAGGCGCAGACGTTGGCGAACGTATACCTCGCGTTGGAAAACGACCTTGAAATTATTCCCGTCATCAATAAGATAGACCTTCCTTCGGCAGATATCGAGGGGACGCGCAAAGAGATAGAGGACGTCATAGGGTTGGATGCGTCTTATGCGCCCTGCGTTTCTGCAAAAGAGGGTACGAATATCAAAGACATTCTGGAAGCCATCGTCGCGCACGTCCCGCCCCCCGACGGGGATACGGACGCGCCGCTCAAAGCGCTGATTTTTGACAGCTATTACGACAACTATAAAGGCGTCATCCTGTTCGTGCGCGTCAAGGACGGCTGCGTGAAGGTGGGCGACATTATAAAGACTTTCCGTTCGGATAAACAGTACGACGTGACGGAAGTCGGTGCGTTCAGCCCCAAACTTGCCCCCAAGGAAATATTGCGGGCGGGCGAGGTGGGCTATATCGCGGCGAGCATCAAGTCAATTCAGGACGTGGCGGTCGGCGATACGGTAACGAATGCGCTCCGCCCCGCGGAGCAGCCTTTGCCCGGCTATAAAAAGGTACAGCCCGTCGTATTCTGCGGTATTTATCCTTTGGACGGCAGTAAGTTCGGCGATTTAAAGGACGCGCTTTTGAAGTTGCAGCTCAACGACGCGGCGCTCATCTTCGAGCCGGATACGTCCGTCGCGCTCGGGTTCGGTTTCCGCTGCGGCTTTTTGGGACTGCTGCATATGGAAATTATACAGGAGCGCATCGAGCGCGAGTTCAATCTCGACATCATCACGACGGCGCCGAGCGTTTCCTATAAAGTGCATAAAACGGACGGGGAAGAGTTGTTTGTGGATAACCCGTCGCACCTGCCCGAACAGACGGACATCGAATACATGGAAGAGCCGATCGTGAAGGTGGAGATCTATTCTCCGCCCGAATATATCGGTTCCATTATGGATCTCTGCCAGGACAAGCGCGGCGTGTTCAAAGACATGACCTACCTCGACGAAAAGAGGGTAAAGCTTTTGTACACCTTGCCTCTGAACGAAATTATTTATGACTTTTTCGACCAGATAAAATCGCGCACGCGCGGCTATGCGAGTTTCGACTACGAACTCATCGGCTACGAGAGGAGTGACCTTGTAAAACTGGATATACTGCTCAACGGCGACGTGTGCGACGCGCTTTCCATGATCGTGCATAAAGACAGGGCTTACCCGCGCGGCAGGGAACTTGCGGAAAACCTGAAAGAGGCGATCCCTCGCCAACTGTTTGAAATTCCCATTCAGGCGGCAGTGGGCGGCAAGATCATCGCGCGGGAAACGGTGAAGGCCGTCCGCAAAGACGTGCTTGCCAAGTGTTACGGCGGCGACATCACCCGCAAGAAAAAACTGCTTGAAAAGCAGAAAGAGGGCAAAAAGCGGATGCGCAGCATCGGCTCGGTAGAAGTGCCGAGCGAGGTGTTTATGTCGATATTAAAGACGAATAAATAAGTTTTTCGCTGTATTATGTCTGACATAATATGCTGAAAATCAACAGATCGGGTGGTTTGTTATGAAAGCGGTTGTTTTAGATTTTTACGGAACGGTCGTCGAAGAGGCTTACGGCCTGCTCGATGTGATCTCGGAAACGTTTATGCGGCATGGCGCAAGGCAGACGCGGGAAGAGGTCGCGGCGATGTGGTGGCCGTATTTCCGCGAAAAGTGCGAACGTGCGCACGGCGGGAATTTTCGTTTGCAGAGGGAGATGTACCCCGACGTGTTCCGCGATATGATCGCGAAGACGGGCGCGGAAGGGGTAGACGTTGCCGCGCTCACGAAAATGGTTGTCGATTTTGCATCGGCTGCGCCCATATTCGCCGACGCTGAAAAGTTTCTGGCGGAGTGCCCGTTGCCGTATTATATTCTTTCCAACATCGACAATGCCGAGCTTGCAAAGGTCATGGCTCTGCACGGGCTGAAACCTTGCGGCGTGTTTACGAGTGAAGACGCTCGCGAATATAAGCCGCGCAAAGGGATATTCGAAAAGGGGCTGAAAAAGTTCGGGCTTTCGGCAGACGAGGTTGTCTACGCGGGCGATTCGTATGTAAACGACTATCTCGGCGCGCAGGGCGCGGGGATCTTATCCTTTTGGCTGAACAGAAAGAATGATGCGGTGCCCGCGGGCGTGCGGGCGGTCCCGGATTTATACGCGCTTTTGCCCGAGTTGGCAAAATTGTAATGTGCTGTTCGGTCAGCATGTAAAAAACGGAGCGTGGCGGAGCATGGATACAGTGTATCGCAATCCGAAAAATAAAAATTTTTTTCAGCTCGTTTACGATGCAGTGCAAAAGATCCCCGAGGGCAAGGTCGCAAGCTACGGGCAGATCGCGCGGCTGTGCGGCAGTCCGCGCTCTTCCCGCGCGGTGGGGTATGCGCTGCACGTCAATCCACTCCCCGGCGTCGTGCCGTGCCACAGGGTAGTGAACCGCGAAGGCAGGCTCGCGCCCGCCTTTGCGTTCGGCGGTGCGGGCGTGCAAAAAAGCCTTCTGGAAGCGGAAGGCGTCGAGGTTTTTGAATGCGACGGATTCTATTTCGTCAACATGAAAAAGTTTTGTTGGACGCCTGAAAAGTACGAAATGGAATAAAAATCAAGTATTATGCGTGGCATAATTCAATAAAAAATTAAAAAGAGGACTTATGGCGGGAATTTATATCCATATACCCTTCTGCAAATCGAAGTGCCGCTACTGCGACTTTACTTCTTATCCCGGCAAAATAGGTTTTGCCGAGGCGTACATGGCGTGTGTTTACAAAGAGATGAAGTTGCGCGCGGAAGACTTGAAGGGCAAAGTTTTCGATACCGTCTACTTCGGCGGGGGCACGCCTTCGGTGATAGACGAAAAACTCATCGTCGGGTGCATGAATCAGATACGCAAGTGTTATCTGCTTGCAGACGGCGCGGAAGTGACCATAGAGATCAACCCCGGCACCGTCACCAAAGAGAAGATAGAAACGTATAAACGTGCGGGCATCAACCGTTTTTCCGTCGGGTTGCAGGCGGCGTCAGACGCTCTGCTTGAAGAGATCGGCAGGGCGCATACCGTCGCGGATTTCGTAGATGCGTGTAAACTTCTCAAAGGCGAAAACTTCAATGCGGATATCATGATCGGCTTGAAGGGGCAGACTTTTTCGGATGTGGAAAAGGCGGTCAGGCTCGTGAAGGATTGCGGCGCAAAACATATATCGATGTATGCGCTCACCCCCGAAGACGGCACGCCCATTTATTCCGACTACTTGAACGGCGACCTGCCCGACTCCGACGAGGTGGCTGAAATGTACGAAAAGGCATATAAGCTCATCGAGTCGCTCGGGTATAAGCGGTACGAAGTTTCAAACTTTGCCGAAGAGGGGTATGAATCGCGCCACAACCTGAATTATTGGCGCAGGGGCGAATATATCGGGTTCGGCGTGGCGGCAAGCTCTTTCATGGCGGGCAGGCGGTTCACCAACACGCGCGATTTAGACGATTATATCAAGTGCATTCTGACAGACCACTATCCCGTGGTGGACAACGAAGAGATATCCGCAGAGGACGCGAAGTTTGAAAAAGTGATGTTGGCGCTGCGCACTGCGGAAGGATTGGACGAGGCGGAGTATAAAAAGCAGTTCGGCAGTGAATTTTACCGCGATTTTGAGGAAGCCGTCAAAAAAAATATCCGCTTTCTTGAAAAAACGGAGAAGGGGCGCATACGCATCAAAGACGAATATCTGTATGTACAGAATCAGATATTGGTAGATTTTTTACAATAAATTTAATAATTAGGGAGAGAAGATGATGAAAAAACTAGCGACATCGATAATGGCAATGATATTGGCAGGGGTAAGTATTCTCGGCATCAGCGGGTGTCTCTCGACGTTTGATTTTAAAAACGAATTTATATGGGAAGGGGATTTTGCTTATCACGAGATGTCCGAAGGAAATTATTCGGTGCTTGACTTGACGGAACAAGGTAAACAAAAAAGTGTTTTGTATATACCTGCTTATTTCAGAGATGGTATTGTAACGTATACAAGAGAAGTACATTTTGGAGAGGTGGATGACGTAGGTTATTCATTAAATGTAGGACACAAGGAGAAAGTGTATTTTCCTTTTGGGCATAGAGGTTATTCCGCTTCTAATATAATGCACTTTTGTTACGGGAATATGGATTTAGAATTTTATGCCAATAGTTCAGAATATTATCTAGATTATATATTAAACCATGCAAGACCTTGGGGAGTAGGTCAGTTAATAAAGAAATATTATATATCAAGTGGTTTGTTTAATATTCTAACTCAAAAATTATCCGCCTATCAAGCAGAATATCCACTTATTACTTTTAGCATGGAAAATAGTTATACGGTAGTCGCACAAGAAAAAGAAACAAAAAGTTTAATTCATGCCGCAAACACCTCATATATGTTCAATTATGAGGGAGAACCGAATGAAGGGTATTTTTTCATCAATGATTTTGAGAGAGGCGGATTGATAGAAGATACCCCATACGAACCGCGCAGGGAAGGATATACTTTTGCGGGATGGTATAAAGAACCGGAATGTGTCAACGCATGGGATTTTACAAAAGACACCCTTCCCGCGGCAGAATATGACGAAGAGGGAAATCTGCTGTTCGTTGAAACAAAATTATATGCTAAGTGGAATATCGCCGTATAGAAAGTACTGTGCAAGATATAAACGGTATAATATAAGAGGCAAGGGGAGTTTCCTTGCCTCTTTATATATGGCGGTGTTTTGTGCGTTAAGGTCGCTTTGTGGCGAGAACTTCGCCCGTGTCTGCGTCGGCAAGAAAGGCAAGGCAATTGCCCGAGCGGTCTATAAATCCTACATAATAATAGCGGTTTTCGCCCTGCAGCATCAGGCGCACATAAATTTCACCGTCGAAGTGATCGCCCGAAAAATCGGTCAGCGCCTGTTTCTGGCTGCCCTGTACGGTGGTTAAAAGATCGGCAAGCGCCATGCCGCCCGACGCGCGCTGCGCCGTGAAGGTGTAAACGGGCGCGCCTTCGCCTTCCGCCGTTACCGTAAACGTCAGCGTCTGCTCGGCGGGCGCAGGTATGCCTTCGGAATAATTGAAGGTGCGGCGCACGCCGTCGTAGTTCATTTCGCCGCCGTACGACTTTCCGCCCGCCTCAAAGGAAATCGTATAGGTGAGCGTGTTGTCGGGCAGCTGCGCGCACACTTCGAATATGCCGCTCATGTCGGCAGCTATCCCGTCCATGGCGTAGGGGTATTCGCGCTCGGAATAAGACGCCTCCAACGCCGCACCGTCCGCTTCGGCGGTGTAAACGGCGCTCTTGTACTCGGAAACGCGGGAAACGAGCCCGTCTTTCGCGCCGCATCCGAACAGGAGGGCGAGCACGGCGGGAAGAAACAGCACGGCAAGCAATTTTTTCATGAACCAAGACCTCTTTTGCCCCGTACCTTCCGCAAATTCGGCAGGTGCGGGCGTTTTTGTTTTATTTTATGCGCGCCGCTGCGCCCGTTATGTGTGCAAGCGCCGAAATTTTGCCGCACGGCAGGTTTTTTACGCTCATAAGGTTGATTTTTTTTTATGCCTGTGGTAAAATAATTCAAATTAGAGGAAAGTGTGCTCTTTTCGGGCAGAGCTTTCCGCAACGGAGATGAAAGTGGGAAAGCTCATCGCAAAAACAGCGGGCATCACGCTTGCCGGGCTTCTCGCCCTGATTTTAATATTGTTCGGCGTATTTACCGTGTTTTTTCCGTCCGTCATGCTCAGGATAACAGACCTGTGCGGTATGGACAGGGCATGCACGCAGTACGCCGTTTCCGTTTATACCCGCACGAACGATATCGACGACCTTGCGGAAGTTGCGGAGCGCGCTTATTATTCCGAAAGCTGGCAGATCGCCGCCGAACACGGGCAGATGCTCATGTCGCGCGACGACTTCGAGCAGTATTGCAACCGCCGCGACGCGCTCGCGGCCGGCGAGGGATGCGCTTCCTATAAGCAGGAAGTGGCGGGCATCGTTTCCGTGGCGCAGTACCGCTTGGGGAACAATTCCGTGGCGCTCGATGCGGCGTTTTTGTACAACAGCACATCTTTTGAAAGCAACAACGCCGCCGTTACCCTTACGATGACGGTGATCGAGGCGAACGACAAAGCATTCGCAGAGAGCATTCTGGCGCGCCTGAAAGAGACGGCTCAGAATATCGGGCTGGATCTGGAAGAGGATATCCAAAACCTTGAAACGCTCATATCCGTAACGGAAAGTTTTCTCGGGCAATAGCGCGCGCCGCGGCATTTTACAACGTTTTATTTTTTACTCTTATATAGAAAGAACAAAAGGAGAATGCTTATGAACAAAATTGTGAAAGAAGGGCTGACTTTTGACGACGTTTTGCTGATCCCTTCGGCATCCGACGTACTGCCGAGCGGCGTGGATCTGCATACGGCGCTCACGGACAATTTGAAACTCAACATCCCGCTCATGAGTTCGGCGATGGATACCGTCACCGAGAGCAAGCTCGCCATCGCGCTTGCGAGGGAGGGCGGCATAGGCATCATCCATAAAAATATGTCTATCGACGAACAGGCTTCTCAGGTAGACAAGGTGAAAAGGAGCGAGCACGGCGTCATCACCGATCCGTTTTTCCTCGCGCCCGACAACTCCGTGCGCGAGGCTGTCGCGCTCATGGAGCGCTATAAAATAAGCGGCGTGCCCATCACCAAAAACGGCAAGCTCGTCGGCATACTCACCAACCGCGACCTTCGGTTCGAATCCAATTACGATCAGCCCATCGACAACGTGATGACAAAGAAAAACCTCGTCACCGCGCCCGTCGGTACCTCTTTGGAAGAGGCGCAGAAAATTTTGGGCAAGCACAGGATAGAAAAACTGCCCATCGTCGATAAAGACGGTTATCTGAAAGGGCTTATCACCATCAAAGACATTGAAAAGAGCATACAATACCCCAACTCCGCGCGCGACAAGAACGGCAGGCTGCTCGCGGGCGCAGCGGTAGGGCGCGCGCCCGACACCATGGAGCGCATCGCCGCCCTCGTTTCGGCGAAGGTAGACGTCATTACCGTCGATACGGCGCACGGGCATCAGCAGGGCGTTCTCGACGAAGTGAAGGCGATCAAGGCGAAATTCCCGAACCTTCCCGTCATCGCGGGCAACGTGGCGACGGCTGAGGCGACGAAGGCGCTCATCGACGCGGGCGCGGACGTCGTGAAAGTGGGCATCGGCCCCGGTTCTATCTGCACCACGCGCGTCGTGGCGGGCATCGGCATGCCGCAGCTCACCGCGATCATGGACTGCGCGGAGCAGGCGGACAAGATGGGCAAGCGCATCATTGCGGACGGCGGCATCAAGTACAGCGGCGACATCGTGAAGGCGCTCGGCGCGGGCGCGTCCGTCGTCATGATCGGCAGCCTGTTCGCTGGCACGCTGGAAAGCCCCGGCGAAATCGAAATTTATCAGGGCAGGAACTTCAAAGTATACAGGGGCATGGGTTCGCTCGGCGCGATGGCGGCGGGCGGCAACGACCGCTATTTCCAGGAGAGTACGAGAAAATTCGTTCCCGAAGGTGTGGAAGGCAGGGTGCCTTACAGGGGCAAACTTGCAGACATCGTGTATCAGATGCTCGGCGGCATCCGCGCGGGCATGGGCTACTGCGGTATGCACAATATCGACGAGATGAGAAAGAACGCGCGTTTCGTGCGCATAACGAATGCGTCCCTCATCGAAAGCCACCCGCACGATATCTCCATAACGAAGGAATCACCCAATTACAGCCCGAGAGGACTGTAAAAAATCCGTCAATGCAATGTACCGCGAGCGCTTTTGCGGTACATTCTTTTGTGGCGGCGGTTTTTGCCCGCGCGGCGGGCGGTTTACGAACACGGTTCACGGAGTATTTATGAAGCACGAAAGAGTTTTGGTATTGGATTTCGGCGGGCAGTACAATCAGCTCATCGCGCGGCGCGTGCGCGAGCAGGGGGTGTACTGCGACCTTCTGCCGTTCGACATGAGTATAGAAAAAATCAAAGAATACGCGCCTATCGGCATCATCTTTACGGGCGGGCCGAACAGCGTGTACGAGGCGGGTGCGCCCGACGTGCCTGCGGAAATATTTTCGCTCGGCATTCCCGTGCTCGGCATTTGTT
Organism: uncultured Clostridia bacterium; assembly: GCA_944359365.1. Classification (GTDB taxonomy): domain Bacteria; phylum Bacillota; class Clostridia; order Christensenellales; family Borkfalkiaceae; genus Borkfalkia. The sequence goes on from CALVST010000042.1 coordinate 12,766, forward strand.
ACGGCTGTCAGCTCATCGCGCATAAATTGGGCGGCAAGGTGACGCACGCGGATACGCGCGAGTACGGAAAGAGCGAAATAGAGTATAAAGCGAGCGCACTGTTCGACGGCGTGACCAAAAACAACATCTGTTGGATGAGCCATACCGACTATGTGAGCGAAGTGCCCGCGGGGTTTGCCGTTTCGGCAACGACGAAGACCTGCCCCGCCGCCGCGTTCGAGAATGCGGAGAGGAAAATTTACGGCATTCAGTTCCATACCGAGGTGCACCACACCCTCGAAGGGGAAAAGATACTCAGAAACTTCCTTTACGGCGTCTGTAAAGCGAAGGGCGATTGGACGATGGCGAACTTCGTGGACGAACAGGTTTCCGCTCTTAAAAACAAACTTGCGGGCAAAAAGGTGCTGTGCGCGATGAGCGGCGGCGTGGACAGCGCCGTTGCGGCGACGCTCGTGCACCGCGCGGCGGGCGATAACCTTACCTGCGTTTTCGTCGACCACGGGTTGCTGCGCAAGGGCGAGGCGGAAGAAGTCGTTTCCGTGTTCCGCGATAAATTGGGGATGAACCTGATAAAGGCGGACGCGCGCGAGCTGTTCCTTTCCAAATTAAAGGGCGTATCCGAACCCGAAAAAAAGCGCAAGATCATCGGCGAAGAATTTATCAAAGTGTTTGAAAAAGAGGCGAAGAAGATCGGCGCGGTCGACTTTTTGGTGCAGGGGACGATCTACCCCGACGTCATCGAAAGCGGCAAGGGCGCTTCCGCCGTCATCAAGAGCCACCACAACGTAGGGGGGCTCCCTTCCGTGGTGGATTTCAAAGAGATCGTGGAACCTCTGCGCGATCTGTTCAAAGACGAGGTGCGCAAAGTCGGGACCGAGCTCGGTCTGCCCGATTCCGTCGTACAGCGCCAGCCCTTCCCCGGTCCGGGGCTTGCGATACGCATCATGGGTGAAGTGACCGAAGAAAAGCTGCAGACCTTGCGCGATGCGGACTACATCATGCGCGAGGAGATCGCAAAGGCGGGGCTGGACAGAGAGATATGGCAGTATTTTGCGGTCATCACCTCCACGAATACGGTGGGCGTCATGGGCGACGCGAGGACGTACGAGCCCGTCATCGCCCTGCGTGCCGTTACGAGCGTAGACGCGATGACGGCGGACTGGGCGCGCATCCCTTACGATGTGTTGGAGCGCATTTCTTCCCGCATCATCAACGAAGTGCCGCACGCCAACCGCATCGTGTACGACATCACGAGCAAGCCGCCCGCAACCATCGAGTGGGAGTAA
>CALVST010000043.1 GCA_944359365.1 uncultured Clostridia bacterium
TCGCCGATCGCCATCAGCTTTTCTTTGAGCTTGTCGATATCCGCGAGCGTCGTCTGTTTTTTCAAATTGATGACGAAGAATTCGGTGCAGTAAGCGAACTCTATTTCGCCGAGGTCGAGGTTGATGATGTCGGAATTGTCGCCGAAAACATCCTCTTCCGCGCCCTGCGAAGGATCGAAGTCGGCCGCGCCCTCCACCTCTTCGCCGCTTGCGGCAGAGAGGAAACCGCGGTAAACGCACAACAGCCCCATGCCGCCCGAATCGACCACGCCCGCCTTTTTGAGCACGGGCAGAAGTTCGGGCGTCTTTGCGAGCGCCTCTTCCCCCTTTTGTATCACGTCGGTGAGGAATGCGTTGAAGTCTCTGTATTTGGACGCGGAAGAGCGGGCAAACTCGCTCATCATGCGCGCCACTGTGAGGATGGTGCCTTCCTTGGGCTTGGAAACGGCGGAATATGCGACCTTGGTGCCGTTCTCCATCGCCTTTGCGAAAGCCTTTATGGATATCTCTTCGTAATTTTTAAATTCCGCGCACATACCGCGGAAAAGCTGCGACAATATGACGCCCGAGTTGCCGCGCGCGCCCTTCAAAGCGCCTTTGGAAACCGCGTCGCAAAGCTCGGAAAGGCGGTTGGAAGAGCATAAACCCAATTCTTTGACCGCCGACTGAATGGTGAGGGACATATTCGTGCCCGTATCACCGTCGGGCACGGGGAACACGTTGAGCGCGTCCACCTTCGTCCTGTTTATTTCGAGCACCTTGGCGCCCGCAACGATCATCTTGCGGAACTCGGTGCCGTTTACCGATTTAGGCATGGAAATTTTTCGCTCCTTGCCGAAAGATCACAGCTTTACGCCTATGACGTTCACGTTGACCGTATCTACGATCATGCCCGTAAATCTTTCGACTCTGTATTTGACGCTCTCTTTGAGCGACTCGGCGACCGCATTGATGGATACGCCGAATTTGATGATGACGTATACGTCGATATATATGCGGTCTCCGCTGGTGGTCACTTTTACGCCCCTGCCTTCGGAACTTTTATTGAAAAGCTCGGAAAGGCTGTCTGTAAAACGGCGCGAAACGGTATCGACGATGCCGTAACATTCCATCGCCGCCAAAGACGCGACCTTCGCAATGGCGAGGTCTGATATGGTTATTTTACCGTAGGCATTGCTCGTGTTTACTGACATAAAAGCACACACTCCCGTATCATCCATATTTTATACTATTTTCACCCGTTTTGCAAGAGAATTGCAGAAAGAGCGCAAAAATTTTTTATCTCATAAATTTTTTTATGCAATTTTTTACCCGAATCGGCACAAAAACGATTGCTTTTTTTAAAAAGTTCTGTTATATTATTACTGCTCGTTTCGGGCGGGGCGCTTTTCGTGCGCTCATTTTTTAATGAATACGACCGCGGAGGTGTAAATATGTCGAGGGTTTGCAGCGTATGCAATAAGGGACAGAATTCCGGCAATAACGTGAGCCACAGTAACCGCAAAACGAGAAGGACTTTTAAAGCAAACGTGCAGAAGGTCAGGATCGTGAAAGACGGCAAAGTGGAATCCGCTTACGTTTGCGCGCGTTGCCTGAAAAGCGACAAAGTGGAACGCGCTTAATATTTCATAGAAAAAACGATAACGCTCCGAATTTTCGGAGCGTTTTTTCTATTTCCTTTTTTATACGGCGAACGCGACGCATAGCGCCAGAACCGCCTGCCAGGCAAGCCCTGCGATATTCACGAACCAAAAATACCAGTGCCTTGTTTTATGGCGGAATAGCACCATACCCAAAAGTCCGCCGACTGCCCCGCCGAAAAAGGAGAGCAGCAAAAGCACCTTTTCGGGTATGCGCCATTCGCCGCGCTTAGCCTTCCGCTTATCCGCCCCGTATGCGATGAGCGCCGCAAGGCTGACCGCCCCGTAAATTGCCAAAATGCAGATGAGCGCGATATTCATTCTTTTTCCTCCTTCGTCCGCAAGACCGCGCGCACGGGCGCGCCGTCGCAGCCGCCCAACTTCAAAGGGAACGCGAACAGCTCGTACTCCCCTTCCGCAATGCCCGAAAGCCGCACGCCTTCGAGCAGGGCGACGCCTTTGCCGAGTAAAACGCGGTGCGCCTCGTCCGGGCCGACCGACTGCGTTTCCACGCCGACGAGCCAAAACTTTTCGGCGAGCAGGGCCGCTTCTTCGGGCGTTATTTCCCGTTCCCCTTTTATGAGAAGGCGGGGCGCGGTTATATTCTGCAGCTCTTCCGCGCATATGCGCCCCGCAAACGAGCGCACCGCGCAGCGCCCTGCAAAGCGCGAAAGCTCCAATGCCTCTGCCGTCTTTCCGCCGCGGACATAATGCGCGGGCGCGTCGACGTGGGTGCCGTTATGCGCGCACATGGTTATATCCGTCACGGTGCAGGCATCGCCCCGCGCCATATCCTGCGCCCGTCTGAACGACGGCGGCGTGTCGCCGGGGTATACTTTGCAGGAAAAAACTTCCTGCGTGATATCGTAATACATACGCTTTTCCCTCTCTGCTATTGTACACCTTCGAGAGGGCAAAAGTCAAGGGGGACAAAAAAACACGCGCTATTTTTTTACTGACGTTGACAACGATGTTCCCCGATGGTATACTGTAAGGGATGATTCCACGATCCGGAGGAACCATAAAATGAAATTCAACAACGCCGCATGGATATCCGCGCCGGAAGACGCGCAGACCTGCCCCCTGTTCAAAAAACAGATCTGCCTCCGCGGCACCGTAAAAAAAGCCGAGCTTCGCGCCACCGCGATGGGCATGTACCGTTTTTTTATAGACGGAAAAGACGTGACCGATGCGCTGTTTATGCCGGGATGGACGGATTATGTGAAGCGCGTACAGGTACAAACTTACGACGTAACGCGGTTTTTTGCCTGCTGCAAAGAATACGCCGAGCTCTCGCTTCTTTTGGGGAACGGCTGGGCGTCCGCCGAAATCTTCGTGGGCGTTGTACATCCGTATATTCCGCGCGCCGCCGCGATCGCCGAACTGACGCTGACTTATGCGGACGGAAAAAAGGAGCGTTTCGGTACGGATAAAAGTTGGGAAACCTGGACCAACCGCTGCGTTTATTCCGAGCTTTACATGGGCGAAACGCAGGATGCGACGCTCGAACCGCAGCGCATCGGATACGCACAGGAAACCCATGTAAAAGCCAAACTCGTACCCGATGAGGGCGAGCCCGTCGTCGAAGGGGAAATCGTTTATCCCCGCGCGCTGATCACAACGCCGAACGGCGAAAGAGTCATCGATTTCGGCCAGAACTTGGCGGGATACGTCCGCGTAAAATGCAGAGGCCCGCGCGGCGGCAAAATCTCCTTTGTCCCTGCCGAAATACTTGATAAAGACGGAAATTTTTATAACGGAAACTACCGAAACGCGGCTAATCGCTGCACTTATACGCTGAGCGGCGGAGAAGATGAATTCAAACCCGTTTTCAGTTTTCAAGGTTTCCGGTACATCCGCATAGACGAATATTTTTCCGAAGATATCGACCTTTCCTGTTTCAACGCGATCGCCGTACATTCCGACATAAAACGCACGGGACGATTTGTTTGCGGAAATGAAAAGATCAATCAGCTGTATTCCAATATCATATGGGGGCAACGGAGCAACTATATAGACGTTCCGACCGATTGCCCGCAGCGCGACGAAAGGTTGGGATGGACGGGCGACGCACAGGTATTCTGCCGCACTGCCGCCATCAATTTCGACGTACACAAATTTTTCAGAAAATGGCTGCACGACCTTATTCTCGATCAGCATAAAAACGGCGGCGTGGAAAGCGTCATCCCTATCGTGAAGGGGATACCGTTCTATCCGGCCTCCGGATGGAGCGACGCCGTTACCATATGTCCATGGGAAATATATCTCGCTTACGGGGACAAGCAGCTTCTGTCCGAATGCTATCCCGCCATGTGCAAATGGATAGAATATATCAAAAACGAGGAAAACGGCTCCTATATTTGGAACGCCGGTTTCCACTTCGGCGATTGGCTTGCGACGGACGCCCCCTACGGCTCTTTCTCCGGAGCGACCGATACGAGCCTGATCGATACCGCTTTTTACGCATATTCCCTGTCGATCGTGATCAACGCGGGAAACGTCCTCGGCAAAGACACGAGCGGCTACCGCACCCTGCGGGAAAAGGTCGTGGAAGCATTCCGCCGCAAATTTATTGAAAACGGTCTGCCCAAGGGTAAACCTGCTGTCTGCTGTTCTTCCGAACAATCCACTTGCTATACGCAGACGGCGCTCTCCCTCATCCTCTATTTCGGACTGGGAGAAGAAAAAGACAGGAAAAGGCAAACGGATGCGCTCGTCGAGCTCATTGAGCAAAACGGGATGCGCATGACGACCGGATTTTTGGGAACGCCCTATATCCTTCACTCACTGAGCGAAAACGGAAGAGACGACATCGCTTACTCGCTTCTTTTGCAGGAAAAGGCGCCTTCCTGGCTGTTCTCGGTAAACATGGGCGCCACGACGATGTGGGAACACTGGGACGGCATCAACGAAAAGGGCGAAGTGTGGAACAAAGACATGAATTCCTTCAACCATTACGCCTACGGCGCCGTTTTCGACTGGATATTCGGCAAAGCGGTCGGTATACAGCCGCTTTTGCCCGCATATGAACGGGTGCGCATATGCCCGCACCCCGACGCACGGCTACATTTCACCGATATGGCGTTCGATACAAGGTACGGAACGCTGCGCGCAAAGTGGACCTTTCTGCCGGACGGGATCCGGTACGAGTACGAAATCCCGGAAGGCGCTTGCGCAGAAATCATTCTGCCGGACGGAAAAAAATACGAGGTCTCAAAAGGGAACTACGTATTCTTCACGAAATGACGTCCGGACCTTTAACTTGTCCTGGTCTGAAAAACCTCCTTCCCTTATATGCGGGAAGGAGGTTTTATCAGCTTTCGCCTTGCGGAGTGTCTTCTTTCTCCTGCTTTTGTAAATTTGCGGAAGTGTCGATGCCGTAGTCTATCGGCCGCTGCAAACCGAACAGCGCGCGCGTTATGACCGCCACGGCGATCATGGCGACGAACCTGGCCCACGAAAAGTCGAATTGGTAATCGTTGATGATCACGGTAAAGGAACGGACGGTCGCGCCCGCTTGCGCGTCGAGATCGAAACGCACGGAAAGGATAGTCGCATCGATGACGGTATTGCCCGCGCCGTTTTCGAGCGAAACGGTCTTATCCTCTTTATTCGAATCGCAGAACGCATTGACGCCAGCAATGCCGTCTGCCTCATAGACGATGCGAACGGTGTTCAGCTCGTAACCCAGCCCCGTAAGCGTGAACGAAGCGCCTTCTGCCGTAACTTTGAGTCCGTTTTCGTCCATAACGCAATTTATAAGGCCGTCGGCGGGAATATCGGCAAGGGTGTAAGCGCGCGTTTCGTCTGCCCTCCACCCGAGAGATACGGCGATCGGCTTGAAATTGAACGCACACACCTCGAGCAAGGCAGCCGCCGCGATGACGATGAGGGTATATATCACCCATTTTATCTTTTTTTTCTTACTCATAAGCCTTACTTTACGAAATCGAGATATGCCTGCACAACTTCTTCCGTAGCGCCGTCCATGCGGACCTGCCCTCTGTCTATCCAGATACAGCGGTCACATATCTCCAGCGCCGTTTCCATATTGTGCGTGACCATGACCAAAATCTTTGCAACGTTGACCATGTCTTTCATGCGGCGCATCGCCTTGTCTATAAAACCTGCGTCGCCCGCGGCAAACACCTCGTCCAGCAACAGGATATCGGGCATGAACGCGGTGGAGGTGGAAAAAGCCAGACGCACGAACATACCCGAGGAATAGTACTTGACGGGCATATTCAAAAACTCGCCCAATTCCGAAAAATCGGCGATCTCGCGCATTTTCGACTTGATCTCTTTCGGTGTGAGCCCGAGCATCAGCCCGCGCAGGTACATATTGTCCCAACCGTTTTGCTCCGCTTCGAACCCCGTGGAAAGTTCGAACATGTTCGAAACCTTTCCTTCGACGGTCAATTTGCCGCCCGATGGCCTGAATATGCCGGCGATCACCTTCAAAAGCGTGCTTTTGCCCGCGCCGTTATGCCCGATGACGGCAACGCGCTCCCCTTCTTCAATCGTCAGGTTGACGTGGTCGAGCGCGTGTACGGCGGCGTTTTGAAATTTATTGAATTTATTGCTCCCGGGAACGATGATGTCTTTGAGACGCCGCTCCCTCCAAACCTTGAAAACAAGGTCTGTATCTTCCATTTTTATAAAACTCATAGCGCCTCACAGTTTGAAGTTGATCTTCCAGCGGCAGCGATCGACCATAAACGCGCCGAGCGCGAAGACCGCCGCGGCGACGAGGACCGCGATCAGATAATTTTCGGGCGGCACAAGATTGCCGAGCAAGGGCTGTTTCACGACGTCGAGGATATAATAAAAAGGATTGTAGCGATAAATGAAAGAGAGCTGCTCTGCCAGCTGCGCGGGGCGATAGATGATGGGCGTAACGTAAAAGAACGCCTGCAATACGAGCGACTGCAGCGGCTGATAGTCGCGTACATACAAATTGGCGACCGACGCGAACTGCGCAAACCCCCAGCTGAATACGAACATGATGACGAGTCCCGGTATGACCATGAGCATTTCCGGACCGAACGTCTGCGGCTGCAGGATGAGATAGAGAACGAAAAACGCCATTAAACTGTACAGCAGATTGATGAAAGCAACACACACGGTGCGCAGCGGGAATATCTGCGGATTGACGCTGAGCTGTTTCAGATACCCTTCCGCATAAATGAACGACGTGTTCCCGCCATCGGCGGACGCCGTGATGAACGTCCACGGATTCAGCCCCGCAAACAGTATGGGGATGGTGACTTTTATGTCTTGATTAAAAAGCAGAGCGTACACTGTCCCGATGATCACGGACAACGCGAGCGGCGTGATGATGGACCAAAGCACACCCAAAATAGAGCGCCTGTACCTTGCCTGCAGATCGCGGTTGACGAGGCTTATAAGGACATACCTGTCCTTCCATATGCCTTTGAAAAACCCTTGCGTCATTTTAAGTCACTTCTCCTTGTCCGCCCTGCCCCGGCACAAGCCTTACGGGAACGTTGGCGGGAAAGCGCCGCAAAGCGCTTTCTTTATATGTTCCGTTTTCGATATTTTCCAGCCAATTTCTTTTCGAAAGATACCACGCCGCGGTCTTGCGTATCCCCTCCGCAAAGGTTATCTTTGCCCGCCAGCCGAGTTCGCTTTCTATTTTAGACGGATCCACGGCATAGCGCAGGTCGTGCCCCGCCCTGTCCTTCACAAATTCGATCTTACCGCCGCCGAGCGCCGCAAAGACCGCTTCGAGCAATTCGAGATTGCTCTTTTCCGCCCGCGCGCCGACGTTGTACACGCTTCCGCTCTTCCCCTTTCTTAAAATAAGGTCTATCGCCGCGCAGTGATCTTCCGCGGCGATCCAGTCGCGCACGTTTTTTCCCGTTCCGTATACGGGCACGGGTTTGCCCGCGAGCGTTCGCGCTATGGCGAGCGGTATGAGCTTTTCGGGAAACTGAAACCGCCCGTAATTGTTCGAACAGCGCGACACCGTTACGTTCAGCCCGTATGTACGCCTGTAAGAAAGCGCCAGAAGATCCGCCGCCGCCTTTGACGCCGCATAGGGTGACGAAGGCCTGAGCGGAGAATTTTCCGAAAAAGCGCCGCCCCCTTCGAGCGGCAGGTCTCCGTAGACCTCATCGGTAGATATCTGATGAAAGCGCGGCACATTATATTTCAGGCACGCACCGAGCAGGACCTGCACCCCGAGCACGTTCGTGCGCAAAAAGACGGACGGGGAACGCACAGACCTGTCCACATGGCTCTCCGCAGCAAAGTTTACGACGGCGTCCGGGCGTTCTCGCCCGAACACTATTTCCATATCGCGTTTTTTTGCGATATCTGCCCTGTAAAAGACGAACTGCGGGGAACGGAAAGCTTCTGCCAACGTATCCTGATCGCCGGCATAGGTCAGCTTGTCCGCACAGACCACGACATCTTCCGGATGCCCGCGGAGAAGATGGTATACAAAATTCCCGCCGATAAACCCCGCGCCGCCGGTAACAAGTATTTTCATAGCCCGCCCGAATCGCGCGGCGCACCGTCCGGAAACAAAGCGCGCCTGCGCCGTCTGCCCCGCAAACCTGCAGGCAGACAAACATTTTTGTTTATTTTACCATATTGCCGCAACAAAGTCAAACTTTTGGCGCACACCTGCGCAAGCGGCGCACATGCTCCGAAAACGGTGTATCGGTAAACGATATCATGCATAAAATCAAAAAACACACCTCGTTTTTATTCAATTTTCACGAAAAATATATATAAACTGCATGAAATAACTTGCCTCGTGTGAAATTTAGTGTTATAATGGACGGGCATACAGAGAAGATACTCATTTCCGCGAGCGGACACAGAGCGGCGGAAATTTCGGACATACAAGTAAAACGGTTGAATGCGGCTCGCCCGTGCATGAAGGGCTGCCGTTCGGAGAAAAAATGCATAAAGCATATATCCGCCTGAAATACGGCGTTGATTTCATTTTCGCGCTCGTCGCGCTGGTCGTTTCGAGCCCCATATTTCTTGCCGTTGCGATCGCCATAAAAGCGGAAGACGGCGGCGAAGTCATCTTCAAGCAGCTCAGAACGGGAAAACAGGGCAAAAAATTTTTTTGCTATAAGTTCCGCTCCATGAAGAGCACCCGCGTGGCTTACGACAAGGAAAAGCGCGTCATCAGCGACAATAACCCTAACCTTACGAAGGTAGGCAGGTTCATCCGCAAATTCAAAATAGACGAACTGCCCCAATTGCTGAACATAATCAAGGGAGATATGTGCTTTATAGCGCCCCGCCCCCTTATGCCCGTCTTCGATTCCGACTATAAAGATTGGGAGCTTATAAAATTTGAAATGCGCCCGGGGCTTACGGGACTGGGGCAGGTGAACGGCAACGGGCACCTTTCCATAGAAGACCGCAAATATTACGACGCTTACTATGTGATGCACGCCTCCTTGTGGCTTGACCTGAAGATCATATTCAAAACAGTAGCGTTGATTTTTGTCGGCGAGAAAAAATTCCTGCGCCCCGTGAGCGACGCGCAATATGCCAAGCTGAAACGGGAGATCAAGATCACCTATTCTTCCAACGATATTATCTGCGCCGAGCTGAAATTGCAGGCGAGCAAATAATAAAGGTCCTTTATGAAAGATAGTCGCATCAAAGTGATACACATCGTCGGCAACGCCCGCATAGGCGGCGTTGCCGCTTTTTTATTGAATTATTTCCGCCGTGCGGACACTTCGCGCTACCGTTTCGACTTTGTTACCTATGCAAAGTGCGATTTTGACGACGCCGTGCATTCAGTCGATCCGACCAGCCGCATATATTATATCCCGTCCTTTCAGAAGAGTCCCTTTTCCGCGATGCGGGCGCTGAAAAAAATTTACCGTTCCGAAGATTACAGCGCCGTACACTCACACATGACCATCCTTTCGGCATTTGCGCTGCCGCCCGCAAAAGCGGCAGGCATCCCCGTGCGCATCTGCCACGCGCACAGCGCTTTCGACAAGCATTCCGACCATTACATCGTTAAAAAACTTCTGCGCCCGTTTGCCGCGAAAAAGGCGACCGCGCTCGCGGCGTGCAGCATGCACGCCGCGCAAAATCTGTTCGGCAAACGCGCGCAAGAGGCATTTATTCTGCCCAACGCCATCCCCGCGGCACGCTTTTATTGTTCTGCCGAGGAACGCGCAGCAGCGAAAGAGCGGCTCGGTTTACAAGAAAAGGCAGTCCTTTTTGTCGGGCGATTCGTCTATCAGAAAAACCTGTTCTTCCTGCTCAAAGCGTTTGCGCTTGCGCATAGGGAACGCCCCATGACGCTTTTGCTTGTGGGCGGCGGCACGGACGAGGCCGCGCTCAAAGAGAGGGCGGAAACGCTCGGCATAGCCGAAAGCGTGCGCTTCGTTCCCCCGTGCGATCCCGCCCCCTATTATAAGGCGGCAGATACGTTCGCACTTCCCTCTCGCTACGAAGGTTTGGGCATGGTTGCCGTCGAGGCGCAGGCTGCAAGCGTCCCCTGCATACTCTCCGACGCGGTGCCGAAGGAAGCGGATATAAGCGGCGCGTGCATCTTTCTCCCTGCAAACGGCGAAAGCGATGTCGCCGTTTGGGCAAAGGCGCTTTCAAAGGATATGCCGCATATCGGGAACGCGCGCGAGGCGGTAGAGCATGCAGGGTACGATATAGAAAAAGAGGCACACAGGATGACAGACCTTTACGACTGTCTTTTGCAGAAAAAAAGTTGAAATTTGGTAAAATTGAGCGCCGCGCGGAAACTCCCGCGCGGCGCCCCTTTTATTCTTTCATTCTGCCCGAGCACTCTCGCCTTCTTCGGCGGGCGACGATCCTTCCCGAACAGTTTCGCCTTTTTCAGAAACTTCGCCTTCGGAAGGCTTAGCTTTCGCGGGCGCAAGCTCCGCAAACAGTAAAAACACCGAATAGACCACAGAAATGGTGGGAAGGAACAGATGCACGTCCAGCAAGTTGGTCGCAAGAATGACCAAGATGACCATTACAAAAAACAGCCTTTCCACCGTAACCCCTTTCCGGAACACGACGTGCGCAAACTGCACGATCTGAAACACGAACGCCGCAAATCCTACGATGCCGCAGCTTGCCAACATCTGCACGAATATATTATGGTACATTTCCGGAAACATTCCGATCATTTCAACTCCCGGCATGATCGGTTCGTAAAATCCGACGCCGAACACGGGAGCGCGTAAAAAGTTTTTAAGTCCGCTCTCCCAGATCTCGAACCTGCCGGAATCGTCGACTCCCCGTTCGAAAAATACGGCAAAAAGCTCTTGTATCTTGTCCCAAAATATCGCCGCAAGGACAATTACGCCCGCCACGCAGGCGATATTGAATATGCGGATAAACTTGCGGCAAGGGGTTTTGACGATACTCAGATATACCGCCATGCAGACGAGCGCTATGGCGCCCATCAATACCGATGTGCGGCTGAGGGTGAGAAAGATGCTGCCGAAAAACACGAATCCGCTCACATAAAATATCCAGCCTCGGCGGAATTTCATGCTCATATAAAAGCAGGCGGGCAAATAGATGGCGATGCGCGCGCCGATATTGTTGCTCACGCCCCAACCCGTTATGATGCGGTCTTTATTGATAGAGCCGCCCTGCACAGCGTCTTCAAACGCGAATATCCATCCGATCTGCAATAAAATAAGGCAAAGCGCCGCAAACAGGACAACGGCGACGTACCTCGCCGTTCCTTCTCTTCTTTCCAAAGTATTGAAAAAGAAGATGTACAGCCCGAAAAAGGAAACCGCATACAACAGCCCGAGCAAAAGATCGGACGCGATCCACCCCGAATAGAAAACGCCGTTGAGCAGGAGCACGGCCGTCATTGCGACGATGCTCCATTTATAGGCACTTTTGTCTTTGAAAAAATTATGCTCCCCTCTCCATACGATCACCCGCCATAAAAGTGCGGCAAACGCGACGGCACCGAGGACGCACAGCACCGCGATCACATACGGGCGGCTCATAAAATCGGAATTGTACGGTGCAAAGGATGCATGTTTCCAGCTCCTGCCCATCGTCATCACAGCCACAGGCACGAACAGAGAACGAGTGTCTTTCGCGAACAGGCACACGAAAACGGCGGCCAGCACCGTAAGAATAAAAAACGGGATCTCCAGCCCGAAAATGGATGATATCAGCGCCAGTGCCGCATATACGGCGGGATAATAATACCCGTCAAAAAAGGCGAGCACCTTTTTCATCGCGGGATATTCGGCAACGGCAATAAATTTGTCCTTGAGCATTGTTGACCTCTTTTGCGGCTTTTGCCGCAACGCCTTATCATTATACATTATTTCCCCGGAAAAAGCAACGAAAAGGCGGCATCCCTGCAAGATACGCCGCCTTGACAGCCCGCCTCCTTTCGGGTATAATATATGTGTAACGCACGGGAGATTAAACCAATGAAGAAATCCAGAAAAAAACAGCTGATCGCGGAATATCTTTTCCGCACCGCAAACCTGTTGCAAAAGCAGAGCGTTCGGGACGGGCTGACGCTAAGACAGGCGATGCTCCTCGGCACGCTCGAAGAGGCGGAGGGGAGCGCGAATCTTTCCGATCTTTCGGAGCGGTTCGGCTGTACGAGGCAAAATATACGCCAGCTTGTGGACGCGCTTGCCTCCAAAGGATTCGTGCGCACGGAAAAAGCGGCAGACGACAAGCGCGAAACGCTCGTCATCCTCGCGGAAGGCGCCGCGCAGGAAAATACCGCCGAAGTTATATCCTCCGTATTTAAGGGCATCGGCGAAAAACAGCTCGACGGCACTCTCGAATGTTTGGAAAAGATGATGGAAAACCTGAAAGCGCTCTGAACGCACCGCGCCCCTATATCATCGGCACGGCAAAGCTCCGCCCGCACAATGCGGGCGGAGCTTTGCCGCTTTTTAAGCAAAAACACGTTTGTTAACGTTTATCATAATATTCTTCGAACAAATCATTCGGAGTACACTCCAAAATATCGCACAGCGCCTGCATATTTTCGAATTTAATGCCCTTTGTCCTATTATAAACCATATTGTTAAAATTTTGAAAGCTAAGCCCCATTTGCATCATTAACCAATATTTCGTTTTCCCCTTTTCTTTCAGTATATCCAACACCCGCAGCTTCATAATAATCTCCTGAATAGCTAATGTATATATTATATAATGTAAAAATGATTGACAAAAAGATTTATAAAATAGCATAATGTATACATTAGATAATTATTACATTACTGTTCGAGGTAAAATTATGAAACAAAAAGCAAAAAAAGCACTATGGCTCTTCCTGTCTGTTATAGCAATTGTAATTATTATATTTGCAATACAAAGCTGTGACGGCATGTTTAAAGAAACCTATGTTGGGGCTAAAAACGACCGAGAAGTAACAATTGTATTAAATACAGATGATACTTTTGATTTAAAAGTGGAAAATTTGTTGACAGGTACGGTAACAGAAAAGACAGGCACTTATGAAAAACTCGGTTCGACAAACAGCAGTATCCTTTTTAAGCCCACTTCCGGAAGTTCGTTCACCTGTCCCTATAATAAAAATCTGACCGGCGTCCCTTTTATTACATATAATGGTGTTCATTGCTATAAAAAATAAATTTATTATAAACAATCCCACCCTCTTGCATATGTACAAGCGGCCGGGGTTGTTTATACCGGTCCTTTTGACAATAACAAATAAAATGAACGGGCGCGCTCCGTACGGAGCGCGCCCCTTTTACCGCCGTAACGGCGGTTTTTCGGCATTGTCCCTCAATTACTTGCGGGGATTTTTAATGTTCGCCTGCGCAGCCGCGAGCCTTGCGATGGGGACGCGGTAAGGCGAGCAGGAAACATAGTTGAGCCCGATCTTGTGGCAGAACTCGATGGACGAAGGATCGCCGCCGTGCTCGCCGCAGATACCGAAGTGCATGGTCGGACGGGTTTCTTTACCAAGTTTGACCGCCATATCCATCAGTTTGCCTACGCCGACCTGGTCGAGCCTTGCGAACGGATCGGATTCGTAGATCTTGTTCTCGTAGTACGCGGGCAGGAATTTGCCGGCGTCGTCGCGCGAGAAGCCGAAGGTCATCTGCGTGAGGTCGTTCGTGCCGAAGCAGAAGAATTCCGCTTCTTTCGCCATTTCGTCGGCGGTGAGCGCCGCGCGCGGGATCTCGATCATCGTGCCGACTTCATACTTGAGGTCGCTCTTCGCTTCCGCGATGAGTTTGTCGGCAACTTCGACGACGATCTTCTTGACGAAAGCGAGCTCTTTCACTTCGCCCGTCAACGGGATCATGATCTCGGGAACGATGTTCCAATTTTTATGCTTTTTCTTGACGTTGATCGCCGCTTTGATGACGGCAGCCGTCTGCATGCGCGCGATTTC
>CALVST010000044.1 GCA_944359365.1 uncultured Clostridia bacterium
CGAAAAATGTTTTAAGACGTTAAAACATTTTTCCGTGATTTTTGAGGACAACCCCGACGGCCGCTTACGCTTCTCGTCGGTTTTTCCCTCTTTTCGCGCGACTTATAAATAAAACCCGCGCCCTTCCGGCAAAAATAAAAGTCCTTATACCGCGAGGATATAAGGACTTGCATGCAAAAACAAACAGTCGAAACTTATACCTCGGCGGGCGTTTCCATTAAACCTTGCGGTGCCTGCTTTCTGCGGTACGGATATTTATGCCGTAGCAATTTTCAAATGCCTGTATATTATACCGATATTTTTTCGGTATGTCAACAATTTTTCGCCCGTCGGCAAAAACAATTTTGCCTTACGCCTTATTATAGTTGACCTTGATGCCGGGGCCCATCGTGCTGGAAACCGCCACGCTCTTGATGTACTGCCCTTTCGCCGAAGCGGGTTTCGCCTTGACGATCGCGTCCATCAGCGCGTTGAAGTTTTCCGCGAGCTTCTCTTTGCCGAAGCTCTTCTTGCCGATCGGGCAGTGAATGATAGCCGTCTTGTCCAAACGGTATTCGACTTTACCCGCTTTCACCTCGGCGATCGCCTTTGCGACGTCGGGGGTAACGGTACCGGACTTCGGGTTCGGCATGAGCCCCTTCGGGCCGAGCACTTTACCGATGCGGCCGACCACGCCCATCATGTCGGGAGTGGTGATGACCACGTCGAAGTCGAACCAGTTTTCCGTCTGAATTTTTTGCACCATCTCTTCGGCGCCCACATAATCGGCGCCGGCAGCCTGCGCGATGTCAGCCTTTTCGCCCTTGGCGATGACGAGCACCTTTTTGCTCTTGCCCGTGCCGTTGGGAAGGACGAGCACGCCGCGGACCTGCTGGTCTGCCTGACGGGGATCTACGCCGAGGCGCACGTGAAGCTCGATCGTTTCGTCGAATTTCGCCTTGGCGGTGTCGACCGCAAGCCCCATGGCTTCGTCGACGTCGTATGCTTTGGAACGGTCGTATGCCTTTAAGCTGTCGGCATATTTTTTCCCGTATTTCATTCTATTTTACCTCCTTGTGGTACACGCGAGAATATTCTCTCCCACATTCTCCTTTTATTCTTCGACGGTGACGCCCATGCTGCGTGCGGTGCCGCGGATCATGCTCTTTGCCGCTTCCAGGGAAGCCGCATTGAGGTCGGGCATCTTCAGCTTGGCGATCTCCTCGACCTGCGCATCGGTCAGCTTTGCCACTTTGTCGCGGTTAGGACGCGCGCTTCCGCTCTCGATCTTGCACGCCTTTTTGATAAGGACGGGCGCGGGCGGTGTTTTCAGAATAAACGTGAAAGACCTGTCCTGATAAATGGTGATGACCACGGGGATGATAAGCCCCGCCTGGTCGGCAGTCTTCGCATTGAACTCTTTGGTAAAGCCGGGAATGTTGATGCCGTGCGGACCGAGCGTCGAACCGACGGGGGGACCGGGCGTGGCTTTACCGGCGGGCAGCTGCAATTTGACTACCGCGGTGATTTTCTTAGCCATAAGTTCTCCTCCAAATGGTGGTTTTAGCAAAGCGCCGTAAATATTTGCGCTTCTCCCACTGTATTAGAAATAGGGTTGCCCCTGTTCCTGCTTAATTTTCCTGCTCTTCCTTCGGCTGTTCGGTAAGGTTGAGCTTTTTGATCTGAACGTACTCCACTTCGACGTCGGTATTCCTGCCGAACATGACGACGTTGACCTTCGCCTTTTGCGCCGAGTCGTTCAGCTCTTTTATTTTGCCGACGAACCCCGCCAAAGGACCGGCATCGATGCTCACGTCGTCGCCCACGGCGAAATCCGCGTTCACGACGACCGTTTCGAGCTGCATTTTGCGCACTTCGTCGTCTTTCAGCGGCAGAGGCCTTCCCTGCGGGCCGACAAAGCCCGTGACGCCCCTCGTATTCGTGACGAGGTACCATACCTGGTTGGAATAGATCATCTTGATGAAGACATAGCAGGGCAAAAGTTTCCTTTCCACCACTTTGCGCTTGCCGTTCTTTTCTTCGATGGTCTGCTCCATCGGTATTTTCAGATCGAATATACTGTCTTGCAGATTGTTGTTTTCGATGAGCCTTTCAAGGCTGTCTTTGACCATCGCTTCATACCCCGAATAAGTATGAAGGACGTACCACTTAGCCTGGCTTTCGGGTGAATTTTCCATATGCTCCCCTTATGCCTTAACTTCCGATGCCCGTTACAAGATCCAAAAGTGAACTGAGCCCGAAGTTGATGGCGGTAAAGACGATCAGAAAGATGACGACGACGGAAATAACGACGCCCGTCGCCTTCATGACCTTGCCGAAGGAAGGCCATGTGACCTTTTTCAGCTCGGAAAAGACTTCTTTGATCTTTCTGCCCATCCTGACAAATATGTTGGGTTTTTTGACCGCTGATTTCTCTTTCATTTTATCTCCTTGACAAACGCATCCGTTCCCCCTCGCGTTGTAGCGGGCGGTTACTTGGATTCCTTATGAACGGTATGCTTTTTGCAGAAAGGGCAATACTTTTTGAGCTGCAGCCTTTCGGGATCGTTCTTTTTATTTTTCATATTGTCGTAATTTCTGTGCTTGCATTCGGTGCACTCGAACGTGATCTTGGTTCTGTTGATGGCAGCCATTTTCCTAAAAACTCCGTGCAAAAAAATCACACCTTCCGCGGTGTGTTCTTAGAGTCTATCATAAAGTTTTAGCGTTGTCAATCATTTTTGCGGGATATTCCTCAAATATTCGCGTTTGCGGCGAAAAAGTGCGGAAGTTTCCGCACAAAAATCCCCGCCGCTTGCCGATTTTTCCTTTCGGGCGGAAAAAATCCTTGCATAATGCCGCCCTTTCGTTGTATAATATCTGCGGAAATCGGCGGCGCCGCGGCGCACGCGCAATCATTATATAATATGGAAAGGAGCAACGCAAGCAAATGAATGCCATACGCATTGCCGAAGGCGTTTACTGGGTAGGCGCCATCGACTGGAACCTTCGCAATTTTCACGGTTACGAAACGGAAAAAGGCTCTACTTACAACGCCTATCTCATCCTCGACGAAAAGATCACCCTCATCGACGCGGTGAAAGAGCCGTTCAAAGAGGAGATGCTTTCGCGCATCTCTTCGGTCATAGATCCCGCAAAAATCGACGTCATCGTGTCGAACCATGCGGAGCCCGACCACAGCGGCGCGCTGCCTTTTATGAAAAGCATCGCCAAAAACGCGAAAATTTATGCCGCGTTCGGCGCGGGGATAAAAGACCTTGCCGCCTATTACGGCGACCTCGGCTATATCGGCGTGAAGGCGGGAGAAACGCTCTCCCTCGGAAAAAGGACGCTCACCTTCGTGCCCACACCCATGGTGCATTGGCCGGACAACATGGTCAGCTACATGACGCCCGAAAACATACTCTTTTCGAACGACGCGTTCGGGCAGCACTACGCTTCCGACGAGCGGCTGGACACCGAATGCGACCTGCCCGAAGCGTACATTCAGGCGCGCAAATACTACGCGAACATCGTACAGCCCTACGGCATGCAGACGGGAAAAGCGCTCGATGCCCTCGCGGGGCTGAAAATCGATATGATCTGCCCCAGCCACGGCATTATCTGGACGGAGCATATTCCCGACATACTCGCCCTCTACAAGTCGTGGGTGGCAAACGAATACGACGAAACGGCGATCATCGTATACGACACGATGTGGCACTCCACCGAGGCGATGGCGCACGCCATAGAAAACGCCTTCCTCGCAGCCGGGCTGAAACCCCGCCTTTACAACCTGCATTACTGCCACAATTCCGATATCGTGGCGGACGCGATGACGGCGAAATACATTGCCGTAGGCTCGCCCACGCTCAACAACAACATGATGCCGTCGGTCGCGTCCTTTCTGACCTACTTCAAAGGGCTGAACGGGAACAAGAAAAAGTTTATCGCTTTCGGTTCCTACGGTTGGGGCGGGCAGTCGCCCGATCAGGTATCCGAAGGGCTGAAAAGCCCCAAGTGCGAGGCGCTCATGCCCGCGATAAAGCTCGCGTACAAGCCCTCGGACGAACAGCTCAAAAAAATCGAGGCGGACGTTTTAGAAGCGTTGAAAAATCAATAACCCCGCAATAGAAAAAGGGCGGAGCGCTTATCGCGTTCCGCCCTTTTTCTATTGCCCGAAACATTTATTTTTCGTACACTTCCCGTTTTAAAATACCTATGTAAGGCAGCCCTCTGTACCTCTCGGCATAGTCCAGCCCGTACCCCACGACGAATTCGTCTTCGATCGCGTACCCGACGAAATCAACGGCGACGTCGGCCGTCCGCCGCGACTCTTTGTCGAGAAAGGCGCAGATCTTCACCGACGCCGCGCCCCGCTCCGTAAGGAAGCGTTTGAGCGCACAAAGCGAGTTGCCCGTATCGATGATATCTTCAACGATGAGGATATTCTTGCCCTCGACGGGGAAAGACAGCCCGCCGAGTTTCACCTCGCCGGACGAAAACACGCCCGCGCCGTACGAGGACGCCGACATGAATCCGATGCGCACGGGAATGGTGATCGCGCGCATGAGGTCGGCAAAAAACACGCACGCGCCCTTCAGGATGCAGACCATAAAAAGTTCCTGCCCCGCGCAGGTGCGGGAGATCTCTTCCCCGATCTCTTTCACGCGGGCGGCGATCTCCTCCTGCGTAAACAGAATGCGGCTCAGATCGCGGTATTCTTCTCTCAATTCTTGCATGACTCTTCTCCTTTTTCGTGTAAAATAAGGTTAACCGCACCGTCGCGGCAGAGCGAGCCGCCCTCTTCGGGCAGGCGCGCTTTATCCGATATTTCAAGTCCGCACACTGCAAACACCTCTTTCCCCGCCGCGATGAGCGGGTAATCGTCCCGCCGCCGCGCGGGTATTTTTTTGTCGATGAAAAATTCTTTCAGCTTTTTCGTGCCGCCGCCGAACTTTTTGAACACGTCGCCGTTTTGCCTGGGACGTATGACCGCACCCGATGGCAGCGCCGCGCCGTTCAGATACAGCGCCCTGCCGCAGATCCCCTCCCCGGGCACGCGTTCGCCGCGCGAAACGCGCAAAACATATCCGCCGCAGTCGAACTCACCTTCCGCAAAGGGATAGGCATATACGGGCGCGGGCGCGGGGCGGTAGACTGCGAGCGCGCCGTAATCGTTGACCGCTTTCAGCCCCGCCGGCAGATCCGCCTCGGCGCCGCTCTCTTTGTCGAACAGCCCGCACATGGCAAAGATATGCGCGGACGTATAATCCTTTTCCGCGCCGAAGTACCGCAAAGCGCGTATACAGCACCGCCGCAGCAGGGGGTGCGGCGCGCCCGGGCGGATGATAAATTCTTTTCCCTCTTCGACGTATCCGTCCGTCAGCGAATACAAATATTCGTCGTCTTCGCGCGCAAAGCGGGAAAAGGCGTAGAGATTTTTTTCGCATTCGGGAAACATCTCTTTCGCGGGGGAAAGCACCTTCCTGCGCAAAAAGTTGCGGGTATATGCAACGTCGGCATTGGTCGAATCTTCCCGCCACCCGGCGCCGCGCGCGGTCAAATATTCCAAAATTTCCGCCTTCGTGCAAGACAGAAGAGGGCGGGCAATGCCCTTATCCCCTGCCACGGGCAGAAATGCGCGTATGCCGCCCGCGCCCGTGAGCGCCGCGCCGCGGAGCACATTCAACAGCACGCTTTCCGCGTTGTCGCCCGCATGGTGCGCGGTGGCGACGATGTCCGTTCTGCCCTCTTTGATCAAGCGTTCGAAAACGCCGCGGCGGTATTCGCGCGCCGTTTCTTCCACCCCCCTGCCGCTCTGCTTTGCGAGCGCGGGGATATCCGCGGAAAAACAAAGGAGCGGAACGCCCGCCTTTTCGCACAAACTTTTTACGAAAGCGGTGTCTTCGAGGCTCTCTTTTCCGCGGATGCCGTGTTCGATATTGACGGCGGAAAGGGAAATATGCAATTTTTCCGCATTTTCCGAAAACAGAAGGAAAAGCGCGACGGAATCTGCCCCGCCCGAAAGGGCGACGCACACCCGCCTGCCCGCAAAGGGCGAAATGTCGGCATGCAGCATACCAAAAGTATACCCCAAAACGCGCCGAAAGGCAACAAAAAACGCCCTACGAAAGGGCGTTCCTTTTTTTCGGCATGCGGACCGCGCCGTACAGCCGCCGCGGAAGAGGGCACATGCGCTTTCTCGGGAAGGCGGGCAATTTATCCGCCAAAGCGGTATTTGCCGCGCTCTTTCCGTATACCGTTTGCCCGAACCCGAACACATACGCCGCGGCGCAGGCGAAAAACAGGAAGGGAAAGGCGGCAAAGCCGAAAATTTCGCAGCCGAGCAACACGGGAGCTACAAGCGTGCCCGTAGCGGCGCCGAACACAGCCGCGTAGCCGAGACACACGGCAAGTTCCGCAGGCACCCCGAATATATCCGCAAGCACCGCGCCGAGCGCCGCGCCGGCGGCGAACATGGTCGTAACTTCCCCGCCGATAAAGCCCGCGCCGAGCGTGGCGGCGGTAAACAAAATTTTCAGCGCGAAGTCAGCCGCATAGATTTTTTCGCCCGAAATCGCCGCGTCCACAATATCCGTACCCAACCCCGCATACCTGCCGCCCGTAAGGTAGAGCAGGCAGGAAAGCAAAACGCCGCCTGCGAATACGCGCAAAAAGGCATTCTGCACGGATACGGCGAAAAAGCGGCCGAAGAATCGGCGCGCAAAGCTGAACAACAGCCCCGCAAGCCCGAAAAGCGCGCCCATGCCGAGGCACTTTGCAAGCAAAAGCCAATCGAAAGCGGGCAAAGCGCCGAGCGCATAGGTATGCGGCGCAAGCCCGTACAGCCCCGCCGTAAAAAAGGCGGCAAAGGAAGCCAAAACGCAGGGAACGACGGCGCGCGCGCCCGCCCTGCCGAGATACACCGCTTCCAGCGCAAAACAAAGCGCCGCGAGCGGCGTCATGAACAGAGCGGAAAACCCCGCCGCCATGCCCGCGACGGTCATCGTTCTGCCGGCATCCGCAGGCCCCGCGCTGTTTCCGATGCGGTTGCCGAGCGAAGCGCCTATCTGTACGGCCGCGCCTTCCCTGCCCACGCTCGCGGCAAAAAAATGGGCGCACCAAGTGCCCGCAAACTGCACCGCCGCACCGCGCAGGGGCAGCGCCGCGCGCTCGCCGCGCGCGGCGGCAAACACGGCGGTCATGCCCGGCCTGTCCCTTCCGCACAGGTGAAACATCGCCGCAGTCAAAAGCCCCGCAAGGGGCAAAAACCATACGTTGTTTTGAAAATTTTCATGCGCGAAAGGCACGATGGCGTTCAGCCCCGCGCCGAAAGCGCCGCATACGACGCCCGCCGCAAGCCCGACGCACACCCCGAGCCCCGCGAGCCAAAGATGATGCAATGCGGCGCGTAAAAACACCGCTCCGCGTCTTTTTTCCGTCATGATCCCCTCACTCCGTTTTCAGCGGCGCGAACGCCGCCCCGCAAAACGCCGCGAGCGCCTCGGGCGAAAGTTTCATCTGATGCCCGAGTTTGCCCGCGCTCACGAAGATCTGCGCATGATCCTGCGCGCTCGCGTCGATGAACGTGCGGAAACGCTTTTTCATTCCCACGGGACTGCATCCCCCGTGCACATACCCCGTCAGCGGTTCGAGCTCTTTCTGCTTTATCATCGCCGCCGATTTGATGCCCGCCGCCTTTGCCGCCGCTTTCAGGTCGAGCGAAGCGCATACGGGCACGCAGAAAACGAGGTGTTCGCCCTTATCGGAAACGGTAACGAGCGTTTTGAAGACCGCCGCGGGATCTTCCCCGAGCTGCCCTGCGACCTGCTCGCCGTCCGTAATTTCGGGCGGATAGGTAAAACTTTCGTAAGGTATTTTTTTCGCGTCCAAAAGGCGCATCGCGTTTGTTTTCAGCATGGCTCAAATCCCTTTTTTTTTATTCCGAAAAGCATTATAGCACTTGTGCGGGATAAATTCAACTTTCCGCCGCACAAAATTCCCATATTTTTCGGTAAAACAAATTGACTTTGCATATATAAACTGCTATCATATACCCGCCGCGCGGAAGTGCGGCAATTTTTCCGTGCGGAAGGCTCAACATGAAGGCGCTCGACCTCGGCAACAAAAATGTATTTTCCACCGTTTTAAAGCTTACCCTGCCCGCAATGCTCGCGCAGTTCATAAACGTGCTTTACTCCGTTGTAGACAGGATGTATGTGGGCAACATCGCGGAGATCGGCGATACCGTGCTCGCAGGCGTGGGCGTGTGCGCGCCCGTTTCGACGCTCATCACTTCCTTTGCCTATCTGATAGGCCTTGGCGGCGCGCCGCTGTTCGCAATGTCGCTCGGAGAGGGAAAAAAGGGCAGCGCAAAGCGCATCCTCTCCAACGCGTTTATCGCCCTGGCGGCGATCGCCGTGTGCGTCTCCGTGCTCATGATATCCCTGCGCCGCCCCTTACTGATGACCTTCGGCGCGAGCGAAAATACATACGCTTATGCGGAGCGCTACCTCGTCGTATGCGCGGCGGGGGCGATCTTCCCTATCCTCGCCACGGGGCTGAACCAATTTATCGTGGCGCAGGGCTATTCGGGCATCGGCATGGCGACCACGGCGATAGGCGCCGCGGCAAACATCGCGCTCGATCCCCTTTTTATTTTCGTTTTCGATTTAGACGCGGCGGGCGCGGCGACTGCCACCGTCATTTCGCAGTTTTTTTCTTTCGCGTTCGTCATCGTTTTCCTGCGGCTGAAAAACACGAAAGTGCGGCTCACGTTTGCCAAGCCCTCTTTCCCCGTGATCGGAAAGACGGTAAAGCTCGGGCTTTCCCCCTTCATCATCATGGCGACGGACAGCGTCATCATCATCGTTTCCAATGCCGTCCTGCAAAAATACGGCGGCGCGGACGGGGATATGTGGATCACCGTTTCCACAGTGGTACAGGCATTCTTTTCCCTCATTTCCATGCCGATGATGGGCATTTCGACGGGCTCGCAGCCCGTTATCAGCTACAATTACGGGGCGAAAAACATACCGCTCATAAAAAAAGCGGAAAAAATCATCCTCGGCATGTGCCTCGCCTTCACCTGCATCATGTTCGCGCTCTCTTTTGCCGTCGCCGCGCCCTTCGTTTCCCTATTCACTCCCGACGCACGCATCGCCGCCAACAGCGTATGGGGCATACGCGTATTTATGATAGGCGTAATCCCCCTCTCCTTCCAATACGCGTTCGTAGATTGCCTGACGGCGCTCGGTCAGCCGCAGTATTCCGTAGTCCTTTCCATGTTCAGGAAACTGATCGTGTACCTCGGCTGCACGCTGATACTTCCCGCACTGCTCGGCGCGCAGGCGGCGTTTTACGCGGAACCCGCCTGCGACATCGCCGCGGCGATCGTAAGTACGGCGGTATTCCTTGCCGTTTTCCCCAAAGTGCTTAAAAAACGCGCCGCCGAGGGCGATAAACCGCATAATGACGCCGAATGAGCCAGCCAAGCGCCGTTTTTGCGCCAAAATTCGGCTTTTTTCGCGGCAAAAACAGTACTGCATTCACAAATATTGATAACTTTGATAAACGCGCAAAGAAATTAAACGTTTTTTTCACATATGTTGCTTTTTTTGTGCGCGCGTGCTATACTTGAATTGCAAAGCAAAAAGGCTCATCATATCTTTACGTTTCAGTTTGCGATTGCGTAAAAATCTTATCAGGAGGTTTGCAGTCATGAAAAAAACGGTCAGAGGCGTCGTTTACGATACCGACGCGATGACGGTGGTGAAGAAGGTCACGAGCGGCGCGTTCGGCGATCCCGCGGGATACGAAGAAACGCTTTATGTTGCGGAAAACGGTTCGTATTTTCTGTACACGAACGGCGGAGAAGCGTCGAAGTACGCATCCGAAAAGCTGACATCCCTTTCCAAGGCGAAAGCCGCGGCGTGGGAAAAGGAAAACGCATGAAGAAAGCGCGCAAGTGCGCGCTTTTTGTTTTGCGTTGCGTTTTGTGAAACATTGTAAAAAATGGCGGGCTGTGCTAAAAGCGCAGCCCGCCGTCTTTTTACTTCTTCGGCGTTTTATTTCCCCAAAAAATATATTTTCCTTTCGGTGCGGACGATCGCGCGCCACAGTTCGGAAAGCCTTTGGTCGGTAAAGCGCGCAGCCATTTCGCGCTCTTCGGCGAGCGTTATCGGGCGCAGATGATCCGCCCAGCTCTCCGTATAATGGGTGCACAGTCTTTCGGGATTGTCGTATAAAAAAGCGACGTTGTCGTACAAAAACGGCTTGACGAGCCGCAGAAAGGGCGTCCAAGCCGCGTCCTCTTCAAATTCGTTCAAAAGCGCCAAAAACCGCTTTTTCTCCTTCTTTTTGATATAAGTGGAAAAGGAAAAAACGATTTCGTCGCCGAGTACGGAATAAGAGCCGTCTACCGAATAAAAACGGAACCCGTTTTTATCGAAAAAGCGCAAAAACGCCGCGTCCATCCCGTCGAACAGGGCGCTTTTCAGCCAATAGGCGGCGCACTTTTCCTCGTCGCCCGCGCCCGTCGTATGATAGGTGACGAGTACTTGCAGATCTTTTCCGCCCCCGCGCTTTTCGATCTGTTTGCCGCCGCCCTGCCCGGCGCATTCGGGCGTATAGGAAAAATGCCCGAGCGGCAGGGCGCCGAAAGTTTTTCTGACCATTTCCGCATCGGCGTCCGAAAACCCGCCCGCAAGAAAGAGCGCCATGCCGTCGGTGAACAGGCTTTCGCGCGCCTCGGCGATATCTTCTTCCGTGAACGCCGCGAGATCTTCGTCGGTGCCGAGCACCGATTTCGTAAAGCGTTTGTCGTACCAGGCCTCCCGCAGGATGTCTGCGGTGCGGTTGTCGTAAAATTCGTACTCGAATATCTCGTTTGCGATCACGTCGAGCACGGACTGCTCCTCTTCTTCCCCGTATTCTTTCTGCGTGAGCATGGAAAAGAGCAGGGCAAGCTGATCGGAAAACACCTCTTTGCGGCAGGCAAAGTTAAAACACATATAATTTTTAGCGGTGTAACCCATGATCTCGGAGCCGCGCGACGTCATTTCCGCGTTGATCTCGGGCGCGTGCTTTTGCCCCGCACGCTCAAAAAACAGATGCTCGGCGCAGTGGTATCTGCCCGCCCTGCCCTCGGGCACGAAGGGCAGAACGACGGAAAACGCCGCCGTGTTGAGCGCGGGCGCGCGGAATGCGATCATCTGCGCGCCGTTTTGCAATTTTTCCCGTTTTTCCGTAAACCCTTCCGACATGTTTCCGACCTCCGTTTTCCGCGCCATTGTAACACGTTGCGGGCGCGCTGTCAACACTTATGCACCGAGTGCGGGCTTTATGTGCGCATTTTTCACCCGTGCCGCCTGTTTTTGGCAAATTTTTTCTACAATTTCGGCATGATCCGGCAAAAAACAGCCGAATTTATGCCCGTTTTTACAATTTTTATACAATTTTATCCACAATGCCCACAAACAGAGTGTGCAAAACTACGCCTGTTCCAAAAGCCGCTCGGCAAGCGCGTTCCCCTTTTTATACGAACAATAGCTGACGATTTCGGGCGCGGAAAAACCGACCAGGCGCACCTCTTCCAGCTCGCCCGCCGCAAGTTCTTTTTCCGCCATTTTGCGGGGCAGGAAACTGCAGCCCAACCCGTCTTTCAGATAGTCGATGACCTTGCTGCTGTTATCTATTTCAAAGCCGAACGCGTGGCGGGGCGGGAAGAGCGAACGCACGAATTCGCCCGCGTCGCCGAAAGCAAAATTGCACATGAGATAGCGGGAAGATATGAGCTGTTCCTTCGTGATGCCGCCCTTATATTCGTTCGCCGCGGGGCTTACGAGCGGCACAAGTTCGTCGGAAGAGAACCTGCGGCAGACAAAGCCCGTCTTTTTGAGGGGGATATACGAAAAGGCTATATCCACCACGTCGTCCTGCAACATCCGCAGAAGGTCTGCCGAGTGGCCGAGCACGACTTTCAGAGCAATTTCCGGCGCGCTCTTATAAAAACCGCTGATGAGCGGGTACAGTTCGCTCTCGTATACCGCGTTGATGGTGCCGATGCGCAGCTTTTTCGCGTAGCGCGCGGCGGCGTTCACCTGCTGTATGAAGGAATCTTCCAGCGCCGCGATGCGCTCGGCGTAACCGAGGAAAAGCTCGCCCTCTTCCGTCAGTTCCACGCCGCCCTGCCTGCGCACGAACAGCTTTTTGCCCGTTTCGTTTTCAAGCTCGCCGATGCGGTTGGTGACGGTGGACTGCGCCACATACATCCGCTCCGCCGTCCGCGTGAAATTTTTGAGTTTGGAAAGCATGATAAACGTCTTGATGGATTCGGTATTCATTTTACCCTCCCGCGCGGCGCACGGCGCGCCGCGATTCGTTTTTCCGATGAAAGCGATAGAAATTATCTATTTTATAAATCGTTTACAAATTATATCATATGTGGTATAATGCTGTCAAATCCAAAAAATAAAAAAGTCAAGGAGATCACGCTATTATGGGAATGACGATGTCTCAGAAGATCCTCGCCTATCACGCGGGGCTCGAAAGCGTAAAGGCGGGCCAGCTCATCAATGCCAAACTCGACATGGTGCTCGGCAACGACATTACTTCGCCCGTCGCGGTAAAAGAATTTGAAAAGGCGGGCTTTTCCTGCATCAAGTGCCCCGCCAAAGTGAGCATGGTGATGGACCACTTCACCCCGAACAAAGATATCAAGGCGGCGGAGCAGGTAAAAACGGTGCGCAATTTTGCCAACAAATACGGCGTAGACAACTTTTTCGACGTGGGGCGCATGGGCATCGAACACGCCCTTTTGCCCGAACAGGGGCTCGTGGGCGCGGGCGACCTCGTCATCGGCGCGGACAGCCACACCTGCACTTACGGCGCGCTCGGCGCCTTTTCCACGGGCGTAGGCTCGACGGATATGGCGGCCGGCATGATGAGCGGGCAGTGCTGGTTCAAAGTACCCTCCGCCATCAAATTCGTGCTCAAAAACAAGCCCGCAAAGTACATTTGCGGCAAAGACGTGATTTTGCACATCATCGGCCTCATCGGCGTGGACGGCGCGCTGTATAAGTCGATGGAATTCACGGGCGACGGCGTGCAGTATCTTTCCATCGACGACCGTTTCACCATCTGCAACATGGCGATCGAAGCGGGCGCAAAGAACGGCATTTTCCCCGTGGACGACGTGACGCGCGAATATCTGAACGGCAGGTTCAAGCGCGAGATACGCGCCTTCGAAGCGGACGCAGACGCGGAATACGAGAGAGTGATCGAAGTGGATATGAGCAAACTCGAACCCACGGTCGCCTTCCCGCACCTGCCCGAAAACACGAGAACGCCCGAGGCGTGGGGCGAGGTGAAGATCGATCAGGTCGTCATCGGCTCCTGCACGAACGGGCACATTTCCGACCTTCGCATCGCGGCGGAGATACTCAAAGGCAAACACGTCGCCAAGGGCGTGCGCTGCATCGTCATCCCTGCGACCAACACCATTTGGAAGCAGGCGATGCACGAAGGGCTGTTCGACATCTTTATCGATGCGGGCGCGGTCGTTTCCACCCCTACCTGCGGACCCTGCCTCGGCGGACACATGGGCATTCTGGCGGCGGGCGAAAGAGCGGTCGCCACGACCAACCGCAACTTCGTCGGGCGCATGGGGCATGTGGACAGCGAAGTATACCTCGCTTCCCCTTACGTTGCGGCGGCGAGCGC
>CALVST010000045.1 GCA_944359365.1 uncultured Clostridia bacterium
GCACCTTTAGCTCAGTTGGTAGAGCAACTGACTCTTAATCAGTGGGTCCCGGGTTCGAGTCCCTGAAGGTGCACCAAGTGAAGCGTGAGTTGTATTATGCAACTTACGCTTTTTTATTGATTTTACGAGCGTTTTATGGTAATATATTTTTAACATGGTAAGGGGCAGAAAGTTAGTGTAAAGCTTTTTGCGGAAAACGTCAAAAACAATCCGATTTGTGTTATGAAGATATGTATCTTATTAAGGAATTGAGTCGGGAAGAAACAATGGGGCAATAGAGTGTATGTTTGGTGTTTATATGCAAGGCGTTCGTTGTATGTATGCAGTCAATGTCAAATGCACGCCCGAAGATAAACTATGCGGATAGATGAACGATGATAACAAACGGGCTGTAGCGCGTATATTGGCGAGTTAGTTCATTGTTTTGAAAAAAGTATAGAAGAGTTTATTCAGATAGTATTAAGGAGATATAGACTAAATGCGTAGAATAGTCGGTATATTTTTGTTTGCAACAGTAATGAGTTTGTTATATTCATTTTTTGGTTGTTCACAATCTGCTTATGTTCAAGTAGAGGAAGAGGCCTATGATCGGTGGATAGTGCGATTTATTTTAGAATATCCGAATGATTTGCAAAGCGATTCTATTGAATATTCTTTGCTTGAGTTAAAGAAAAAACAGGAAAATCTATCTCCATTAACTATTACTTTTTCATATGATGAGCAATATCAAGAAGAGGCGATCAAAGATATTGAATTTACATTAGAACCGCGAACCGAATTTTATTATGTTGATGATGAAGGGCAAAAAGTATTGGTCACTAATTTGAATTCAGAAAAAAAATATTATTTTATGCGTGACCAATTACAAGTTTTAGATGGCGAAACGATGCATCATGTTCAGCGGATATTTGAAAAGGGTGAATATCAGTTGACATATGCTTTTGGGACGAAAGTGTCATTTACCGGTGATCCGGTGGATGCGATTTATAAGTTTTGGATAAACATAGTTTTAAAATAAGGGGAATATATCGTGATCGCTTATATCGTTCAGGCGGGAAAGCCTATTTTGAACCGCGGGAAACACACCGTGATCGTCGAGTATAATACAGCGGGGAATTATAAAGCCCAAGGGCAAGGAAGAACGCAGTTTTTTGTCCGTTCCGTGGTGTAAAAATTTGCACGAAAAAACGAAATTGCAAGAAAACAGAGCATTTTTTGCTATTGAATCGGCGCGATTTTCTGCTATAATAGAATAGCGCATTAAAATGCGACAAATTTAAAAAAGGGGAACCGCGATCTATGAAAATGACATTCCGCTGGTACGGTGAGGGCGATTGTATTCCCTTGCAGTACATAAAGCAGATACCGAACATGAGCGGCGTCGTTACTGCGGTATACGACACGCCCGTGGGCGAGGTGTGGCAGGATGAAAAAATAGCGCGACTGAAAAGCCTGTGCGACAAAGCGGGCTTGGAGATGGAAGTAATAGAATCCGTGCCCGTGCATGAAGACATCAAGCTCGGCAAGCCTTCGCGTGACAGACTCATCGCCAACTACGCGCAGACGATACGCAATTTGGGCAAATTCGGGGTAAAGTGCATCTGCTACAACTTTATGCCCGTGTTCGATTGGTTCCGCACGAACCTGCATTACCGTCAGGAGAACGGAAGTTACTGCCTTGCGTACTGCGAAGCGGATTTCAACAAGTTGGATAAGCACAACCTGCGCCTGCCCGGCTGGGACGAGAGTTATACGCCCGAACAGCTGAACGGGCTGTTGGAGGAATACAAAGGGATTTCGCACGAACAGCTGTTTGAAAACCTCGTATATTTCTTAAACGGCATCATGCCCGCATGCGACGAAACGGGGATAAACATGGCGATCCATCCGGACGATCCGCCGTGGGATATCTTCGGGCTGCCGCGTATCGTGGGGAGAGAATCGGACTACGACAGGCTGTTTGCGGCGGTGCCGGACAAGCACAACGGCATTACATTCTGTACAGGCTCTCTCGGCGCGGGGCGGTTCAACGACCTGCCGAAGATGGCGGGCAAGTACGCGAGCCGCATTTACTTTGCGCATCTTCGTCAGCTCAAATTCGTGAACGAAACGGACTTTTACGAAAACGGGCATCAGACGTCGGACGGAAACGTGGACATCTATGCCATCGTAAAGGCGCTTGTAGAGAACGGGTTCGACGGTTACGTCCGCCCCGACCACGGCAGGCACATCTGGGGCGAGGACGGCAAGCCGGGGTACGGGTTATACGACAGGGCGCTCGGCGCGGCATATCTGAACGGACTCTTCGAAGCGGTGGAAAAGGACAGGAAAAATGGATAACGTATTGCAGAAAATAGAACAAATGCGGTTGGTACCCGTGGTAACGATACAAAGGATCGAGGACGCAGATGAGATGCTCGGGGCGTTGGTCGCGGGCGGCTTGCCGGTGGCGGAGATCTGTTTCCGCACCGACTGCGCGGAGGAAGCGATAAAGCTCGCCGTGAAGAAGTATCCCGACATGCTCGTCGGCGCGGGCACGGTCATCAACAAAGAGCAATGCGAGCGCGCGATCAAAGCGGGTGCGAAGTTCATCGTGTCCCCCGGGCTTTCCGAAGAGGTCGCCGAAGTTTGCAAAGAAAAGGATGTTCCGTATCTTCCCGGTATCGTGACGCCTACGGAGATCATGAAGGCGCTTTCCCTGGGGCTCACGAATCTGAAATTTTTCCCTGCGGGAAACTTCGGCGGACTGAAGACGATCAAGGCGCTTTCTGCGGCGTTCCCGCAGGTGCGGTTCATGCCCACGGGCGGGGTGAGTCTTGAAAACATGAACGAATATCTTTCCTTCCCCAAAATATTCGCCTGCGGCGGCAGCTGGATGATGAAGGGGACGGGCAAAGAGATAGAGGAAAAGACGCGTGCGGCCGTCGCCGCGGCGAAAGGAGAATGAAAATGATGAAAGTACCTTTCAAAGTAGACTTAAAAGACAAAGTGTGCGCCATAACGGGTGCGGGCGGCGTCATCTGCGGAGAATTTGCACGAGCGCTCGCGGCTTGCGGCGCAAAAGTCGCGCTTTTGGACATCAATTTCGACGCGGCGAAAAAGATTGCCGACGAGATCGGCGACAACGCCATCGCCGTGCGGTGCGATTGCCTGAACAAGGATAGTATCATTGCGGCAAAGGAAAATGTGGAGGAGGCATTCGGCAAAGTAAACTTCCTCATCAACGGCGCGGGCGGAAACAATCCGCGCGCCACGACGGATAATGAAACGATGTCGCCCGAAACGGATACGGAAATCAAAAACTTTTTCAAGCTCGAGGAGAGCGGCATCAAATTCGTCTTTGATTTGAATATAACGACGGCGTTCCTCGTCACGCAGGTCTTTGCGGAGGATATGGTAAAGACGGGCGGGAACATCATCAACATATCGAGTATGAATGCCTACCGCCCGCTCACGAAGATCCCCGCATACTCTGCGGCGAAGGCGGGCATCTCCAACTTCACGCAATGGCTTGCAGTGCACTTTGCGCCCTGCAATATCCGCGTGAACGCCATCGCGCCGGGCTTTTTCGTGACCAACCAGAACCGTGCGCTGCTCTTCGACGAGCAGGGACAGCCGACTGCGCGGACGGCGAAAATATTGGCTGCTACGCCGATGAAGAAGTTCGGGGAGATCTCCGATCTTTTGGGTGCGCTTTTGTGGCTTGCTGACGATAACGCGAGCGGCTTTGTGACGGGCACGGTCATCCCCGTGGACGGCGGGTTCTCCGCTTACAGCGGGGTTTGACGGTTTCGGCTGAATAACGGAAGGGAAAAGGAGTGCAAAAAATGAAGATCGTAACGCTCGGAGAGATCATGCTCCGCCTTACGCCGCCCGGCTATGACAGGTTCGTGCAGGCGACCTCTTTCGAGGCTCGCTACGGCGGTGCGGAAGCGAACGTGGCTACGGCGCTCGCTATTTGGGGCGAGGATGCGGCGTTCGTGAGCAAAGTTCCCGCAAACGAGATCGGTCAGGCGGCGATAAACGCACTGCGCGCTTACGGTGTAGACACGCGCGGCGTGCTGCGCGGGGGTGAGCGCCTCGGCACATATTATTCGGAACGCGGAGCGGACAGTCGCGCGAGCAAGGTCATATACGACAGGGCGAATTCCGCGTTCGCGCTTTCCGAAGAGAAAGAGTACGATTGGGAGAGCATTTTCTGCGGCGCCGATTGGTTCCACATCACGGGCATAACGCCCGCGCTCGGCAAAAACGCGGAAGAGATCGCGCTCGCCGCGTGCGCGGCGGCGAAAGCGCACGGCGCGAAAATTTCCTGCGACGTAAATTACCGCAGCAAACTGTGGGGTGTTGCCCGCGCGAAAGATGTGCTCGGCAAGCTGCTCGGCTATGCGGACGTGTGCATCGTGAACGAAAATCAGGCGCAGGAGCTTTTCGGCGCGCCCGAAGAGGGAACGGCGGCGTACATGGCGGAAAAATTCGGGTTTGCGTGCGTCGCTTTGACGTACAGAAGGACGATCGACGCGCTGCACAATAAAATTTGGAGCGAGCTTTTCATAGGCGGCAAAAGCGTGCAGAGCCCCGTGTATTCGATGGAAATGATCGACCGCATAGGCGGGGGAGACGCGTTCGCGGCAGGGCTCATCTATGCGCTCGGACACGGTTTTGCACCGCAGAAGGCGGCAGAGTTTGCGGAAGCGGCGAGCTGTTTGAAACACTCCGTTCCGGGCGATGCGTGCGTCGCAAGCCTTTCGGAGGTGGAGGCGCTTGCGGCTGGCGGCGCAAACGGGCGAGTGAGCCGTTGAAGAAAAACAGAAAAAAGTATGTAAACGGCGCGCCTTCGGCGCGCCGTTTTTGCTTGGCTGGCGGAACAGCGCGGCATGCCCGGCAGCATTTGCATTCTTTTCGGCGATATGGTATAATACAGAAAAGCGGTATGCGGGCCGCGCATTTTTCAGGCGATACAAAAGAGAGGATCATGAAATGTTGATAGCGATGACGGGCGTGAGCGGCAGCATGGGCAGCGAAGCGCTCGCACAGGTTATGGAGCAAGAGGGCGTGCGCACGCGTGTTTTGCTCACGCCGAGAAAGGGCAACGACAAGCTGGAAAAAGAACTTGTAAAGCAGTACGGCGCGCGCATAGAGATATTGCGCGGACAAGTCTACGATAAAAAGACGTGCGAAAAGCTCGTTTCGGGCGCGGATATGCTCGTGAATATGGCGGCGGTCATACCGCCCCGTTCAGACAAAGATCCGAAAGCGAGCTATCTGTGCAACTATAAGGGCGCCGTTTGCCTTGCCGACGCCGCGGCAAATGCGGCGGTGCAGCCCAAGTTCATTCATATATCCACGGTGGCGGTATACGGCAATCGCACGCTCGAACACCCGTGGGGCAGACCGGGCGATCCGCTCCTTCCCGCCGTTTACGACCATTACGCCCTGCACAAGATGATGGCGGAGCGGTACGTCATGGAGCGCGGGCTGAAAAACTTTGCGGTGCTCCGTCAGTCTGCCATGCTGTACGAGGGCATCATATTCAAAAATATCCACGACGGACTGCTGTTCCACACCACGCTGAACGGCCCGCTCGAATGGGTGAGCGCGCGCGACAGCGGGTATCTCATCCGCCGCATCGCCGAGCGCGAACTTGCGGGCGGCAACGAAACTTTTTGGAACGGCGTTTACGACATAGCGGGCGGACCGCAAAACCGCTGTACGGGGTACGACACCTTTGCCGACGGCTTTTCGCTTATGGGCGGCTCTCCGAAAAAATATTTTAAGCCCTGCCACTGCGAAACGCGCAACTTTCACGGCTTGTGGTTTGCGGACGGAGCGCTCGAAGAGATGTTCGGTTATCAGCGCGACACCGTAAAAGGTTTTTGGGAGGAAATAGGGAAAAAGTATAAATTTTTCAAGGCGGCAAAACTGGTCCCTTCCGCACTCATCCGCCTGTTTCTTTTCAGAAGGCTGCTCGGCGACGGCAACGCGCCCGCAAAGTGGATCAAAGAGGGAGACGAGGGCAGAGTCATCGCCGCGTTCGGCGGCATGGAAGAGGCTCTTTCCCTCCCGCGCGATTGGGAAGACTTTGCCGTGGCGGATGCGGCGCAGTGGGGCGGACGGGAAGCTCGGCCGCTCGAAAACTGTAAAGACAAACTGCTTTCGCACGGCTACGATGAAAGCAAACGGCCGTCCGAATGGACGATAGAGGATATGCGCGCGGCGGCGGCATTCCGCGGCGGGGCGTGCCTTTCCGAAAAAATGGGCGCCACGCCCTACGAAAAACTGCAATGGAGCTGCAGCGAAGGGCACGTTTTCAGCGCTTCGCCTTATACGGTGCTCAAAGGCGGGCATTGGTGCCCCGCCTGCCTTTCGGAAGGGTGGAATTTCGACGCCCTCGCCCAAAAGTCGCCCTTTTACGCGCAGGTATGGTACGACAGCCACGCGCGCGGCGAAAATATGCGGTATTGGTTCGACGAAGAGGGCAACGCCCGTTTCGAAGAAGTTGCAAAGGAGCGGGCATGAAGGCGGTTTTTTATGTGTTTTCGGGCACGGGCAACACGCACAAGGTGTGCCGTGCTATCATGCGCGAATGGGAAACCGCGGGTGCGGAATGCAGGTA
The DNA here is from genome assembly GCA_944359365.1 of uncultured Clostridia bacterium. Lineage (GTDB taxonomy): Bacteria > Bacillota > Clostridia > Christensenellales > Borkfalkiaceae > Borkfalkia. The sequence continues at coordinate 6,617 of CALVST010000045.1, forward strand.
TACCGAAATAGCGAAAGACAGTGGCGCGTGCGATCCGAACGGGTTCGACCGCGTCGTCATCGGGTACCCCGTACACGCTTTCAACGCGCCCGAACCGGTATTCGAGTTTATTAAAAAGCTCCCCGTATGCAGGGGAAACCGCCCGATGGTATATCTTGTGAAAACTTCGGGAGAGCCGTTAAAGCTCAACGACGGTTCCTGCGCGCGCGTTTCGGATCTTTTGAAAAAGCGCGGGTATGCCGTTTCGGGCGAATATCACTATGTGATGCCTTATAACATGATCTTCCGCCATTCCGACGGCATGGCGGCGCGTATGTGGCGTGCGGCGCGGCTGCGCATCCCTGCCGAGGCGAAGGAGATGTTGGAAGGCAAAAAGTCAGAACTGAAAAAAAATGTATTCAAGAGGGCGGTCTCTTTCGTTTTCCGCATAGAGCACCCCGCCATGCACCTTATCGGCAGGGGATTCAAGGTTACCGAGGCATGTATCGGCTGCGGAAAGTGCGCGCGCGGCTGTCCGCAGAAAAATATCGTGATGCAAGGGGGCAAGCCCGTTTTCGGCAGACATTGCGTCGGTTGCGTGAAGTGTTCTTTCGGATGTCCCGCGGATGCGATAAAGATAGGTCTGCTCAACGGCTGGAAGGTGAACGGCGCTTACAACTTTGACGGCGAACCCGCCGCCGACAATGAAGTGTGCCGCTACTGCCGCCGTTCGTACCTGAAATATTTTGCGGCGGCGGAAAACGCGGGCGGGTGCGACGCAAAATAAACCGAAAAGCCGTGCCGCGCTTTTTGCGCTATCCGCAAATGCCGGTTTTGCCTTGATTTTTTCACAAAAAAGCCGCAAATGCCGAAAATTTGTGCAATTTGATTGACAAAGCATACATAAAATGGTAGAATAAACTTCGCGACAAATAGGGCGCGCTCTTTTTTTGCGCCCAAAACGCTCTTTGCTCGGCGGGCAGACCGCCGCGGCAAGGCAAAGAAAACACGCTTTCTTTAAATTGCGTAAGGGCAATTTATCGAAAATATATTCCATTCTTACAAGGAGGTAAAAAATGCCTACAATCAATCAGCTCATCAAGCACGGCAGGGAGCGCCGTCCGGAAAAGAGCAAAACGCCTATCATGGGCCAGTGCCCGCAGAAGAGGGGCGTATGCCTTTCCGTTTCGACCACCTCTCCGAAAAAGCCGAACTCCGCGCTTCGTAAGATCGCAAGGGTACGCTTGACGAACAAACAGGAAGGTACCGTTTACATCCCCGGCGAAGGACACAACCTGAACGAGCACAGCTCCGTTCTCATCCGCGGCGGCAGGGTGCGCGATCTTCCGGGCGTTCGTTATCACATTATTCGCGGCGCGCTCGATACCGCAGGCGTAGCGAAGAGAAAACAGGCTCGTTCCAAATACGGCGCAAAACGCCCTAAATAATTCGGAACAAAGGAGCGGGCAGTGCCCGCGAAATTCACCTACTTGTCGGAATATGTTTTTGATATGCCCGATATAAAGTAGGCAGTATGCCGCAAGGCAGAAGGTTCGCTACTCTTTATAATATAAGGAAAGAGCAAGCGATAGCTGTACTGAGGGGCAACCCTTACGGAATCTGTTCACAAAAAGAGAAAACGCCGGCAGCCGCAAGGCGTGCGGCGGTGTCTTTCTCGGACTCACGGAAAAAATATTTGTCAGCACAAATATTTTTTCGTGAACAAATTTAAATTTAAAGGAGGACAAAAAAATGCCCAGGAGAGGCAGTGTACCGAAAAGAGACGTATTGCCCGATCCCGTATACGGCAGCAAGGTCGTGACCAAGCTTATCAATCAGATCATGCTGGACGGCAACAAAGCTACCGCGCAGAAGATCGTGTACGATGCGTTCGATATGATGAAAGAAAAACTCAATCAGGATCCGTTGGAGATATTCAACCAGGCGATGGCGAACGTCATGCCGGTGCTTGAAGTTAAGGCGCGCCGTGTCGGCGGTGCGAACTATCAGGTTCCTATCGAAATCAGGCCCGAACGCCGCCAGACGCTTGCGATCCGCTGGATCGTCATCAATACGAGAAAGAGGAGCGAGCGCGAAATGAGCAAAAAGCTCGCGGCTGAGCTCATGGACGCATTCAACAATACGGGCGGTTCGGTCAAGAAGAAAGAAGATACCCACAGAATGGCGGAAGCGAACAAAGCCTTCGCGCATTTCAGGTTTTAATGTAAGGAGTACGGAATATGCCCAGACAATTCGGACTTGACGTAACCAGGAACATCGGCATCATGGCGCACATCGACGCAGGCAAGACCACGACGACCGAACGTATCCTGTTCTATACGGGTAAGACGCATAAACTCGGCGAAGTGCACGAAGGCGCCGCGACGATGGACTGGATGGTCCAGGAACAGGAACGCGGCATCACCATCACCTCCGCCGCTACGACCTGCACCTGGAAAGGGCACAGGATCAACATTATCGACACTCCGGGGCACGTCGACTTTACCGTCGAAGTGGAGCGCTCGTTGCGCGTGCTTGACGGCGCGGTCGCGACTTTCTGCGCGAAGGGCGGCGTCGAACCGCAGTCGGAAACGGTGTGGCGTCAGGCGGACAAGTATAAAGTTCCCCGTATCGCTTACGTCAACAAAATGGATATCAACGGCGCGAATTTCGACAACGCCGTGAAAATGATGCGCGAACGCCTCGGCACGCGTGCCATCCGCATCCAGCTTCCCATCGGTAAAGAAGATACTTTCCGCGGGATCGTCGATCTCGTCAACATGAACGCGGAGATCTATAAAGACGACCTCGGCAAGGATTTCGAAAAGACGGATATCCCCGCCGAAATGATGGATGAAGCGAAAAAGTACCGCGCGGAACTCGTGGAAGCCGTCGCCGAACAGGACGACGAGCTCATGGAAAAATATTTCGAGGACGGCGACCTTTCCGTCGAAGACCTCAAAAAAGGTCTCCGCAAGGCGACCATTTCCATGGCGGTCACGCCCGTTCTCTGCGGTTCGAGCTATAAAAACAAGGGCGTTCAGTTCCTGCTGGACGCGATCATCGACTACCTGCCTTCCCCGCTCGACGTCGATCACGTCAAGGGTATCAACCCTGCCACCGGCAAAGAAGAGGAGAGGAAAACTTCGGATGACGAACCGTTCGCAGGGCTTGCGTTCAAGATCGCAGCCGACCCGTTCGTCGGGAAACTCGCGTTCTTCCGCGCATATTCGGGCGTTTTGGAATCGGGTTCTTACGTGTATAACAGCACAAAGCAGAAAAAAGAGCGCGTAGGCCGTTTGTTGCAGATGCACGCGAACCACCGCGAAGAGATCCCGATAATCTACTCGGGTGATATCTGCGCGATCGTCGGTTTGAAGGAAACGACCACGGGCGACACGCTGTGCGACGAAAAGCATCCCATAGTTCTCGAACAGATGGAGTTCCCCGAACCCGTTATCAAAGTTGCCATCGAGCCTAAGACCAAAGCAGGTCAGGAAAAGATGACGATGGCGCTCATCAAACTTGCGGAAGAGGATCCTACTTTCAAAACGTATACCGATAACGAAACGGGGCAGACCATCATCGCCGGTATGGGCGAACTGCACCTTGAAATTATCGTAGACAGGTTGCTGCGCGAATTCAAAGTGGAAGCGAACGTGGGCAAACCGCAGGTCGCTTACCGCGAAACGTTCCGCAAAGCCGTGGACGCCGAAGGCAAATATGTCCGTCAGTCGGGCGGTAAAGGCCAGTACGGCCACTGCAAACTGCGCCTCGAACCTTTGGAACCCGGCACGGGTTACGAATTCGTCGACGAAACTGTCGGCGGTTCTATCCCCAAGGAATATATCCCCGCCATCGACAAAGGTATTCAGGAAGCAGCGAAGAACGGATTCCTTGCGGGCTACGAAGTTGTGGACTTCCGTGCAGTCGTCTACGACGGTTCCTATCACGAAGTCGACTCGTCCGAAATGGCGTTCAAGATCGCAGGTTCCATGGGCTTCAAAGACGGTCTGAAGAGGGCGAACCCCGTCCTTCTCGAGCCGATCATGAAGGTAGAGATCGTTACCCCCGAAGATTACTTCGGCGATCTTATGGGCAACGTTTCTTCCCGCCGCGGCACGATCACGGGTACGGAGGACCGGAACGGCGTCAAGGTCATCGACGCGCAGATCCCGCTGTCCGAAATGTTCGGCTACGCGACCGACCTTCGTTCGCGCACGCAGGGCAGGGGGCAGTTCACCATGCAGTTCTCGCATTACAGCGAAGTTCCGAGGTCCATTTCTGAAAAGATCATCGGCGAGCGCGGCAAAAAAGCCGAGTAACATTGCTTTTCGAAAATTTTTTCAAAAAAAGTCGTAAAAAGATTGAAATTATTTTCAAAGTACGCTATAATTATAATTGCTTGTAAAAGCCGCTATTCATGTTAATGATAGATAGCTGCAAATGCCGGAGTCTTCGGCGCACAAGTTATCATTAAAAAATAAAAATTTTTGGAGGAACGAAAATGGCTAAGGCTAAATTCGACAGAAGCAAACCCCACGTCAACGTAGGCACGATCGGCCACGTCGACCACGGCAAAACGACTCTGACCGCAGCTATCACGATGGTTATGGCTGCCAAAGGTCAGGCTGCCAAGATGAAGTACGACGAAATCGACAAGGCGCCGGAAGAGAAGGCTCGTGGTATCACGATCAACACCGCGCACGTCGAGTATCAGACGGACAAGCGCCACTATGCGCACGTTGACTGCCCGGGGCATGCCGACTACGTTAAAAACATGATCACCGGTGCCGCGCAGATGGACGGCGCGATCCTCGTCGTCGCCGCTACCGACGGCCCGATGCCCCAGACCCGTGAGCACATCCTGCTCGCCCGTCAGGT
>CALVST010000046.1 GCA_944359365.1 uncultured Clostridia bacterium
GGCTACGGCGGCAACGTGCTGCTCGGCAAAAAGTGCTTTGCGCTCCGCATCGCTTCCTACCTCGGCAAAAACGAGGGATGGATGGCTGAACACATGCTTATTTTGGGCTTTGAAAAGCCGGACGGCGAAGTCAAGTACATCGCGGCGGCGTTCCCTTCCGCCTGCGGAAAGACCAACCTCGCCATGCTCATCCCGCCTGAAAGCTATCGCAAAAAGGGCTATAAAATTTGGTGCGTCGGCGACGACATCGCATGGATCCGCGTGGGTGCGGACGGCAGGCTTTGGGCGATGAACCCCGAAAACGGTTTCTTCGGCGTTGCGCCCGGCACCAACGAAAAATCCAACCCCAACGCGCTGCACACCACGCAGCAGGGCACGATCTTCACCAACGTCGTGCACAATCTCGACAACAACACCGTCTGGTGGGAAGGGCTTGACAAGAACCCTCCGAAAAACGCGGTCGACTGGAAGGGCAACCCTTGGGACGACGCTGCGAAAGCAGCCGGCGTAAAGGGCGCGCATCCGAACAGCCGTTTCACCGCTCCCGCAAAGAACTGCCCCTGCATCAGCAAGGAGTTCGACAACCCGAAGGGCGTGCCCCTGTCCGCGATCGTGTTCGGCGGCAGAAGGGCAAAGACCGCTCCGCTGGTATATCAGAGCAAGAGCTGGAACAACGGCGTGTTCGTCGGTTCCATCATGGCGAGCGAAACGACCGCCGCGGCTACGGGCGCGGTCGGCGTGGTGCGCCGCGATCCTATGGCGATGCGTCCCTTCTGCGGCTATCACATGGGCGATTACTTCAAACATTGGATAGAGATGGGCACGAAGGTGAAGAACCAGCCCAAGATCTTCAACGTCAACTGGTTCCGTCTGGACGACGATGGCAACTTCCTCTGGCCCGGTTTCGGCGAGAATATGCGCGTGCTCGAATGGATCATCAAGCGTTGCGAAGATAAGGTAGGCGCGGTGGAAACCCCCATCGGCTATGTGCCCGATCCGAAGGACATCAACCTTGAAGGCACCGACGTTTCCGAAGACACCCTTAAAGAGCTGCTCACCGTAGACAAGGAGACGTGGAAACAGGAAGCGGACGGCATCGAAGAGTTCTACAAGCAGTTCGGCGACAGGCTCCCGAAAGAGCTTTCCGACGAGCTTGCAACGCTCAAAGCAAATCTGAACAAGTAAATTAAGGTTTTGCGGAACGCGCGCCCCGATTTCGGTCGGGGCGCGTCTGCTTTGCGCGGAAAATCGGGAAAGTCATTGACACGGCGCGGGCGCGGTGTTATAATTTGAGAAAAGGGAGAGAAATATGATCGAGCTGAAAAACGTGCGGAAAGCATATCTTTCGAAAAAGGGAGAGCGGGTGCAGGCACTCGGAGGGGTATCGCTCGTTTTCGGAAACAGCGGCATGTATTTTATCCTCGGCAAGTCGGGCAGCGGAAAAAGTACGCTGCTGAACATCGTCGGCGGGCTTGACCGCGCGGACGAAGGGGATGTATTTTATAACGGTACGCCGTTTTCTTCGTTCGGCACTAAGGATTTCGAAAATTACCGCAACGGCGCCGCGGGATTCGTTTTTCAGGAATATAACCTGATCGAAAAGTTCAGCGTGTACGAAAACGTCGAGCTCGCGCTGAAAATGCAGCGGGAGGAGTCGGGCGCGGAAAAGGTCGCGCGGGCGCTGAAAACGGTGGGGCTTTCGGGGTTCGAAAGGCGCGGCATAGACGAACTTTCGGGCGGGCAGAAACAGCGGGTGGCGATCGCCCGCGCCCTCGTCAAAAATTCCGAGATCATCCTTGCGGACGAACCGACGGGCAACCTCGATTCCGAAACGGGTGCGGAAATTTTCGGCTTGCTCAAAGAGATCTCAAAAACGAAGGCTGTCATCGTCGTTTCGCACGACAGGGAAAATGCGGAAAAATACGGCGACGCAGTCATAGAACTTAAAGACGGAATGGTCGTTTCGGAAAAGACCATGGCTACCGCCTCGGAAACTGCTGAGTGCGCGGGCAAACCCGGCGGCGTGCGGCCGCATCTTCCCTTTTCGTTCATCGCAAAAATGGCGTGGCACAACCTTTTGCATAAAAAGTGGAGATCGATCGTAACGGTGGCGGCAACGGTGCTTTGCGTCTTGCTCGTCTGTTTGGCGCAAGTGCTTTATTCCGTCGATACGGAAAGCAATATCGCCAAATCGGCGGAAGATCTGGGGAAACAGTATCTGCGGTTAGAAGAGTTTTCCGGCGCCGATATTTACGGTGTTCCAACTTTTTCTTCCTCGATAGACGAGCGGGCGAGCGGGTATCTGAAAGAGGAGGGCTTCACCGCCTTGCGTACAGCGCAAATCGGTGTTCAAAACGTCCTTATTGCAGAAAGTCCTGCCGAAATCGTAAAATTCGGATTGGCGTTTTACGGCGAAGAGCCGGCTTCTTTGGCAGACGGCTTTTACGCTACCGATGTTTATATCGAAAACGAGCTGGCGTCCGGCAGCTATTTCGGGGAGGGGGACCTAACATATGAAGAAATGGCAGGGAAGGAGCTGCTGAAAGAAGTAAAGCCTTCGCCGTATGGGGAGAGCCTGACGCTGCGCACGCCCATAGCCGGGGTGCTGAAAAGCCCTTTCGGCGATCCGGCGCAAAGCATAGGCGAGCAGATGGACCGCGATCTGCTCGGGGGTAAACTGTTTTGCAGCGAGACGTATTTTTTGGCGCGGAACGGGACTCGGCCCTTTGTTCGGTCGCAAGAAGGTAAATTTTCTTTGACGCTCCGCTCGGGCGGCAGTGAAAAGAAGTTTGCCGACGGCGCGGAGCTGTGTGAATTTTCAGGCAGAACGATGTATGCGCTCACGGGCAACGGGTACCGTTTGTTCGGCGAAAATGATTTGGCTGAGGATGAGGTTTTGCTTTCGCGCTCTTTTTATAACAGCCTGTACGGGCAGGAAATAGAGCCTTGGCCGCGCGATTTTGAAGATTTTACGGATGACACCGCCACATGGTACCTTGCGGACTACATTCCCGCGCACATCGGCGAAACGATCGATATAACGCTTGTGCAGGATGCGTTGGGAGAAGAACTTCTTTCCCTGCAGGGCAAAAAGCTCGCCGGCGTGATCATCGGAAATAGCGGCCTCCCCGGGTGGAATTACGAACAGGAAGAGCCTCGCGAAGCCTATGTCGCCGCAGGGGCAGTATCCGCCGCGCTCTCTCCCCGATATCAAATGTACGGGCAAACATCGTCGCTCATACTAAAGACGCAGGGTTTCCGTAAAACGGCGGCAGCGCTCCGTACCCTGCGCTCGGCGTATGGCATGGGCGTGGGGCATGACGATTCCGACGCCGCGCTGTTCGATTTCGGTTTTTCTTTTATATGGAGGAAGAGTTTTACGCGAAAACGCAGAACGTGTTTCTGTTGATGGCGCTGACTGCGTTCGCCGTCAGTATGCTTTTGCTGATAGCGCTCATATCCTTCGGTATATCTTCGAGGAAGAAGGAGATCGGCATTTTAAAGGCCCTCGGCTGCGGGAACAGAGATATCCGTAAAATTTACCTCTTTGAATCGCTGCTGATAGGTGTGTTTACTTTACTTTTGAGCATTCCCGTCGTTTACTTTTCCGTTTACGGCATGAATTGCGGTATGTGCGTGAACGGGCTGGAAGGACTGACGTATTTGATGACGAATGTATTCACGTGGCTCTTTGCGTTCGGCATTTCCATTGTCGCCATATTGCTTTTTGCGTATATCCCGCTGGTCAAAATATCCAAATTGAAACCGGTGGACGCAATTCGGGGCAAGTAAAAGATGCCGTAAAAAACGGAACGGCAAACGTTGCGCGTCTGCCAGCCGGAGAATGCGGCGAGCGGTATGATAAATAGTCGTAAATAAACGATAACTCAAGTATTTTTGTTAAAATTATTGACAAAGTTCGGCAAGTATAATATAATAATATTATCAAACATTGGAGGAGAGGACATGAAAAGAAAAACTTTTATCACAAGTTTGGCGTGTGTCGCGTTGGCGGGGCGTTCGCCTTTGGTGCGAGCGGCTGCGCGAAACCCGGTCCCGCCGCCGGACTTATGGCGCCTTACGGCAAGGGGGATTTTGTTTCGGCCGAAAGGATTTCCAAGCTCGACGGCTATACGGCGAGCCGTATAGATGACGGAGGGATAATCGTCGCCCAAAAAACCGAGCCGGCAAGCGGAGGACAGGGCACAGCATATACTTATGCGCTGTACGACATTTCGACGGATACGCTCGTAACTTCGACCGATTCCAAATTCAACACGCCTGAGGGGTATGACGGAAAAGGTTTCTACTATACGCAGACGAGCGTCACGTCGGGCGAATACCCCGATATTACCGTAAGCTACACCTATACCTTCTATAACGGGACGGAAAAGGGGCAAACGATCACGCAGGACGAATCCATCATGTTCGACGACGACGGCATTGCACGGCTTGCGGACGGGAAGGTCATCTATAAAGGCGTGGACGGCGAGGTCTATTACGGCGAGCCGAGCGTTCGGCCCGTTGCGACGCTGGCGAATGCCGTCCGTATGGGCGACAATTACATAGTGATATCGAACGAGCTGTTTTTCGGCATATTCGATCTGAACGGAAATTATGTGCGCGCTACGAGCTTATACGGGGCGCTCGCCAATATTCAGCTCGATATAAGCGATGCCGAAGCGTATTGGCAGGTCGGCAACAGGCTGTTCATGCAGGGCAGTTTGGCGTTGCCGGACGACGTTTCCGATTACGATTATTTCCAAAACGGGACCAAGTACGATCTGAAGACCTATTATTTCGACGTCATCAGCGGCGAATGGGGAGAGATCGGGGACTTTAACGTCGTCGTAAGGCCGGGTTCGAATCAGCAATCGGCGGATCGGGGCTCTCTGAATCCGAATGCCTATGCGTTGCTTTCAGTGCAAAAAATTTTGGACGGCAAGACGCTTTCGTCCATTCCTTATATGCAGACATACGGCGCCGACGGAAAGGTGTATACGGATGTACAGGGGTTGCTCTCCGGGGCGATCATGGTTATGCCCGAGGAAGACTTTTTCTTGGTAACGAACGGAACGGAGGCGGTTTACTTTGATAAAAACGGGAACCGTATCGCGTCGTTGAATCCGTTCACGAAAGTCGAGTGGTTCGGGGAAGGGTATTTTATCGATGAAACAGAGGGAAAACTGTACGACGCAGATTTCAATACGTTCTATGAAGCGCCCGAAAACAGCACGATCATCCGAGTGACCGGCAATAAAATTTATTACAGTACGCTGAGCGAATCGGCAGATGCTGCGGTTACGCGAAAGTATTTTGTATACGACAAGGCGACGAGTACGGCAACGGAACTTGCGTTGTTCGACGGCGACAGTATCAGCGCAAGCGGCACGTTCTATAAAGTAAAAGAAAGCGATACCGCATTTTCCGTCAAAGATTATTACGGCAACACCATAGCTTCCGATGTCGCCGTGCCTGAAAGCGGCGCGTTGTCTGTATTTACGGCTTATAACGTATCGAACGAGAACGGAGTACTGTATGCCGTGACCGTGTCCGCGGGCGACACGGCGCAGACATATTTTGTGAAATATGCGTTGAACGGGGCCATTCCCGATTATTCGGCGATCGATATGAGCGGTTTAATATAATGAGGCGGTAAAAGCAGGCGGCGGGCGCGAAAGTGTCCGCCGCATATTTTTATCCGTCGAAAGAGTATTTATAAAATTTTCAAAAAAAATTAAAAAATCCGCAAAAGCGCGAGCAAAACCGCTTGACAGTATTTTGCATATAAGATAAAATTTATTGAGTAAACAACGGAAGGCGTCTATGGTACGCCCGTTCATGCATAAAAATACAAGGAGAAACAACATCATGAAGACCTACATGGCAAACGCCCAGACGGTAGAGAGAAAGTGGTATGTTGTAGACGCGGCGGGCGTTCCTTTGGGCAGGCTTGCTTCCAAAGTCGCGGCCATCCTGCGCGGCAAAAATAAACCTACTTATACTCCCAATGTCGACGCGGGCGATTTCGTCATCGTCATCAACAGCGATAAGGCTGTCCTCACGGGGAAAAAGCTCGACGACAAATTTTACAGGTATCACACCGGCTACATCGGCGGGCTGAAAGAGGTCGCTTACCGCAAAATGATGGCGGAAAAGAGCGACGTTGCCGTCTACGAGGCGGTGCGCGGAATGCTTCCCAAGAACTCTTTGGGCAGAAAAATGATCAAAAAGCTCAGGGTTTACAAGGGCGGCGAGCACAACCACGAGGCGCAAAAGCCCGAAGAACTCAAATTGTTTTAATGAGGTGAGACTATGGCAAAAGCAAATTTGAAAAAGAAGCTGCAGTTCTGGGGAACGGGCAGAAGAAAAAAAGCGATCGCCCGCGTTCGCCTCATACCCGCAGGTTCGGGCAACATCGTCATCAATGACCGCGCCCTCGAAGATTATTTCCCGCAGGGCACGCTGCAATACATCGTCAAACAGCCCATCGTTCTCACGCAGACCGAAGCTGCTTACGACATCGTCGTAAACGTCTGCGGCGGCGGCTATACCGGGCAGGCGGGCGCGATCCGTCACGGCATCGCCCGCGCGCTCATTCAGGCGCAGCCGGAGCTTCGCCCCGCGCTCAAAAAAGAGGGCTTCCTCACGAGAGATCCGAGAAGCAAGGAAAGAAAGAAGTACGGCTTGAAAAAGGCCCGCCGCGCTCCTCAGTTCTCGAAGAGATAATTTTTTTGAAAAAACGGACAGGCGAAAACGCCGCGCATTCGTGCGCGGCGTTTTGAATAGAGAGGCTTGTCCCTTTGCAAAAGCGGCGCCGAAGTTGCAAATAACGGGCGTTTTTGCAAGAGCCCGCGCTCTGCTCCGCGGAGGCCGGCTATATTTTATTCTTTTTGTCTATCCCGCGGGAGATGCGCTCGTGCCGTTCGAGTATCTGTGTACAGCGCGCCGCCCGCTGTTCGGCGGTGAAAATGCCTCCCTGCGGATGCGCGGGTTCCGAACCTTGCGCGCGTGCGCCGTCTGCCTGCTGTTCGGGCGGGTTACTCTCCGTATCCGTCTGTCCGCCCATGAACGACGTGAGCGCGGAGATCAGATTGAATATACCGAATTTTTCCATTTTGCCTTTTCACCTCGCGCAAAATTTTGCGCCCGATCCGCCGCGTTTCGCGGCTTTCGCCGAAAAAAGGGCAAAAGGGCGCAGATTCGTTAAATTTTCATCGTATTTTAATTTTTTTTGTTTGCACTGTCGGCTGTTTTGGTGTATAATAAAACAGTATCGTATATAATGGCGGGAACGCAAGGGGACCGCGCTTTGCGCGGGGCATGTTTCCCGCGGAATAAGGCTTATAAAGGAGTTTATTCTTTTATGCTGAAAAAAGGCAGAAAAATACTCATGGCGCTCATAGCGCTCGTTGCGGCTGTCGCGCTGTTTGCGGCGTGCGGCGGCGACTATTCTTCCGAGCCGTTGACGCCCGACACTTCTACCGAAAGCGTCGCATCCAACGGCGGTTTCGTCGTGGAAACGGGCGATTACGTCTACTTTATAAACGGTGTAGAGAGCTACTCGGCGGACAACACTTACGGTTCGCCCGTAAAAGGCTCGCTCATGCGCATCGCCAAGACGGACCTCGACGCGGGCAACTATGCCGAAGTACAGACGGTCGTTCCGCAGCTGATCGTTTCGCAGGATTTCACATCCGGTTTTTATATCTACGGCGACAGGGTGTATTACGCATCTCCTACGACGGCGCGCAACCCCGAAGGCGACGTGGAAAATTCGTATATCGACTTCAAGAGCTCCGCTTTGGACGGCTCTTCCACGATGAGCGGTTATTACGTCCGCATGAGCGACAACGCCACCGTTTTCCGCTATGTGCAGGATGAAAACGGCACCGTTTATCTGCTTTATGTGGATTCGGCGAATACCGAAATACATTCCTACAACACCGCAACGGGCGTAAACACCACCCTCGTGGCTGGCTATCAGAGCTATGTGCTCAACAGCGACGACAAGACCGATCCCGATATATATTATACGATGCAGGTCTACAAGAATTACGGGTACAGCGAATCGAATCCTGCAACGGAAAGCTATCAGCAGGTTTACCGCGTGAGCGCTTTCGCAACGGAAAGCCCTTACGAGATGGATCTTTCCCAAAATTATACCGATAAAGATACGGGCAACGTGCTCGAATACACCAACCTCGGCACGCTCGTTCTCGACGGCATCGGCAGGGCAAACCAGGCAACGCCTTTCAACCACGACGTAGAGGGCACGCAGGCGACCGATTCTTATTATGCGGACGCCTCGGGCGTTACCTATACCCTCGTCAAATACACGAACGGCGGGCTGTATTACACGAACAGCGAACATTCCGCGAATATCCTGTACCGTCTGCCCGTCGCGCAGCTCGACGCCGCGATCGAGGCGGATACATGGAATTCCGTTACGGGCAACGCCAACAATACGCCAAACGCCGCGGGCGACATCAACGTGCGCATCGCCATCGGCACGACCGAGGCTTCCTCGTCCGCGATCTTCTACGAAGCGGACGGCGCTCAGTACTATATTTATGCGAGCGGCTCGAGCATCGTGCGCGTCAAAGTGGACGAAAACGCGGCGTCGTATAAAGGGGAAACCGTATACATCGCGCGTTCCCTTACGGGCGGCAGCTCCGACGACAGCTCCGACGACAGTTCGGACAGTTCTTCGGACACGACGAGCGCGACGCTTCAGTATACGGACGGCGAGTATCTCTACTTCACGCAGTCAGACAACGGCATTTACAGAGTAAATTACAAGGGCACGCAGGACGATTATTTGCAGCAGAACCTGAATAAGGACCTTGAATTTACCGCAACGCGCTATCTCGACATCACGCACAGTTCGAGCTGGTATGTGCCCGAGATCGTGCACGGCTATCTCTTCTTTGCGAATGCGGGCAGCTATGCCGAAACGTATGTGTTCGTCATGAAGAACCCCGAAAGCAATCAGGCGCTGAAAGAGCTGAACGACAAATACGAAGACGTGCAGGAAGTGCTTGCCGACATTTCCGAAACGTATGCCGATGCGGGCAACGCGGCGAATTACTATTATTACACGCGCGACGGGGAGATCCTGGATAACGAAGAGTATTCCGAAAACTTCACCGACGAAGACAAGGCAGTTTTCAACGCTTTCGTGAACTGCACCGTATACGAAAACAATGCTTTCGATGCGAGCATCCTGAAAAACGACACAGAAAGCTGGAATTACCGCGATTATTATTTCAATCTGCTCGGCAGAATGTCTGACGACGACGCGGATACCGTGGCGGAAAGCCTGATCAATGACCTCATTGACACGGAAGAAACGACGGAAGAAACGACAGACGACGGCGGCTGGACATGGCAGTGGGCGGCGCTGTTCGTGCCGATCGGCGCGGTGCTCATCGCGGGAGGCGTGGTAACCTTTATTCTTATACGCAAGAAGAAGAGGGCGCGCAAATAATGCAACTTTTTGCGGGGCGGTTTTGCCGCCCCGCTTTTTTTGTAAAAAAAGTATCGGCGCGGCAGGGGCGCGTTTTTTGCGGAAATTGTAAAAAAGAGGTAAAAAATAAAAAAACCGAAAAATCATTTGCAAAAATCCTTTACAAACGTAGTAAAACTATGTATAATCTATCGATGAAAAAAAGAAGGAAAAAAGGGCGCATTTTTCCGAAAAAATGCACATAGTATTCTCCGTGCCAATATTATTGTATTGTAACGGGATAGGGAGGAAAAGTCCTGTATGACGAAATATATCAAATGCCCCAGATGCGATCTCAATTATATCGATCCTGATAAGCAGGAGTACTGCGACGTATGCCTTGCGGAAATGCAGGGTGCAAAGCTGAAATTTGCCGACCTCGACGAAGAGGAAGATATGGAAAAGACGGAGATTTGCCCCGTCTGCGGCGTCAACTATATGCGTTTCGGCGAAAAAATGTGCGACGAATGCAAAAAGAACAGCGAATATGAAGAGGATGCCGACATCGATCCCGATAAGGACGAAGAATGGCGCAATTACCTCGATGAAGATACGGATATGCTCGACGAAGAGGAACCGCCCATCGATATCGGGGAAGATTTCGACGGAGAGTTCGAAGACGACTTCGACGAAGAGGAAGAATACGAAGATACGGCTTCTGCGGACGACGATGACGACATCGCGTTGGACGACCTCGGCGATTATGACGACGAGGACGAAGAGGAAGACGACGAAGAGGACGAGGACGACGATTTTTAAGGCGAGAACAGCCTTGCAAAATAAAAAAAGGACAGGGAAGTCTTTTTTTGAGGCTTCCCTGTTTTTTGTATAAGAAAACGCGCGGATAGTCCGCGGGTTCAAGAGAGGCTTTGCCGATGAACAAAAAACGAGCAAAAGAAAAGGGAATAAGCAAAAAGGCAAAAAGAGAAGAAAAAGCAATGATAGAAAGCAAACGGGAAAAATAGAATAAGGAACAAAAAAGAGGAGCAAAGGCATAGGAGAAGAAAGTTAAGCACAGGAAAGGCCCGTTAACGGGCGGCAAGTAACAATCGCATGACTGCCAGGTCGTCATAAGCGCGGCTTGCGCGCCGCTGGTAGTATTAGGGCTAAC
>CALVST010000047.1 GCA_944359365.1 uncultured Clostridia bacterium
ATCATCAGGCATTTTTTGCCCTCGATGTCGCCGATGATGTTCATGACTTCCATCACGTTCGCTTTGGGGCGGCGCTTGTCGATGATTGCCATCTGGCAGTTGAGCTTCATGGCGACGTTGCGCGCGCGGGTGACCGAACCGATATCGGGCGACACGACGACGAAGTTTTCGTCTACGATCTTTTTCGACTTGAAATAGTTATATAACGTAGGTCCGCCGAGCAGGTGATCGAGCGGGATATTGAAAAATCCCTGTATCTGAGCGGCGTGCAGGTCCATGGTGAGAACTCTATCCGCCCCTGCCGCGGTGATAAGGTCGGCAACGAGCTTTGCCGTGATGGGATCGCGCGAACGCGCCTTCCTGTCCTGACGGGCATAGCCGAAATAGGGCATGACCGCCGTGATGCGCCCCGCGCTCGCGCGGCGGGCTGCGTCGATGAGGATAAGAAGTTCCATCAGATTGTCGTTGACGGGCGCGGACGTGGACTGAATAATAAACAGATCCCTGCCGCGGACGGTTTCATCGATATGGACCGCCGTTTCGCCGTCGGAAAACCTGCCGACTTCCGCCCCGCCGAGCTCGGTGTTCAGTTTCTTCGCGATCGCCTCCGCCAAGGGGCGGTTGGAATTGCCCGCAAAGATCTTGATCTCGTTGCCGTGTGTTATCATGTGTACCTCCGAAAAACGCTATACATACGGCGCGCCCCGCCGAACGCGTGCGCACCTTTTTTGACAGATACAGATAACGGCTTTTCCGTTGTAAAAGCCGCGCAAAACTTTTTTGTTTTGCCGCTCCCCCATAGCCCCCGAAACGTTCACCTTTCGGGGCGCGACTCTCCGCGATTTTCCTCGCAGGAAAAGAGCCTATATTTATTTTACGTTTTTTGCGCCCGTCCGTCAACCAAATACGCACCGCCGCGCGAATTTTGAAATAAAAATTTCCGCGCCCTGCAGCCGGCGCGGAAATATTACTCCTTTTCCGTTTTTGTCCGTCCGCGCATTTCGCGGAAAAAACCGCTCAAAAGCGCCGAGCACTCCTCTTCGAGCACGCCGCCCTCCACTTCCACCGTGTGGTTGAGCAGGTTGCTTTCGGCAAGCTCTTTGGTCATCGAGCGCCCTTTCTGTTCGTATGCGCCGAAATATATTTTTCGGATGCGCGCGTTGAGCGCCGCGCCCATGCACATCGGGCAGGGTTCGAGGGTGACGTACAGGTCGCATTCGGGAATGCGCCAGCTGCCGAGCTTTTTGCAGGCGCGGTCTATCGCATAGATCTCCGCGTGCGAGATCGCCGTCTGCGTCTTTGTTCTGCGGTTATAGCCCGAAGAGATGACTTTCCCTTCCGCAACTACCACCGCGCCGACGGGCACCTCGCCCTGCTTTTGCCCTTTTTTCGCCCGCGCGATCGCCGCGCGCATAAATTTTACTTTGTCTTCCATTCGTCAAGCTCCTCGGCGAGCCGCTCGGGCACGCCGATATTTTCACGCAAAATATCGGGAAGGCACGCCTCCCCCAACGGATGCGAAAGCGCGTCGCTGCCCGCCTCTATCGTAAAAGCGGGAATATGCAGCGCCCGTATGCACCAATCTTTATAGCCGCCCGCACTGCCCGAAATGGTCTTCGCCGTATAGCCCGTTTCGTCCGCAAGTGCCGCGGCGAGTTTTTCGTCGCGCAAAAGCGCCCCGCCCGTCTGCCCGAATTCCCAATATATTTCGCCGCCCTTCGTATGATAGCTTACCGTGGCGTCGGGGGAAACGGCGCGCGTGAAGCGGGCAAGCGCGCGCGATTCCGGTTCCGAAAGCGGAGCCCTGCCCACATAATTTTCGGGCGCGGGCGAAAACACGTTCGCCTTGCCCGTACCCCAAAGCGCGGGAAAATTGACGTTCAGGTCTGTCCCGTCCGCATTCGCCTTCCAAAGCGCAAAACCCTCTTTGCGCAAAGAAAGCGCGGCGCCGTCGGGATTGGTAAGGGGCAGAATATACGCGCCGCCGCGGGAAAGCCCCCTCTCTATGTGTTCGAGGGCGAGCAGAGCCGTGATCCACTCCCTTGCGTGTATGGCGTATTGAAAGAGCATGACGGGATATTCCCGCCTGCCGATAAAAAAGCCGACGAGGGGCAGCCCCCGCGCGCTTTTGCCGTACACGAATTTTTCGCACCGGCTGCTTTCGTAAAAGCGATACACCTTTTCGACCGCATCCATATTGTATTATACGGCAAAAGGAAGGCTTTTGTTTCCGCGCCTTGCGGCAGAAACAACGCACGGAAAAACAATTTGTTGTTTTCCGCGAACCCTGTTTACTTATGATACTCTCCGCCGCCGTTGATCATAAAGGCGCGGTAGATCTGTTCGCACAGGATAACGCGCATGAGCTGATGCGGGAAAGTCATGTCGGAAAAAGAAAGCAACAGATCCGCCCGTTCCTTCACGCTCTCGTCCAGCCCGCAGGAGGAGCCGATGACGAAGGTTACTTCCCTGCCGGCGTCGGCAAAGCACTTCATTTTTTCCGCAAACGCTTCGCTGGAAAGTTTTTTACCCTCCACAGCGAGCACGACGCACGCGCCGCGCATCTCTTTGCGTATGCTCTCCGCCTCTTCTTTCAGCGTGCGCCGCTCGGGAAGTTCGCGCACCGCCACCGACGCAAAGCGGGAAAGCCGTTTTAAATATTCCGCTACCGCGTCAGAAAAAAATTTTTCCTTCAACTTGCCGACGCATACGATGTTTATTTTCTGCATCGGTTACCCCGCAATGCCCGTAACGAGGGCGGATATCCACATTACGCCCGAAGCGACGATGCCGACGAGCGCCGAAAGGATAAACGGTTTGATCGCCCCTTCCTTTTTGCGGTCAGTCTTTTTATCGAAAAAGATGAGGTACGCGAGCGTGCCGAGCAGCGCCGCCCCCGAAACGACGCACACCGCAATATACGCGCCCCCGCTCATATTGGTCAAAAAGCCGTACTTCGCGTCGAAAATAATGACCGCATTGTTCGCAAAATGCATAAACACGGCGGGCAATACGGAATCGGCGCGGATGGTAACGAGCGTAAATACCGCCCCGCAGATAAACTGATAGACCGTCTGCGCAGGGTTTTGATGAAATATCGAAAACAAAAGCCCGCCCAACAGGCACGCGGCGACCGTTCCGATATCCTTGATGCCGTCGAGAATGATGCCGCGGAAGATCGTTTCTTCGAGGATCGCGGGCAGCAGCGCCACGACGATGAGCACGCCGACGATGCCGCCCCCTTCGAGGGAGGGCAGCGAAGAGGCGGGCGCGGCATAGCCGATTAGTTCCAAAAGCCGTATGAACAGCCCGTTCACCCAATTCAGGCTGAACAACAACCCGAACGCCAGCAGCGCCGCGACGAGAAAATATTTCGGATGCGTCTTTCGGTATCCGAATTCGCGCGGCTTTTGCTTATAGAGGCAGGCAAACAGCAACACGACCGCTATATAGGCGATCTGATACAGCCCGTAGGAAAGGTATTTGTACCAATCCTGCTCCTGCAATATTTCCAATTCCGTGCCCGTTGCGGAAATGACGGCGGAGAGGGTAAAAGAGAACAGCAGGCTGAAAACGAGCATCAGCACGATCGCCGCGGAATAAACGATGCCGCTCATCGCTTTGCGAGGGTATCTGAGCCACTTATTCTCTTGCGTACCGCCTTCCAAAGGCTCTTTGTTTTCGTGTTCCATGCCAAATATTATATCGAAAAATCCCCTTTATGTAAATAAAAATCTTTCACTTTTCGAAATTTTCTGCTATAATAAAAGAGGACGGCGGAAGCGCAACGCTCGCCGCCGAAGAGGTAAAAATGAGGATCATACATTCCGAAGAGATCGAAAATACAGTGTACGCCCTTGCAAAGCAGGCGTGCCTCAGCCTTATCCCCTCCTGCAAAGCCGCACTCGAACGGGCGGCGGAGCGGGAAACGGAAGAGAGCGCGAAGTTCGCCCTTTCCGCCGTACTGCAAAACGCGGAAGTTGCGGCAAAGGAGAACATGGCGGTCTGTCAGGATACGGGTTACGCCGTCATCCTTGCCGAGATCGGGCAGGCCGCGCACATCGAGGGCAAACTTTTCGGCGACGCCGTAAACGACGGCGTTCGCAGGGCGTATGAAGACTTTTATTTCCGCAAAAGCATCTGCGATCCCTTGACGCGCGTCAACACCGCGGACAACACCCCCGCCGCCGTACACACGGAGATCGTCGCGGGCGACAAAATTTCGCTCACCTTCCTGCCGAAGGGATTCGGCAGCGAAAATATGTCGCGCGTGTATATGCTCACGCCTGCCAAGGGCGTAAGCGGCGTGATAGACGCGATCGTGGAAACGGTGGCGCTCGCGGGGAGCAAGCCCTGCCCGCCCGTATATGTGGGCGTAGGCATAGGCGGTACCTTCGATACCTGCACCTTTCTCGCAAAAAAGGCGCTCACGCGCGAAGTAGGCTCGCACAACCCGCGCAAAGACGTAGCCGAAATAGAGCAAACGGCTTTGGAAAGGATCAACGCACTCGGCATCGGCCCGCAGGGCTTCGGCGGAAAGACGACCGCCATCGGCGTTTCCTGCGAGCTTGCCCCCACGCACATCGCGGGGCTGCCCGTGGCGATCAACATACAGTGCCACTGCGTCCGCTGCGCAAAGGCGATCATCTGAGCGTTACATCGCGCACAGTACTTCAAAAGAAGGTGATTTTTTGAAAAAACAGTTTAAATACCCCGATCCGGATCAGATTTTCCCCAACGAGTTTAAGACGAGCTGTTTTATCAAAAACGTTATAAAAGCGCCCAACATCATCGTGGGCGACTACACTTATTACGACGACGAAAAGGATCCGACGGGTTTTGAGCGCAACAACGTGCTTTTCAATTACCCGATTTTCGGCGACAAACTCATCATCGGCAAATTCTGTCAGATCGCGAGCGGCACGCAGTTCATCATGGGCGCGGCGAACCACAGGCTTTGCAGCGCGACCACTTACCCGTTCAACATCATGAGCGAAACGTGGGCGGAAATTACGCCGGCGCACCTTTCGCAGCTGCCGCACAAGGGCGATACCGTGATCGGCAACGACGTGTGGTTCGGCAGAAACTGCGTCGTAATGCCGGGCGTGAAGATAGGCGACGGCGCCATCGTGGCGGCGGAGTCGGTCGTAACGAAGGACGTCGCGCCGTACAGCGTGGTCGGCGGCAACCCTGCCCGATTCATCAAAAAGCGGTTCGACGACGAGCTGATAGAACTTTTGCTCGAATTCAAATGGTGGGATCTTTCTCCCGAAGAACTTGCAAACGTCATGCCGCTCTTGTGCGACGGCGATCTTGAAAAAGTAAAGAAAGAAATAAAAGCGTTTCTTGCGGAAAATAAATCATCGATGCGGGGCGAAAGCAAATGAAAAAAATCAGACTTCCCCTTACGGAAGAGGAAATAAGCGGATTGAAAGCGGGCGAGGGCGTACTGCTTTCGGGCACCATCCTGACGGGCAGAGACTGCGCGCACAAGCGCATCTGCGAATATCTCGACAGGGGCGAAAAACTGCCCTTCGATTTTAAGGGCGAAACCATATATTATGCAGGCCCCTGCCCCGCGCCCGCAGGAAAGGCGTGCGGCAGCTGCGGCCCCACCACGAGCGCGCGCATGGACGCCTTCGCGCCCCGCCTTTTAGACTTAGGGTTAAAGGGCATGATCGGCAAGGGCGAGCGCAGCGGCGAAGTGGAACGCTCGATCGTGAAGAACCATGCCGTGTACTTTGCGGCGATCGGCGGTGCGGGCGCGCTGTACGGCAACGCCGTAAAAAAGAGCGAGCTCGTCGCCTTTGAAGACCTTTTGAGCGAGGCGGTGTACCGTTTCGAAATAGAAGATTTCCCCTGCGTGGTCGCCATAGACTGCAACGGCGGAAACATTTATAAAAAATAACTTTTGCGGGCATGCCTTCGGGCTTGCTTTTGTAAATTGCAACGCGGACAAGAAAAAACGGGCGCCGAAAATTCGGCGCCCGTTTTGTTTTTTATCCTATTCTTTTCTGCCCCGTTTGACGCGCAGCCGCGCGAACGCGCGCTGCAACGCGAGGCGGTTGAGCTGATACTCCGCGGCACTGCGGTTGCGGCGCACCATTTCCTCGGCGCGCTCTTTCGCCGCTTGCGCGCGGCGCTCGTCGATGTCTTCCGGCCACTCCACCGCCTCAGAAAAGACGATGGTCTTATCGGGGCGCACTTCGATGAACCCTTCGCTCATGAACGCTTCGCGCGTCGCCCCGTCCGCAGTGATGCTGATCGTGCCCGGCTCCGTCGCGAACACCATCGGCTGGTGCCCCGCCATGATCGTGCACGCCCCGCCGATGGAAGGGATGTTCACGCTCTCCGCTTCGCCGCTGAAAAACACCTTTTCGGGCGTGATGATCTCAAGATTAAATTTATTCATTCCGCCCTCCCGCGATCTTTCGCTTTATTGCGCCGTCATGCGTCCGAACGCATGGTCTTTGCCTTTTTCTTCGCCTCGTCGATATCGCCGACGTTGAAAAAGGCGTTTTCGGGAAGGTCGTCCACCTCGCCCGAAAGTATGGTCTTAAAGCTCTCTATCGTCGCCTGCAAAGGCACATAGCGCCCTTCCAGCCCCGTATATATTTTGGATACGAAGAAGGGCTGCGACATAAATTTCTGTATCTTCCTCGCGCGGAACACCGCCTGCTTATCCTCTTCGGAAAGCTCTTCCATACCAAGAATGGCGATGATGTCCTGCAATTCCTTATACCGCTGCAAAGTTGCGATGACGCGGTTCGCCACATCGTAATGCTCGTATCCTACGATCTGCGGATCGAGTATGCGCGAATTGGATTCGAGCGGATCGACGGCGGGATAAATACCCGTTTCCACCACCTTGCGCGAGAGCACAGTCGTCGCGTCCAGATGGGAGAAGATCGCCGCCGGCGCGGGATCGGTGATGTCGTCCGCAGGGACGTAGACCGCCTGAATGGAGGTAATGGATCCCCTGCGGGTGGATGCGATGCGCTCCTCCAAAACGCCCATTTCCGTCGCGAGCGTAGGCTGATAGCCGACGGCCGAAGGCATCCTTCCGAGCAGTGCGGAAACTTCGCTGCCCGCCTGGATATAACGGTAAATATTGTCGATGAACAAAAGCACGTCCTGCCGCTTTATGTCGCGGAAATATTCGGCGATGGTCAGCCCCGTAAAGGCGGTGCGCATACGGCTTCCGGGCGGTTCGTTCATCTGCCCGTAAACGAGCGCCGTATTTTTGATGACGCCCGACTCTTCCATATCCGCGATCATGTCGTTCCCTTCGCGCGAACGCTCGCCGACGCCCGTAAAAATGGAATAGCCGCCGTGCTCTTTCGATATGTTATGGA
Source organism: uncultured Clostridia bacterium (assembly GCA_944359365.1). Lineage (GTDB taxonomy): Bacteria > Bacillota > Clostridia > Christensenellales > Borkfalkiaceae > Borkfalkia. The sequence goes on from CALVST010000047.1 coordinate 7,356, forward strand.
TAAGCTCCATGATGAGCACCGTTTTGCCCACGCCCGCGCCGCCGAACAGCCCTATTTTGCCGCCCTTGCTGTACGGGGCGATCAGGTCGATGACTTTGATGCCCGTTTCAAAAACTTCCGTCGAAGGGCTTTGGTCATAAAATGCGGGAGGTTTGCGGTGGATGTTCCAACGCGTTTCCGATTTTATTTCGCCCTTATTGTCTATCGGCTCGCCGAGGACGTTCATGACTCTTCCGAGCACTTCTTCGCCCACGGGAACGCTGATCTGCGCGCCCGTATCGAGGACGGTCAGCCCGCGGGAAAGCCCTTCCGTCGCGTTCATGGAGATGCAGCGGACAACGCCCCGCTTCATGTGCGCGAGCACTTCGAGCGAAACGTCATGCCCTTCCACGACGAGTTTTTCGTAAACGGGCGGAAGCGTGCCTTCAAAATATACGTCCACGACGGGACCGATTATCTGATATATTTTTCCGGGATTTACCATATTGACACCTGTATTTTAACCGCCTTCCGAAAACCTGCTCGAAGCGAGATTCAAAAGCTCGGTCGTGATAGCGTCCTGACGGGAGCGGTTGTATTCGAGGTTGAGCGATTCGAGCATGGCGTCCGCATTCTTGTTCGCATTCGACATGGCAAGCATGCGCGCCGCGTGTTCGCTCGCAAAGGAGTGTATCAGGACGGAATAGATCATGCCCACGAGATACTGCGGCACGAGCACGTTCAGCACCTCTCTGGGGGAAGGATCGTACAGAATATCTCCCGTGAAAGAAGAGGTCTCTTCGCCGGGGATATCCGTTTCGACGATGGGCAAAAGCCGCACGAGTTCGGGCTTTTGCACGGTCGTGGAATACATTCTCGTAAATACGACGACCACCTCGTCCATCAGGTTTTTGTCGTAAAGGTCGAGGATGTCGCGCATGATGCCGCGCGCATCGTGCAGCGTCGGATTGGTCACGGCGTGCGTAAATTCGAGGTCTACGGGCTGATGCTTGTGCTCAAAAAAGGCGCGCGCCATCTGCCCGATCGTTACAACGTAATGCACGGGGCGCGTCTGCATATGCTCCCACGCCATGTTCAGCACGTTGTTGTTGAAGGCGCCCGCAAGCCCCTTGTCGCCCGCTATGACGATGTACGCGGTCCTGTCGTTCGGCCTGTGTTCGAGATACTTGTGATGGATGTCGGTGCTGTGCCGCATGATATCCTTGATCGTCGAACGGACGCTGTTGAAATATGCCGCATTGACCGCCTGCTTTTCCATCGCCTTGCGCATCTTTGCAACGGAAATAAGCTCCATCGCTTTGGTGATCTGGCGGGTGTCGCTTATACTCTTGATGCGGTGCTTGATCTCGGCGGTATCAGACATCCGTACCGCCCCCTTCTTCGCCGCCGAGCGTGATATCCATATATTCCCGTGCGACGGAAAGGATGTCCGCCTTCACCTCGTCGGAAAGCGCGGCGTCGGGATCGATCGAGCCGAGCAGTTCCGCTTTGTTGATGCGCAGGTAATCGAGCAGCCCTTCGTTAAAGGAACCGATCTTTTTCGCGGGGATCTCGTCTATCAGCTCGCTCTGCGATACGGCGAGCAGCACGATCATCTCTTTCACGGAATAGTTGAGGTACTGCCGCTGTTTGAGCGTATCGGTAAGTTTTGCGCCGCGGCTGAGCGTTTTCTGCGTTTCGCTGTCCAGATCGGAACCGAACTGCATAAAAATGGCGAGTTCTCTGTACTGCGCAAGGTTGATGCGCAGCTGCCCCGAAATCTGACGGATCGCCTTTCTCTGCGCGCTTCCGCCCACGCGCGAAACGGACAGCCCCACATTGACCGCGGGGCGCACGCCGCTGTTGAACAGTTCGCTTTCCAAATAGATCTGCCCGTCGGTAATGGATATGACGTTCGTCGGGATATAAGCGGAAATATCGCCCGCGAGCGTTTCCACGATCGGAAGCGCCGTTATGGAACCGCCGCCCTTTTCGTCGGAAAGTTTCGCCGCGCGCTCCAAAAGGCGGGAATGCAGATAGAATACGTCGCCGGGGTATGCCTCGCGCCCTGCGGGGCGTTTCAGCAAAAGGCTCATAGCGCGGTACGCCACCGCGTGCTTGGAAAGATCATCGTACACGATGAGCACGTCTTTGCCCTGATACATGAAGTATTCCGCCAGAGCGCATCCGCTGTACGGCGCAATATATTGCATGGGTACGGGATCGTCCGCCGTGGAGCACACCACGCAGGTGTATCCCATGGCGCCGCCCGAACGCAGCACGTTGACCGTTTTTGCAAGCGACGACGCCTTCTGCCCGATGGAAACGTAAATGCAGATGACGTTTTCGTTCTTTTGGTTGAGTATGGTATCCACGGCGATGGCGGTCTTACCCGTCTGCCTGTCGCCGATGATGAGTTCGCGCTGTCCCCTGCCTATGGGGATCATGCTGTCTATGGCGAGAATCCCCGTCTGCAAAGGCTTATTTACCTTTGCCCTGTCCATGATGGCGGGCGCGGGAAATTCTACGGGGCGCGCTTTGCCCGTATGGATATCGCCCAACCCGTCGAGCGGGCGGCCGAGCGGATCGACGATCCTGCCGAGCATCTCTTCACCCACCTGCATTTCCAACGTTTTTCCCGTGGAATAAACGTAGTCGCCGAAACGGACCTTGTCTTCGCCCGAAAAAAGGACGGCACCGACGCCGTCGTGCTCCAGATTGAGCGCGAGCGCTTGGTAACCGCCCCGCACGTCGAGCAATTCGTTGTACTGCACGTCGGAAAGCCCCGCTATTTTTATGATGCCGTCGCCCGAATAGACGATCCTGCCCGT
>CALVST010000048.1 GCA_944359365.1 uncultured Clostridia bacterium
TTCGTCATCAATTTGAAAAAACAGACGACGCTCGCGGATATCGACAAGCTCAAAGAAAAGCTGATGGCGATCGGCGATTCGGTCATCTGCATCGGCGACCTCGAGCTCGTCAAAGTGCATGTGCACACCAATAACCCCGGTCAGGCGCTGCAATACGCGGTGGAACTTGGAGAGCTTGACCGCGTGAAGATAGAAAACATGCTCGAACAGAACCGCGCCCTTCGCGCCAAAAGAGAGGCGGAAAAGAAAGAGATGGGCATGCTCGCGGTCTGCGCGGGCGACGGCATTGCCGCCATTTTCAAAGACCTTCTCGTGGACGGCGTGATAGAAGGGGGGCAGACGATGAACCCCAGCGCGAACGACATCGCCGCCGCCGTGCAGAAGATCAATGCCGAGCACGTTTTCGTATTCCCCAACAACAAAAACATCATTTTGGCGGCGGAACAGGCAAAGGCGCTCGTTTCCAACCGCACCATACACGTCATTCCTACGAAAAACATCCCGCAGGGCTTCGCGGCGGCGCTCGCGTTCAACCCCGAGGCAAGCGCGGAGGAAAACAAGACGGACATGATCCATTCCATGGACAACGTGAAGGCGGGGCAGGTCACTTACGCCGTGCGTTCCACGTCCGTCAACGGGTTCCACCTGAAAGAGGGCGACATCATAGGTCTGGACGATAAAAAAATTCTCGCCAAGGGTACGACGGTAGACGAAACGCTGCTCTCGCTCGTTGCAAAACTGAAAGACAGCACGCACGAGATCATCACCCTTTATTACGGAAAGGACGTTTCCGAAGAGGACGCCGAGGCGCTCGCGGGCAAGCTCGCCGAGCAGTTCCCCGATTGCGACGTGGATTTCCACTACGGCGGCCAACCTATCTATTATTATATCGTATCGCTTGAATAAAAAGATTTTTACGGCGGCGGGCAATCCTGCCGCTTTTTGATTTTTCGGGGGCGGATGGTCTGTCATGAACTTGCCTCCCGCATCGGAGAGCTTGGATGGAGCTGAGTAAATTGAAGGGCGTTACCGAAAAGCGCCTCAAAGAACTGAATAAGATGGGTATATTTACGCCCGAAGACCTCGTGCGGTTTTATCCGCGCGCCTATCTCGACCTCACGCACCGGGTAAAGCTCTCTTCCTGCTACCATAACGACATGGCGCTCGTTGCCTGCCGCGTGGCTTCCCCGCCGCAGACGGTGTACACGGGCAGGCGCAATTTCATCAAGGTCTGGTGCGATCAGGAAGGCGAACTCTTTTCCGTCGTGTGGTTCAACGCGCCCTATGTGAAGAACAAACTCAAAGAGGGGGAATACCTCTTTTACGGCAGGGTGCAGAACAAATACGGCACCGTTTCCATGGTCAACCCCACCTTCGAGCCGCTGGACAAAAATTACCGTTTAAAAGGCATCGTGCCCGTGTATTCGCTGAAAGGCTCGCTCACCCAGCGCGCCTTGCGCGACATGGTCGCCTCCGCCTTAAAGGCGTGCCTGCCCGAAACGGTCATTCCCCCGAAGATCGTGCAAAAATACGGGCTTTCATCCCTTTCGAAGGCGTATCTCGATATCCACAACCCGCCGAGCGAGGCGGCAAAGGACATAGCCGCGGAACGCATCGCGTTGGAAGAGTATTTCGTGCTCGTTTCCGCCTTCAAATACATCAAGGGCGGCAAAGACGACGCGCGCACCCGCCGCTACGCCTGCGCCGCCGAAGACGTGAAGACGTTCGCCTCCCGCTTTGCCTTCGAGTTTACCGAGGGGCAGAAAAAGGCGGTCAACGACGTTTTCGAGGATTTGAAAGGCCCCACGCGCATGAACCGCCTGTTGCAGGGGGATGTGGGCAGCGGCAAGACCGCCGTGGCGCTGTGCGCCCTGTACATGGCGGCAAAGAGCGGGTATCAGGCGGCGTTCGTCGCGCCGACCGAAGTGCTCGCCGAGCAGAATTTCCGCCTCGTGCAAAAGGTCATGCCCGAATACGGCAGCGTGTTCCTCGCGGGCTCCGCGACGACGAAGGAGAAGAGGGAGATCAAGCAAAAACTCGCCTCGGGCGAGGCGGTCATCGCCTGCGGCACGCACGCCGTCATCCAAAACGACGTGATCTTCAAAGACCTTGCACTGTGCGTGTGCGACGAACAGCACCGCTTCGGTGTGGCGCAGCGCAACGCCCTCGGCGAAAAGGGGGAAGGCGCCGACATGCTCGTCATGAGCGCCACGCCCATCCCGCGCACCCTCTCGCTCATCTTTTACGGCGACCTTGACATTTCCGAAATTAAGGACAAACCCAAGGCGCGCGCGGAGATCGTGACGGCGATCATCCCTTACCGCCGCTACGACGACATGCTCGAATACATCGGGCAGGAGGCGAAAAAGGGCAACCAGAGCTACTTTGTCTGCCCGAAGATAGAGGGGGACGAGGAAGGCTCGCTCATGAGCGTTACGGAACTTTTCGACGAACTCAAAAACCGCCTGCCCCGCGTGCGGTTCGCCCTTCTGCACGGCAAAATGAAGGACAAGGAAAAGGCGGAGATCATGTCCGCCTTCAAACAGAAAAAATACGACTGCCTCGTTTCCACCACCGTCATCGAGGTGGGCATCGACGTGCCCGACGCGACCATCATGGTCATCTACAACGCCGAGCGGTTCGGGCTTTCGCAGCTGCACCAACTGCGCGGCAGGGTGGGGCGCGGGAGCAAAAAAAGTTACTGCTTTTTACTGTGCGGCTCAGACGGCGAAGAGGCGCGCGAGCGGCTTTCCGTCATCAAACAGAATTCGGACGGGTTCAAGATCGCCGAGTACGATCTGAAAATGCGCGGCGGCGGCGACTTTTTGGGCACCCGCCAGAGCGGGAAATTCCTCAACGAAATACGCAATTTGAAATATCCGCCCGAAGTCATTTTCGAGGCGAAAAAGCTCTCCGACGAGGCGTTCGAGGGGGGCGGGAGCGAGCAGCTGCGCGCCTTCGCGCTCAAAAAATACGAGAGCCTGAAAGAGGTCATATTAAACTGACGCGCATTAGATTGACAGAAAGCGCGTAAACGTGATAAAATATACAAAAAGGCGTGCAAGTCCTATATTTATGCAAAAAACGTTGCATAAATTGAACAAATATGCAAAACGGGAGAATACAATGGCATACTTCAAACTGCCCGCGGGCGTGCGCGACGTCCTGCCGGACGAGTGCCGCGCGCTGAACGCGGCGGAGAGGGCGCTCGGCGCAAAATTTGCCGAGGCGGGCTTTTTGCCCGTCCGCACGGCGGGGCTGGAATATTACGACACCTTCGCGGGTATAAAGAGCGCGGTGGGGCAGGCGAAAATGTTCAAAATGACGGATAAGGACGGAAATCTCATCGTCCTCCGCCCTGACATGACGCTCGCCTGCGCGCGCATCGCCGCCACGAAACTGCATAAAGAACGTGCGAAACTGTGTTATTTTTCCAATATTTACGATTTTTCCGCAGGCGGCAATTCCGAAAGGGAAGTGGCGCAGGCGGGCGTGGAGATCTTCGGCGAAGAGGGCGCGTTTTCAGACGCGTACGCCGTGGCGTTCGCCGCGGAATGCCTCGAAGAGATCGGGCTGAAAGATTTCATCATCGACATCGGCCACGTCGGCTTCTATAAAGGGCTTCTGGAAGGCAGCGGGCTTTCCGAGGCGGCGTCCGAAGAGATACGCGGTTACATCAACGCGAAGGACGCGGTGAACACCGAAATCGCGCTGAAAAACCACGGCGCGTCCGAGAGGGCGCAGGCGGCGATTTTGGCGCTCCCGTCCCTGTTCGGCGGCGTTTCCGTTCTGGACGAGGCTGCAAAGCTCACCGACAGCCCCCTCGCGCTCGGCGCGCTCGCGCATCTGAAAAAAGTTTACGCCTACCTTAAAGAAATGAAGATGGAAAAGTACGTTTCCTTCGACCTCGGCACGGTCAAAAGCCTTGCCTACTATTCGGGCATGGTGTTTACGGGGCTTGCCGAAGGCGTGGGTGCGCCCGTGCTTTCGGGCGGCCGTTACGACGGGCTTTGCGCCCAGTTCGGCAAAAACCTCGCGGCGGTGGGCTTTGCCGTGGGGTTGGGGCGCGTTTTACGCGCCTTGGGCGGAAAGGTCAAAGAGGCGCCCTGCGCCGCGGTCGTGTGCGAGGCGGGCGGCGAAAAGGCGGGGTATGCCCTGTATAAAAAACTGCTTTCCGAAGGGAAGCGGTGCGACCTGTTCGCGGGGGAAAACGCCGCAAAGCCCGAAGGGTATGCGGAAGTGTACGCAGTATCCGAAAAGGGGGTAACGAAATGCTGAACGTAGCGCTCGCAAAGGGCAGGCTCGCCGATTCCTGCGCTGACATCTTCATCAAATGCGGCATCCGCGCGGAAATACTCAAAGAGGAAACGCGAAAACTTGTGCTGGAAACGCCCGATAAAAAATTCCGCTTTTTCTTCGTAAAGCCGACGGACGTTCCCACATACGTCGAGTACGGCATCGCGGATATCGGCGTTGCCGGCAAGGACACGCTTTTGGAAGCGGGCGCGGATCTCTACGAGATGCTCGATCTGAAATTCGAAAAGTGCCGCCTGTGCATCGCGGGATTCCCCGAAATGAAGGGGGTGCAAAAGCCCCGCCTGCGCGTGGCGACGAAGTATGTGAACACCGCCAAACAGCTCTTCTTTTCCCGCGGGGAGGACGTGGAGATCATCCCCCTGCACGGCTCCATCGAACTTGCGCCGCTCACCGGGCTTTCCGACGTGATATTCGATATCGTGCAGTCGGGCGGCACCCTCAGAGCGAACGGGCTGGTGGTGCTGGAAGACGTGTTCGACATATCCGCAAGGCTCGTGGCGAACAAGGTCAGCTTAAAGACGAAGGCGGCGGAGATCCTGCCGCTCATCGCAGAAATGAAAAAGTACGTCGGAGAATGACGATGAAACTGAAAATTTACAAGAACGCAGAGGACGCCGCCGCAATTTTGGCGCGCGGCGGGTTCGAAGACGAAGCGCTTGCAAATTCCGTCCGCGAGATCGTGCGCAGCGTGCGCGACGGCGGCGATAAAGCGCTCTTTTCCTTCTGCGAAAAGTTCGACGGCAGCGTTTTGAATAAAGATACGCTGTTCGTTTCCGAAAAAGAAATCAAAGACGCGTACGCGGCGATCGACAAAGACCTGCTCTCCTCCATGAAAAAGGCGGCGGAAAATATTTTGGCATATCACAGCCGTTCGCCGATGAAAGAGGACATCCGCACCGAAAACGGCAGAACGACGGGCTATACCGTCCGCGCGGTGGAAAGAGCGGGCATCTATGTGCCCGGCGGCACCGCGCCCCTTTTCAGCTCGGTCATGATGGGCGTACTGCCCGCAAGGGCGGCGGGCGTCAAGCATATTTATGTGGCGACGCCTGCAAAGGGCGGCAAAGTGCATCCCGCGGTGATCGTGGCGGCGGATATGTGCGGCGCGGAAAAGATCATCAAAGCGGGGGGTGCGCAGGCGATCGCGGCGCTCGCTTACGGCACCGAAAGCGTGCCGAAGGTGGACGTCATCGCAGGCCCCGGCAATATATATGTCACCCTTGCCAAAAAGGAAGTGTACGGGCAGGTGGGCATCGACATGCTCGCAGGCCCGAGCGAGATACTCATCATCGCGGACGGCGGGCAGAACCCCGCCTTCGTCGCGGCGGACATTTTGTCGCAGGCGGAGCACGACAGGCGTTCCCGCGCCATCCTTCTCACCGACGACGAGGCGTTTGCCGGAAGGGTGCAGGCGGAAACGGAAAAACAGCTCGAAGCGCTCGCAAGGAAGGAGATCGCTTCCTGTTCGGTGGAAAATTCGGGCGGCATCATCCTCGTAAAGGATTTGGATGCGGCGTGCGAACTTGCCAACCGCATCGCGCCCGAACACCTGGAACTGGCAACGGAGGATCCGGAAGAACTTCTGCCCAAAATACGCAACGCGGGCGCGGTGTTTATGGGCAAATGGACGAGCGAACCCGTCGGCGACTATTTCGCGGGGCCTGACCATACGCTGCCCACGGGCGGCACGGCGCGCTTTTTCGAGGTGCTCAATCAGGACATTTTCCTGCGCAAAATGAGCGTCATCAAGTACGGGGAAAGGGCGATCAGAGAGGACGCGGCGGACATCATCCGCCTCGCGGAAGCGGAAGGGCTTTCCGCCCACGCGAACGCGGTGCGGGTGCGCGCGAAGGAGGAATAAGGGATGAGAACGGCGGAAATTTCCCGCGATACGAGGGAAACGAAAATATATCTGAAAATCGATCTGGACGGCAAAGGGCGCGTTTCGGTGGATACGGGCGTCGGGTTTTTCAACCATATGCTCGAACTTTTCGGCGTGCACTCGGGGGTGGATCTCACCGTGCGCTGCGAAGGGGATACCGACGTGGACTTCCATCACAGCGTGGAAGACGTGGGCATCTGCCTCGGCAAGGCGTTCAAAGAGGCGCTCGGCGACAAGAAGGGCATCGCCCGCTTTGCCGACCGCGTCGTCCCCATGGACGAGTGCGCCGCGCTCGTGGCATTGGACATCAGCGGCAGGCCCTTCCTTAATTTCGAAAAGAAAATGAGCGGCAAGATCGGCGAGTTCGACGCGGAACTCGTGGAAGAGTTCATGCGCGCCTTCGCCTTCAACGCGGGCGTCAACCTGTATATCGACCTGTTGAAAGGCGGCAATATGCACCACGAGGCGGAGGCGATCTTCAAGGCGTTTGCCAAGTGCGTACAGGACGCGGTGAAAATCGTGTCCGACAAAGTGCCTTCGTCCAAAGGAGTTTTGTAAGGTGATCGGCATACTCGATTACGGCATGGGCAACCTGCGTTCGGTGCAAAAGGCCCTCGAATATCTCGGCGAAAGGGCGGTCATTTCGGGCGACAAAGCCGTTTTGGACGGCTGCGACAAACTCATCCTGCCCGGCGTCGGCTCGTTTGCCGCGGGCATGGCGGAAATGAACGGGGCGGGGCTCTCTGCCTATGTGAAAGAGCGGGCGAAGGATACGAAGATGCTCGGCATCTGCCTCGGCATGCAGTTCCTTCTGGAACGCAGCTTTGAAGAGGGCGAAACGGAGGGACTCGGCTTTGTAAAGGGGAGCGTTGTGCGCTTCACGCAGGGCAAGATCCCGCAGATCGGCTGGAACGAGGTCTATGACCTGAAAACGCCCCTGTTCGACGGCATAGAGGAGGGCACGCGGTTTTACTTTGTGCACAGTTACCGCGCCGACTGCGCGGACGAATTTGCCTGCGCCAAAACGGAATATTATGCCGAATACCCTTCGGCGGTGTATGCGGGCAACGTGTTCGGGGTACAGTTCCACCCCGAAAAGAGCGGCGCGGCAGGGCTGAAACTTCTCAAAAACTTCTGCCGGATGTGAAAACGGGCAATCACTTATTTTATAGGATAAGGAGGCAACGATGATCTTATTTCCTGCGATCGATATTTTGAACGGAAGGGCGGTTCGCCTTTACAAGGGCGATAAAAACGCCGTCACCGATTACGGCGATCCCCTCGCGTTTGCGGAAAAGTGGGTGTCTGCGGGCGCGGAATGGCTGCACGTCGTAGACCTTTCGGGCGCGTTTTCGGGCGAAAGCGGCATCGATCCCGTCATTGCGGAAATCAAAAAGCGCTTCGGCGTGAAGGTGCAGAGCGGCGGCGGGCTTCGCCGCATCGCCGACATCGAGAAAAGGCTTGCCGCGGGCGCGGACAGGGTGGTCGTCGGCACGATGGCGGTCGCCGCACCCGACGAGTTCGCCCTCGCCGTGTATAAGTTCAAAAATAAGATCGTCGCGGGGATAGACGCAAAGGGCGGCATGCTCGCGGTGAAGGGGTGGACGGAAACGGCAGACGTCACCGCCGCCGTTTTCGGAAAAAAATGCAAGAAGATGGGCATAGAATGCGCGCTGTTCACCGATATATCCAAGGACGGCGCGATGCAGGGCGCGAACGTGTGCGAAACGGTGCGCCTGCAAAAGGAAACGGGGCTGAACGTCATCGCATCGGGCGGCATATCGGGCATGGCGGATCTGGAAAATTTACAGGAGAGCGGCGTGTACGGCGCGGTGCTCGGCAAATCCATTTACAGCGGCGCGATCGACCTGAAAGCGGCGATCGAAAAGTATAACGGGTAAAACATATGCTTTCCAAACGCATCATTCCCTGCCTGGATATCGACAAGGGCAGGGTGGTAAAGGGCGTAAACTTCATAAACCTCGTGGACGCGGGCGATCCCGTAGAGATCGCCAAGGCGTACGACAAGATCGGCGCGGACGAGATCGTCTTTCTGGACATCACGGCGTCGAGCGACGGAAGAAAGACCGCGGTCGACATACTTCACCGCGCGAGCGAGCAGGTGTTCATACCGCTCACCGTGGGCGGGGGGATACGCTCCGCCGACGACTTCCGCGAACTTCTTTCCGCAGGGGCGGATAAAATAGCCGTCAATTCCGCGGCGATCAAAAATCCTTCGCTCATCACCGAGGCGGCGGCAAAATTCGGCGCGCAGTGCGTCGTTCTGGCGGTAGACGCAAAGAGAAACGCTGCGGGTTCGTGGGACGTGTACCTCAACGGCGGCAGGGTGAATACCGGGCTGGACGCGATCGAATGGATAAAAAAGGCGGTATCTCTCGGCGCGGGGGAAGTGCTTCTGACGAGTATGGACAAAGACGGCACCAAGTCCGGTTACGACATCGAACTGACGCGGCGCGCGGCAGAGGCGGTCAACGTGCCCGTCATCGCGTCGGGCGGCGCGGGCAAAATGCAGGACTTTGCAGACGTTCTCACCGAGGGAAAAGCGGACGCGGCGCTGGCGGCTTCGCTGTTCCATTTCGGAGAGATCGAGATGAAGGACTTAAAGGAATATCTTGCGGCGCGGGGCATCCCCGTAAGGAGAATATGATATGGAAGATCTGAAATTCAATGCGGAAGGGCTGATATGCGCGATCGCGCAGGACTTCGAGAGCGGCGAAGTGCTCATGCAGGCATATATGAACGAAGAGGCGTACCGTAAGACGCTGGAAACGGGCTACGCGCACTATTGGAGCCGTTCGCGCAAAAAATTGTGGAAAAAGGGCGAGGAGAGCGGGCATCTGCAAAAGGTGCGCGGCATATACCTCGACTGCGATAAAGACTGCGTGCTTTTGAAGGTGGAACAGATCGGCGCCGCCTGCCACACGGGCAATTACACCTGCTTTTTTACGCCCGTAAAGGAATGCGGAAAGGGCGCTGAGATGCTCGGGGAACTCCAACGCATCGTTGAGGACAGAAAGCAGAACCCCGAAGAGGGCAGTTATACCGCGTACCTGTTTGAAAAGGGCGTAGACAAGATCGCCAAAAAGACGGGCGAAGAGGCGGTGGAACTTGTCATCGCGGCGAAGAACGCAAACAAAGAAGAGATCGTGGGCGAATGCGCCGACCTCTTTTATCACACCCTCGTATTGCTCGCAAATGCGGGCGTAAAATTCTCGGACGTGTGCACGGAGTTGAAAAACAGACA
>CALVST010000049.1 GCA_944359365.1 uncultured Clostridia bacterium
ATGCGCGACGCCATGCGGTCGGGATAGAAGGGTTCGAGGTCGGTGAGCTTTTCGCCCACGCCGATGAACTTGATGGGTTTACCCGTAACAGCCTTGATGGAAAGGCAGGCGCCGCCGCGGGTGTCGCCGTCTAACTTGGTGAGGATGACGCCCGTCACGTCAAGCCGTTTATTGAAGGTTTCGGCAACGTTTACCGCGTCCTGCCCCGTCATGGAGTCGACGGTGAGCAGTATCTCGTTCGGGTGCACCTCGTTTTTGATGTTTTCGAGCTCCTGCATGAGCGCGTCGTCTATGTGCAGACGCCCCGCCGTGTCGATGATGACGGTATCGTACCCCATCGAGCGGGCGTATTCGATGCCCTGTTTCGCCGTCTTTACGGGGTTTTGCGTGCCCTTTTCGAACACTTCCGCGCCCGCCTTGCCGCCGACGACCTGCAACTGGTTGATCGCGGCGGGGCGGTAGATGTCGCCCGCGACCAGAAGCGGCTTTTTGCCCTGCTTTTTGAGGAGTACGGCGAGCTTGCCGCACAGCGTGGTCTTGCCCGCGCCCTGCAAGCCGCACATCATGATGACCGTGGGCGGCTTATCCGCGATTTCGAGTTTCGCGTTCGTCGAGCCCATGAGCGCGCACAGTTCGTCGTTGACGATTTTGATGACCTGCTGCGTGGGGTTCAGGCTCTTCAATATTTCCTGCCCGACCGCCTTTTCGGATACGTCCGCAATGAATTTTTTGGCGACGTAGATATTTACGTCCGCCTCCAACAAAGCGATGCGGACTTCGCGCATGGCGCCCTTGATTTCAAGCTCGGTGAGTTTTCCGTGCTTGGTGAGTTTTGAAAAAATATGGTTGAGCCTCTCGGAGAGAGAAGAAAACAATGCCACTTTTGATTTACCCCTTGTGCTTTTTATTGCCTGCATCCGCACCTTTCAGTACAGACACGATATCTTTGATTTCGGCAGAAAATTCGGGATGCCTTTCGGCAAACGCCGAAAATTTCCTTTTCGCCTCTTCCTGCGCCCCCGTCATTGCAACGACGCGCAGCTTATCCTCGTATCCGTCCAAAAGGGCGCGGCACTTGGCAAGCGTATCGGATACGCTCTGCTTGGATATGCCCTTTTGTTCGGCGATCTCCGTTAAAGAGAGGTCGCACATATAATACAGCTCGCAGATATCCCTTTGGTGCTCCGTCAAAAGAGCGCCGTAAGCGTCGAAAAGCTGTAAGTACTTCAAATCTTTCATGCCTATATTATAACGGAATCGGACGCTTCTGTCGAGCGTTTCCGCTCAGATGATGCCCTCTGTGAACTCTTCCGCGTCGAAAAGCTGCAGATCGTCTATCTTTTCGCCCGTGCCGACGAATATGACGGGTATTTTCAGCTCGCCGCACAGCGATACCACAAACCCGCCCTTTGCAGTGCCGTCCAACTTGGTCAGAACGATGCCGTCGAGGTCGACCGCCTCGTCGAATATGCGCGCCTGCGACATGGCGTTCTGCCCCGTCGTGGCGTCGAGAACGAGCAGTTTATAAAAGTGTGCCTCGGGATAGTCGCGCTCTACGACGCGGTCCATCTTTTTCAGCTCTTCCATCAGGTTCGCCTTGACGTGCAGCCGCCCCGCCGTATCCACGATGACGACGTCCGTCTTTTTCGCCTTTGCGGAAGAGATCGCGTCGAACACGACCGCGGACGGATCGCTCCCCTCTTCGTGCTTTACGATGCGCACCTTTGCCCTGTCCGCCCAGACGGAAAGCTGGTCTGCCGCCGCCGCGCGGAAGGTATCCGCCGCCGCCACGGTGACGCTCTTTTTCTGTTTGACGAAATAATTGGCAAGTTTGCCGATGGTCGTGGTTTTGCCCACCCCGTTCACGCCGACGAGCATGATGACGGCGGGATATTCGATCTCGGGCACTTCCGCTTCGCAGAGGGTGTCTTCGATGACGTCCTTCAATAGGTCGATGACGAACTCTCTGTCTTTGAGTTTTTCCGCCTTCGCTTCGGCGCGGATCTGATCGATGATGTCTTCCGCCGTCGTGACGGAGATATCCGCGGAGATCAAAATTTCTTCCAACTCGTCGTAAAAATCGTCGCCGAGCTTGTTTTTTGCGAACAGCGCGTTGAGTTTGGAAGAGATGTTGTCCTTCGTCTTTTTAAGTGCTCCGATGATTTTCCCGAAAAGTCCCATAAAAAACTCCTACCTTATTCACACAAATTGCGCGCAAAGGCACGCAATTTGTCGTGATTTTTAGGAAAACCCCAACGTTCGCCGTTTTGACAAACGGCTCTGCGTTCGGATTTTTCCTCTTTGCCGCTTTTTAAGGGCTTACACTAATATAGATGCGGCAAATTCACCTTTCCTGCCCGAGGCCGCGCATCGCGGCAAATTGAGTGCGCTTTTTGAAAAGCGTGGTTTTCAAACGCGCCTTAAATTATTTTAAATAATAATTCGCGCAAGGGAAATCGCAATTTTCCGCAGCGCACCCCTATTTGGCAATCCTTTGCCTTACGGGAAGAGGGTGAATTTGCGCCCTTGCATACTTTGTGTGCCCCTAAAAGGGCGCAAAGAGCGGAGAAACCGTTGTCGAGCCGACAGTATGTCGGCGAGCAATGGTGTCGCCCTCAAATCACGGAAAACCGCAGGCGTCAGCTCGCCGAGGTTTTCGTGATATGTCTGCCTCCTCATTTTTCGTGAATTATGGTGTTTCGTTCGTAAAACACCTTTCCGTCATAGCCCTGGATGCGCTTGTCATGCTCGGCGCGTTCCAACCGCTGCTGCGCCCATATGCAGTACTGCGCGTTCGCCTCGATGCCGAAAAACTTCCGCCCCAATTTTTTTGCGACGACCGCCGCCGTTCCCGATCCCGCAAAGGGATCGAACACCGTTTCGCCCGTGCGTGAGCTTGCCAAAATCAGCTTTGCGTACAGTTTTTCCGGCTTTTGCGCGGGGTGCGCCGTGTTTTCGGGCATAGACCAAAAGGGTACCGTGATGTCGTCCCAAAAATTGGACGGGCAGGTATCGCGGAATTTTTCTCCGCCCTCTTCCCGCCAGCCTTTGGGCGCGCCGCCCTCGCGGTAGGGCGCAAGCACGCGCCTTCGTACCTTGACCGCTTCGAGATCGAAAGTGTAATTTTTTCCTTTGACGGCAAACCAAATGTCTTCCAAGCCGTTTTTCCAATTGGCTTTGGCTCCCCTGCCCTTTTCCCTCTGCCATGTGATGCGGTTCTTCACTTCGAAAAATTCGCCGAGCACCCTGCCCACGGCAAGGCTGGAACGCCAGTCGCAGCAGACGTAAATACTGCCGCCCTCCTTCAACAAAGGCTCCGCAAGGGAAAGCCAGCGGCGGGTATACGCCTCGTATTCGTCGTCGTGCATCCTTGCAAACACATTGCCGCCGTAGTTTTTCGTAAGGTTGTAAGGCGGATCGGCTACGATAAGGTCCGCAAAGCCGCGCGGCAGTAAGGGCATGACGCAAAAAGTGTCGCCGAAGGCGATCTTGTTTTCTATGTTTTCTTTACAAGCAGGCGCCCCGATGCGCGCGCACCGGGCAAGATACCCGCCGCCCGCCTCGGGCGGGGTGTCTATCGTCCTGTTTTTTGCCGCCTTTTCCCCGTTCATAAATATACCGATACGCACCGTGCCGCCCGAAAATACGGGCGGCAACGTCTTTTTTGTTCTATGCAACGACCGTATCGCCGCCGAGTTTGCTCTCCACTTCCGACAGCTTTACGGAAACGATCTTGGAAACGCCCTTCTCTTCCATCGTTACGCCGAACAGGCAGTCCGCCTTTTCCATGGTCGGCTTTCTGTGGGTGATGACGATGAACTGCGTCTCCTTTGCGAATTTTTTCAGGAACTGTGCGAACTTATCGACGTTCGCCTCGTCGAGCGCCGCCTCTATTTCGTCGAGCACGCAGAACGGCATCGGGCGGAGCATGAGGATGGCGAACAGGATGGCGATCGCGGTGAGCGCCCGCTCGCCGCCCGACAGCAGGGATATTTTTGTCAGCTTTTTGCCGGGAGGGCAGGCGACGATCTCCACCCCTGCGGAGAGCGGATCGTCCGTTTCCGAATAGTCCATCTGGAGTTCCGCCTTGCCGCCGCCGAACAGCTCTTTGAACAGCTTTTTGAAGTTCTCGTTGATCTGGTTGAATCCCTCGTCGAACTGCTTTTGCATTTCGCCTTTCAGCTCTTCGAGCGCGGCGCTCGTATCGTCGATGCCCTTCTGCACGTCGTCGCGTTGGGCGCACATTTCTTCGTACTGCGCGGAGAGCGTTTCGCACTCTTCCAATGCGTTGTGGTTGATGGGGCCGAGCGCGTTGATCTCGCGCTTCAAGCGGTTGACGAGCGTCTGCCCCTCTTTGGGATCGAAGTTTTCGTCTTTATAGGCGAGGCAGCTTTCATAAGTTTCCTGATACTCTTCGTCTATGCGCGCCTGCAAATTTTCAAGCTCGGAATCTATTTTGGTCAGTTCGATCTCCTGCCTGTGCCGCTGTTCGGAAAGGGCGTCTATCTTTTCCTGCGCGGCGCGGCTCTGCGACATGACGCCCTCGAGCTTGGCGTTCAGCCTCTCTTTATCCGTCAAAAGCCTGTCTTTGCGTTCGCGCAACGAACTCAGCTCTTCGCGCTGCGCGGGAGTGAGCGCCGTCTTTTCCGCCATGTCTTCTAGGTCGGTTATGGTGGCGGCGATGTTCCCGATGTTCGCCTCCGATTCTTCTATCTTGCTTTCAAGTTCCTCTTTTTCGCGCAAGAGGCGGGCGATGTTCGTCCTTTCGTTTTCCGCCGCCGCGCGGTACTGCGCAATATAAACGTGCAGCACGTTCAGGCGAAGGTTGCGCTCCCCGAGTTCGGATTTGAGCTTGTCGTATTCGCCCTTGCGCTTTTCGCTCTCTTCGTCGGCGGCGCTCTTCATGCGGGTGATCTTCTCTTCCCCTTCCGAAGATGAGGAATACTCGCTGTCTATCCCCTTCATGCGCTCGTACAGAAGGGCGAGCGCGCCTTCGCGCGCTTTGAGCGCCTCCTCGTTTTCCGCAAGTTTCGAAGATACGGACTGCACTTTTTCTTCCAGAGCGGCGCGCTTTGCGCGCGCTTCCTGAAAGCTTTCGCGCAGCGTTTCCATCTCTTTTGCCGCCTTTTCCTTTTTCTCTTCCAAAGCGGCGCGCTCTGCCGCCAGCTTTTTGGCTTCGCTCTGCGCCGCGGCGATCGCCTTCGCCGTTTCCTCTATCTTTCGCTCGTTCGCGAGGAGATTTCCGCTGTCCGCGCGGCGGGAACCGCCCGTCATCGAGCCGGATGTGGAGATGATGTCTCCGTCCAGCGTGACGATGCGGAACGCGTGCGGGTATTTTTTGGAGATCTCGTTGGCGTTTGCGATATTGTCGGCGATCAGCGTGTTGCCGATGAGATTGTAAATGACGTTGTCGTAATATTTGTCGTAGCGGACAAGTTCGTTCGCAAGCCCTATCGCACCCTTTTCTTTGAGCGCGCGGCGGGTATAGTCCGTTTCGTAATGCGGCTTCAAAGACGCGACGGGCAGGAACGTGACCGAGCCGCCCTTGGTGCGTTTGAGGTATTCGATGAGGGCGCGCGCGTCGTCGCTCGTAGCCGTAACGATGTTCTGCATCGCGCCGCCGAACGCCGTTTCGATGGCGACTTCGTACTTTTCGTCGCACTTGACGATATCGGCGATCACACCCTTGATGCGCTTGGCAAGGTCGGGATTGGAGCGGCTGTCGCTCATCAGCTTTTTGACGGAAAATTTATACCCTTCGAAATCCTCTTTTACGTTCAGATAAAAGCGTTTCCTGTCGTTGAGGGAAGAGATGCGCGCGTTCGCGTCGAACAGTTTTTCGGATACGGCGTCCTCTTCGGTGTTGAGGTTTGCGATCTCCTCTTCCTTCGCGTCCTTCGTCTCTTTTTCGCGGGAAAGGTATTCGACCAACTCGTCGTGCCAGTCGCTGTTTTCGGCAAGCGCCTTCTTTTCCGCCGCTATTTCCTCTTTCAGCTTTTCCGCTTCCGCGGCGATCTCTGCGATGCGCTCTTCCACCGCCTCTTTTTTGGCGGAGAGAGTGCCGATGTTCTGCCTGATCTCGGAAAGGTTTTCGATGGTGTCGATCACGTTTTTCTGCGAACGGTCGGTGAGTTCTTCGTATTCGGAAAGTTTCGCGTTGAACCCTTCCACCTCTTCGCTGAGCGTGGCAATTTCGCGCTCGGAATCCTTTATTTTCGTCTGCAGATCCTTTTCCGCGCGCTGCGCCTCGGAGATCTCTTTATCGATCTCACCGATGCGCGCGCCGCTGCTCGCGATGAAATTTTCGCTGCTTTCGCGCTGTTCCTTAAAAAATCCGATACGTTCGCGGATGACTTTAACGTCGCCCTCTTTCTTTTCGAGGTCGACCGTATATTTTAATATCTGTTCGTTGAGCTGCTGCAAAAGCGCGTCGCTTTCGCTGACCTTGCGCCTGTCTTCGGCGTACTGCGCTTCCAAGCCCTCCACTTCTTCCCTGCCCGCGTCTATGGCGGCTTGCAGGGAATCGAGCATGGAGTTGATGGACGCGCGCGCGTCGGCGGCGTTGTCGTGCTTATATATGTACAGATTGATCTCGGAAGTTTTCAGCTGGCCGTACAGCTCGTTATAGCGCTTCGTCTTTTCCGCCTGACGCGAAAGAGGGGCGAGCATATGCTCTACCTCGCTTATGCGCTGCAAGAAAATGTTCAGGTTGTTATATGAATTGGAAAGGCGGCGCTCGATGTCTTGCCTTCTCGATTTGAACACGAGTATGCCCGTCGCCTCTTCGAAGATGGCGCGCCTGTCTTCGGGCTTTGCGTTCATGATCTGCTCGATCTTGCCCTGCCCGATGATGGAATACCCCTCTTTGCCGAGCCCCACGGCGTGCAGCCTGTCCACGATGTCCTTCATGCGGCAGGGCTGTTTGTTGATGAGGTATTCGCTCTCGCCGCTGCGGAACAGCCGCCGCGTCATGGCGACTTCGTCGTAATCGAGGTCGGCAAACATCCTCGTGGAATTGTCGAATGTGAGCGTTACCTCGCAGAAAGACTGGCTCTTTCTCGTCTGCGTGCCGCCGAAAATGACGTCCTGCATGTTCGAGCCGCGCATGGTTTTAGCCGACTGTTCGCCGAACACCCAGCGGATAGAGTCGGCAACGTTGCTCTTGCCGCAGCCGTTCGGCCCCACGATGCAGGTGACGCCGTTATCGAATTTTATTTCCGTCTTGTCCGCAAAGGACTTGAAACCGTTGAGTTCGACCTTTCTGAAATTCAAATCAGTGTTCCCCCGCTACGTTTAATAACTTATCCAAAAGCGCCTTTGCAGCCGCTTTTTCCGCTTCCGCTTTGCTGCCGCCCTCGCCGTAGGCGCACATCCCGCCGCCGTCCGCACGGACGGTGAAGCGGGGCGCATGGGCGGCGCCCTCCGTTTTTACGACGGCATAAGCCGTCATGGCGAGCCCGCGCCCCTGCAAAAACTCCTGCAATTCGCCTTTATAATTGTGCTGCTTACCCTCTTGCGCGACGAGGGGCGCAAGGTATTTGAGCACGAATTTTTCCGCTTCGTCCATGCCGCCGTCGAGGTAAATGCCCGCGACGAGCGCCTCGAACAGGCTGGAAACCGCCTTTGCACCCGGCGCCGCGCCGCAGCCGCCCGCAAAGAGCATGTATTTATGCAGCCCCGCGCGCTCTATGCACTCTTTGAGCGGCTTTTCCGCGACAAGTTTTTGCCGCAGCTGCGTCATTCTGCCCTCGTTTTCGCTGCTGCGAAGATACAGCCTTTTCGCGACCAAAAAACCGAGCACCGCATCGCCCAGAAATTCCAAGCGTTCGTTGCTCTTTTCCCCGTGCATGTTCGCATACGACGAATGGGTAAAACAAGCGGAAAGGAGCGCCTTGTTCCGAAAGGAATAGCCTATGATGTTTTCTATTTCTGCGGCGTCACGACTCGGCAGCACCTATCCCCTCCAGGTCTATACCCGAAAGCATTTCCTTGATGCTTCCGATGATATTGTTGTCCGCCGCCTCTTTCGCCTGCAAAAGGGAGGCGCAAATGGAATCCGCCTTGCTCGAACCGTGCGACTTGACGACGACCTTTTCGATACCCAAAAGCACCGCGCCGCCGTATTTGTTATAGTCCATGACCTTTTTGATCTTTTTGAAGGTGGGGCGCATGAACAGCGCGTATCCGATCTTCGCCATAAAGGAAGAAGAGATATATTTTTTGATGATCTTCATGACGGCCGCGGCAGTGCCCTCCGTCGTTTTCAGGGCGATATTGCCCGAAAAACCGTCGCAGACGGCGACGTCTATGTCGCCCGCCATGATGTCGCGCCCTTCCACATTGCCGACAAAGTTGATGCCGGGAAGGTTTTTCAGAAGTTCGTGCGCCTCCTGATGCAGAGGATCGCCCTTATGATCTTCCGTGCCGTTGGTAACGAGCCCCACGCGCGGCTCTTTGATGCCCGAAGCGCGCGCATACGCCGTGCCCATAATGGCAAAGTGGCACAAGTTTACCGGCTTGCACTCCGCATTCGCGCCCGCGTCGATGATGTATACCCTGCCCTCTTTCGCGGTGGGAAGCGCGGGACAGACCGCCGGACGGGAAATGCCGCGGATCCTGCCCACGCGAAGGAGCGCGCCCGTAAGCACCGCGCCCGTGGAACCTGCGGAAACGAAACCCTTTGCCTCTTCGTCCTCTTTGAGCATTTTCAGCGCCACCACGAGGGAAGAGTCTTTTTTCTGCCGTATGGCGGCGGTGGGCACGTCGTCGTTGGTGATGACTTCCGTACAGTGCACGATCTCCAAGCGCGCCTTGTCGCATGTAAGGGATGAAAGCACGGCGGAAATTTTCGCCTCGTCGCCCGTAAGTACGACTTTAAGGTCCTTATCCGTTTGCAGCGCCTGCACCGCGCCCTTTACGATCTCTTCGGGGGCGTTATCGCCGCCCATCGCGTCCAAAATGATTTTTGTCATAAAAACTCCTAAATCCTTGTTCACACTTTCCTCGTGCAAAGGCACTGCGGAAAGTCGTGATTTTGAGAGACAACCGCCGTTCGCCGACACAAGGTCGGCTCTGCGGCGTTTTTCTCTCTGCGAAAATTTTTTGGGGCTTTCCTATTATAGCAATTTTCGCATTCACTCTTTTTCGGTAAGCCGCAAGTATGCGGCAAATTGTGTGCGCTTTTTGAAAAGCGTGGTTTTCAAACGCGCTTTTGATTATTTAAATATTTATTCGCGCAAGGGAAATCGCAATTTTCCGCAGCGCACCCCTATTTGCCAATGCTTTGGCTTACGGAAAGGGTGAATTTGCGGCACTGTATAGTTTGTGTGCCCTTAAAAGTGCCGCAAAAAGGGGAAAACCGTTCGGGTTTCCCCTCAACTCACGACGTTTCGCAGGCATCAGCTTGCCGAGAAACGTGTGAGTTTTTCAGTATTCCAAATTCCCCACCGTTCTCGG
>CALVST010000050.1 GCA_944359365.1 uncultured Clostridia bacterium
TTATGCGGGAATGAAACAAATCGTTTTCCCGTCCAGTTCTGCGACGATACGAAGGCTCTCTTCGCCGTTTTCCTGCGTTTCTGTCCCTAAATTCCAATAGAGCAGCCCGTTTCCGTCATTCAATGCGAGCATAACGGAATTTTTGCCCGCGTTTTCGGCCGAATAACTGCCCTCTTTGATGACGGCGCCGTTATGATAAACTTTGTAAGATGAGCCGTCAAATGAACAGGAATACAAATTCTCCGTTACTTCTCGGCCTTGATAATCGTCCCCGACGGCATAATTGCTTTCGCCGTCGCCGAAATAAGAAAGTTTCCAGTTTCCGACTTCGGACGGGTTGTTTGCACAACCGGTAAAGACCAATATGCCAAGCAGCGCCGCAATACACAAGGCAACCGCCGCGAACAGCTTTTTCTTCATACGCACTTCGAAAAACTCTTTTCCCCGCCGCGCCTTTTTTATGGCGCGGCACGGTTATCTTCGATACGTTCCTCTCAAACGTGAGCCAAAGCCTGTTCGAGGTCGGCGATGATGTCGTCGGGATTTTCAATGCCGACGGAAAGGCGCACGAGGTTTTCGGGAACGCCCGCCTGTTCCAATTCTTCTTTTGTGAGCTGGCGGTGCGTGGTGGATGCGGGATGCAGGACGCAGCTGCGCACATCGGCAACGTGCGTTTCCTGCGTGATGAGTTTCAGCGCCTCCATGAACTTCGCCGCCTGCGAAACGTCGCCCTTGATGCCGAAGCTGAGCATGCCGCCCTGCCCGTCGGGCAGATATTTTTCCGCAAGTTTATGGTATTTGTTATCGGGCAGCGACGCGTGCCACACCCAATCGATCTTGGGATGCTTGGAAAGGTACGCAGCCACTTTTTTGGCATTGGAAGAGTGCCTTTCCATGCGGAGCGCGAGCGTATCCGCTCCTAACCAGCTCAAAAAGGCGTTCTGCGGGCTCATGATTGCGCCCATATCCCGCATCATCTGCGCGCGGCATTTGGTAGCGAACTGCGCCGCGGGCAGATCGGCATACACGAGCCCGTGGTAACTCTCGTCGGGTTCGTTGAAAGACGCATAGCGTGCGTTGCCCTTAAAATTGAAGTTGCCGCCGTCTACGATCATGCCGCCGAGCGCCGCCGCGTGCCCGTCCATATATTTGCTCGTAGAGTGAATGACGATGTTCGCCCCCCACTCGAACGGGCGGCACAAGATCGGCGTGGCGAGGGTGTTGTCTACCACGAACAACACGCCGTATTTCTTGGATATCTTTGCAATTTTGTCAAAGTCGAGGATTTTGATGGCAGGGTTGGCGATCGTTTCGGTAAAAATGAACTTCGTCTTATCGTCGATGAGCTTTTCGATCTCTTCCGCAGGCGCGTCGGGATCGAAGAAGCGGGTTTCTATGCCGAGTTTGGGCAAAGTGACCGCAAACAGGTTGAAGGTGCCGCCGTAGATCGCAGAGGAAGAAACGATGTTGTCGCCCGCGCCGCAGACGGTGAAAGCCAACAGCGTGGACGCCGCCATTCCCGACGAACATCCGATGCCCGCCACGCCCCCTTCGAGCTCGGCGACTTTCCCTTCAAACGCCGCGACGGTGGGGTTTGCAAGGCGGGTATAAAAATAGCCGTCCGCCTTCAGATCGAAAAGATCCGCCATTTCCTGCGTCTTTTCGTAAAAATAAGTGGTGCTTTGGCTGATGGGCGGAATGCGGCTCTCGCCCGTCTTGGGGCGGTAGCCCCCCTGCACGCAGATCGTATCCTTTTTGTAAGCCATAATATTTATCTCCTTATAAGTAAAATTTGAATTTTTGCAAAGCAGAACTTGCTTTTTCAGGTAAATTCCCTGATGCGCCGCTCCGCGTCGCGCTTGAGGTCCTTTTCTCTCAGGCTCTGCTTTTTGTCGTAAGTGTGCTTGCCGCGGCAGAGCGCAACTTCCACTTTTACGAGAGAATCCTTAAAATACACTTTCAGCGGCACGAGGGTATAACCCTTTTCGTTGACCTTGCCGACGATCTTTGCGATCTCCGATTTATGCAGAAGCAGTTTCCTGTCACGCCGGGAATCGCGGGTGCTGAACGCGCCGCTCTTGTCGTATACGGCGATGTGCATATTTTTGAGCACCGCCTCGCCCTTGCGGACAAAGCAGAAAGAATCGCTCAGATTGCAATTGCTCTTTCGTATGGATTTGACTTCGCTCCCCTCGAGCACGATGCCCGCTTCGAATTTTTCTTCGACGAAATATTCGAAGGAAGCGGATTTGTTGACCGCAACGATCTTCATTTTTTATTCCTTTATGCGCGCGTACACGATGCTGTCGTAAAGCGCGCCGTTTTTGAAAACGCTCTTTCTCTTTATGCCCTCTTTTGCGAAGCCGTTCTTTTCCAACACCCGGCAGGACGCCGCGTTCGGCGCAAAAACTTCCGCATAAACGCGCACGATGTCCGTATTTTCAAACACCTCTTCGCAGGCAGTGCGCACCGCACCCGTCATGATGCCCTTGCCCCAACAGGCGGGCGTAAGCCAATAGCCGATTTCGCCGCTCCTCCTGCAGACGTCTTGCCCGCGGGTGACGGCGATGCCGCCCACGGCTTTTCCGCCGACGACGATCGCGCGGTAATATTCGCCGCGCTCCGTTTCGCCCTGCGCGAAAGCGATAAAATCTTCCGCATTCTTACGGGTATAAGGGTACGGAAAAGAATCCCGCAGAAAGCGGGCGACGCGCGCGTCGTTTGCGCTCTCGGTGACCGATCCGGCAAACGAAGGCTGCCATTTCTCCAAGGAAAAATCCATAATAACTCCCTTCGCCGCGCGAGTTTTATTATAGCACATTTTTGCGGAAAGGGATAGCTTTTCGGGGGATTATTCTTCCGAAAGGATAAAATCGCACTTTCTCGCGCCGATGTCGCACGCGGCAACGACAATTTTTACGGCATCGCCGATCTTGAATGCATGGCGCTGCCCTTTGAGCGTATAATTCTTTTCGAGGAACACATAGTCGTCGGGCGGCAGATTCTCGATCTTGACGCGCCCCTCGACGGTGTTGGGCAGTTCCACGAACACCGCGAACGCCGTGACGCCCGAAACGACGCCCTCAAAGGTTTCGCCGATGTGCGAACGCATATACCATACCTTATACAGTTCGTCTACGGCGCGCTCGGCGTCGTCCGCACGGCGCTCCGTTTCCGAACAGTTCGCCGAGGCGCTGCCGACGAAGTTTTCGAACCGCTGCGCTTCCCCTGCCTGCGCGTCCAACACAAGTTTTATGATGCGATGGATGAGAAGGTCGGGGTATCTGCGTATCGGCGAAGTGAAGTGACAGTAGCAATCGGACGCGAGCCCGAAGTGCCCGATGTTTTCGGCGCTGTATTTCGCCTTCGACATGGAGCGCAGCATGACGCGGTTCACGACGTGCCGCATGGGATCGTTTGACGCTTCCAGCCCGTCCAAAATTTTGCCGTATTCGCCCGGGCGCACGTTCTCGGGGCGGAACTTAGCCTTTATGCCCAACTCCGTCAGGTACGCCTTGAACGCCGCCGCCTTTTCTTCGGACGGCTTTTCGTGCACGCGGTAAACGAAGGGCAGCTCGTACGCCGCCATGAACTCAGCTACCGTTTCGTTGGCGAGGATCATGAACTCTTCTATCATGCGGTGCGCCATCGTGCGCTCGTATTCGCAGACTTCTATCCCGCCGTCTGCCGAAAGCGTTATTTTTGCCTCTTTTACGTCGAGATCGACGCTCCCGCGCGCCTCGCGCTTTCGAATAAGAATTTCGGCGAGTTCCCTGCAATCTTCGAGCATGGTCACAAGATGCGCATACCGTTCGCGCAAAACCGCGTCGCCGTCCAAAATTTTCGCCACGTCCGTATACGTCATGCGGCCGTGCGAACGGATGACCGACTGCGCAATTTCGGGATCGGTCACCCTGCCCTTTTTATCCACTTTCATGATGCAGGAAAGGGTGAGCCTGTCTTCCCCTTCGCGCAGGGAGCATAGTCCGTTGGAAAGCTCCACGGGCAGCATCGGAAGAACGCGGTCGGGAAAATACACGCTCGTGCCGCGCGCATACGCCTCCTTGTCGAGCGCGCCGCCGCGGCGCACATAGTGCGAAACGTCCGCGATGTGCACGCCGAGAATAAACCCGTCTTCCGCGCGCTCTATGCTGATCGCGTCGTCAAAGTCGCGCGCGTCCTCGCCGTCTATGGTAATGGTCAAAACATCTCTGAGATCTCTTCTGCCCGCGAGGGGCATCTTTTCCGCGCAAACTTTGCGCGCCTCGGAAAGCGCCTTCTGCGGAAAATCTTCCGCGAGGGAATAGGTCTTGATGAGCGCGTCCTCTTCGGTGGAAAGATCGCCGCTCTTGCCGAGCACTTCCGCGATCTCACCTTCCGGCCGCCTGCCTTCGGGCCATGCGGTGATCTTTATGAACACCTTTTCGCCCGAAAACGCACGCTGTCTGCCGCCGACGATACGGATCTCGTCGTAATATTTTTTATCGTCCGGCAGGACGCAGCCGCCCCGCTCCTCTCTGTAATAAGTACCCGTCAGCTCTTTTACCCCGCGGGAAAGAATGCTGTATACTTCCGCCTCGTCGCCGCGTTCGCCGCCGAGGATCCTGGCAAACACCGTGTCTTTATGCTGTGCGCCGTGCAGAGAGCGGTGCGGGATAAAGAGATCGTTTTCGCCTTCGCGGACGAGAAAGGCAAAGCCCCGCTCGTTCCCGCTCAGAACTCCTTTGACGAGCGAAAGCTTTTCGGGAGAAACGAACCTGCCGCGCTCGTCGCGCACGATATCGCCCGCCTGCAATAATTCCGTAAGCACGGCAGACACCGCCTCTCTGCCCGCGCGCGAAGACACGCCGAGAAGGCGGCAGATATCGTTCGTCTTTTTATATTGGAATTCTCCGTTTTCAAATTTTTCCTTAATTTCCGAAACGGCAGGCATAATACTTCTCCGAAAAATAAAATAAGGCGGCTATCCTTGCGAACAGCCGCCATAAATACCTTTGATGAATGAGGTCAAGCCCCCACCCCGATCTGCAAAATGTAGAACGCGATCGCGAGCACCGCGAGCACGACGAGGGAAATGACCGTCCATCTTTTCATTTTGCTCTCGAAAGACCTGCCCTTGTTTTTGCCGAAGAAGGTCTCGCTCGAACCGCCGAGCGCATCGATACCCGTAGAGTTGCCGGGCTGGATGAGCACGATGATGATCGCGACGACAGACGCGACGAGCATCACGAGCAAAAGGATAAATCTGGCTATCGCATAAGGATTGTAGTTATCCAAAGGTGCCAATAAGTTTGACATCAAATACATCATGTCAGGCATTTGTATCACTCCGAAAATTACTTTTTAACAGAATACCCGATAAGTATACCATATAACCGCGGATTTTTCAACCGTTTTTGCGCCATGTTTGCGATATTTTTGCGAAATTCGCCGATTTATCGCAAAATCAGGCTCTTGCCCGTCATTTCCGCGGGTACGGGCAGCCCCATCATATCGAGAAGCGTCGGCGCAAGGTCTGCAAGCACGCCGCCTTCGCGCAGTTTGACGCCTTTCAGTTCGTCGCACACGAGCACGACGGGCACGGGGTTGGTCGTATGCGCGGTGAAGGGCGAACCGTCCTCCGCGATCATCTTGTCCGCATTGCCGTGGTCGGCGGTCAGCAGCGCGCCGCCGCCCATCGAAAGTATCTTTTTCAGCACCTTATCTACGCACTCGTCCACCGCGGCGACAGCCTTTTCGGCCGCCTCTAAAACGCCCGTGTGCCCTACCATGTCGCAGTTGGCGAAGTTCAAGATCATCGCGTCGTATTCGCCCGTGGAGAGCTGTTCGAGCACTTTGTCCGTCACTTCGTAAGCGCTCATTTCCGGTTTCAAGTCGTAAGTTGCCACCTTCGGGGAAGGAATGAGCACGCGCACTTCGTTTTGGTTGGGCGCTTCCACGCCGCCGTTGAAGAAGAAGGTGACGTGCGCATATTTTTCCGTCTCCGCGATGCGCAGCTGTTTTTTGCCGAGGGACGCAAGATATTCGCCCAAAGTATTTTTCAGGCTCTGCGGCTTGAAGGCGACCTGGACGTGCTTGAACGTAGCGTCGTACTGCGTAAAGCATACATAGAAAGGCGCAAGGTAACCCGTCTTTCTTTCAAAGCCGTCAAATCCGGGTTCGGTGAACGCGCGGGTGATCTCCCTTGCACGGTCGGGGCGGAAGTTAAAGAAGATGATGCTGTCGCCCTCTTCCACGAGCGCGACGGGCTTTCCTCCCTTCACCACGTTGGTGGGCAGGATAAATTCGTCCGTCACGTCCTTTTTATACGATTCCTCGATCGCTTCCGCCGCGTCTTCCGCCTGAATGCCGTTGCCGAGCGTGAGCATCTCGTAAGCCTTTACGACGCGCTCCCAGCGGTTATCCCTGTCCATGGCATAGTATCTGCCGCAGACGGACGCGACCGTACCGAAAGAGAGCTTGTCCATCTCCGCCTGCAAAGCGCGCACGAAACCCGCGCCCGAGGTGGGAGATACGTCCCTGCCGTCCATAAAGCAATGCACATACGCATTGTCGAGCCCCTGCTCTTTGCACATTTTCAAAAGCGCGTAAAGGTGCGTGTTGTGGCTGTGCACGCCGCCGTCGGACAAAAGCCCCCAAATGTGCAGCTTTTTGCCCTTTTCCTTGGCGCTCTTCATTGCGGCAAGAAGCGCCTCGTTTTCAAAAAAATCGCCGTCCTGTATCTCTTTCGTGATTTTTGTGAGTTCCTGATACACGATGCGCCCCGCGCCCATGTTCAGATGCCCGACTTCCGAATTGCCCATCTGCCCGTCGGGAAGCCCGACGCTCATGCCGCTCGCCCCCAGCTGCGAAGAGGGGTATTCCTTCTCGTACCGCTTTACGTTGGGGCTGCCCTCGAGTTCGATCGCATTTCCCGTTTTATCGGGATTGATGCCGTAACCGTCCATAATGATGATTGCGTAAGGTTTTTTCATTCCGATCACCTCTAAAAACTTTCTGTCCATATTATATTATAGCCCATGCGCGCCCATTTTGCAAGCAGCTTTCACCCTATTTTTTTGACGGGATATGATTTTTAGCGCAGCGTCGGTTTTTTCCGTTTGATATTTTCACTTTTTGTTCATGAATAAAATCTCATGCAATTGCTTGACAAAAAATGCACATCGTGCTATGATATACGAAACGAATGAGAAAATAAGCAAAAAATATATGGGCAAAGGAATTTTATTAGAAGAGATCGGGCAAAGGCTGCGCGATGCGATTATGCAAAGCGGCATGAGCCAAAAGGCAATCGCCGAAAAGATAGGCATTCACCCTTCAACGGTGAACAAGTATATCCGCTCGGATAAATTTCCGTCTATCGACACATTCGCTCGGCTATGCAAAGCGCTGAATGTTTCGTCCGATACGATCTTAGGGCTCAACGCAGACGGATAGCCCTTCCATACGCAATCGGTCACCGATGTATTGGAACGCAAGTTTCAAAATTTACGCATCGCGTGTGTGTACTTATATGTTTGCTAAAATTCTGAAAACCTTGAGGAAAGAAAACGGGACCACCCAGTGCGAGCTTGCAGAAAAGCTCGGAGTGAAGCAGTCTACCGTCAGCAGTTGGGAGATCGGCCGTTCAAGACCTACTTTTGAACAGATCATCGAGATATCGAACCTTTTCAATTCCTCTACCGACTATCTTCTCGGCAAATCTGACTACGAAAACAACTACGTCTATACCGACAACAAGACGCTGCAGAATTTTTACGTTGATTTCAGCAAGCTGAGCAAGGCGGAACAAACTTTCCTTGTCAAGTCTGTTCACTCTTATGTAGAAAGCAAATAATTGCTCCGCGCGCGGACAATTCCGCGCGCATATCTGCCCTTTTTCGGTACGGAAAAAGGGATTTGTTTATTCATATAGTTAACACGGAAAATTATTAACGAAGAAAAACATTCCGCCCGATCACAAAAGAAAAGGGGCGGTTTTTTTATAAAAAAGCGGGCGGCGCAATTTGCGCCGCCCTATCGCTTTTACTTATTGATTATTTGTCGTAATTGACGATGATCGAAAAATCTTCCGCCTTCAAAGAAGCGCCGCCGATCAGTCCGCCGTCGATTTCGGGCATCGCCATCAGCTCTTTGCAGTTCTTCGCGTTCATGCTGCCGCCGTATTGGATGCGCACCTTTTCCGCACACTTGGGGCAGAAAACTTCGGCGCATTTTTTGCGGATGAAAGCGATCGTTTCGTTCGCCTGCTCCGCGGTCGCCGTCTTGCCGGTTCCGATCGCCCAGATCGGCTCATAGGCGATGACGATTTTGGAAATATCGTCCACCCCCTTAAAGCCCTCCTCTATCTGTACGGCAAGCACGTCTTCCGTCTTGCCCGTTTCGCGCTCTTCGAGGCTTTCGCCGATGCACACGATAGGCGTAAGCCCCGCCGCGAGCGCCGCGTGCATGCGCTTGTTCACCGTTTCGTCCGTTTCGCCGAAATACTGACGGCGTTC
>CALVST010000051.1 GCA_944359365.1 uncultured Clostridia bacterium
TTTATGGAAGTCAAACGTAAAGGTTCGTTATTATCCTTCCGCCCCGACATCAAGGTGCTCGACGCTACCTTGCGCGACGGCGGACTTTGCAATAATTTTGAGTTTTCCGACGAATTTGCCAAGGCGCTCTACAAAATGAACGTCGCGGCGGGCGTCGATTATATGGAAATGGGTTACAAGGCGTCGAAAGCCATGTTCGACGTTTCCAAATTCGGCAAGTATAAATTCTGCGACGAGGCGGACGTGCAGAAGATCGTCGGCGAAAACAAGTCGGATATGAAACTCTCCGTCATGGCGGACGTCGGCAGGACGGACTTCAAAAAGGACATCGGCAACAAAAAGGACAGCGTGATCGACATGGTGCGCGTCGCCTGCTACATCACCGAGATCCCCGCGGCGATAGAAATGCTCGAATACTGCGCGAAAAAGGGATACGAAACGGCGGTCAACGTGATGGCGGTTTCCAAAGCGCGCGATGAGGAGATAGATTCGGCGCTCGAAATGCTCGGGCAAAGCCCCGCGGACTGCATTTACCTTGTGGACAGCTACGGTTCGCTCTATCCCGAACAGGTGGCAAAGCTCACCTTAAAATACCTCGAGGCGGGCGATAAATACAAAAAGAGCATCGGCGTGCACGCGCACAACAATCAGCAGCTCGCGTTCGGCAACACCATCGAGGCGGCGAGCTGGGGCGCAAGCATGCTCGACGCCACCGTGAACGGCATGGGGCGCGGCGCGGGCAACTGTTCCATGGAACTGCTTTTGGGCTTTTTGAAGAACCCGAAATATCATCTTCCGCCCGTCCTGCGTTTTATCACCGATTATATGCTCCCGCTGCGGGAACAGGGCGTCGTCTGGGGGTACGATATCCCGTACCTGCTCACGGGCAGGCTGAATATGCACCCGTCCTCCGCCATTGCCTGCATTCGGGAAGGAAATACCGATTACGAGGCGTTCCACCGCGCTCTGCTCGAAAAAGACTGACGGGCGCGGCGCGTGCGGCGTTCTTGTGTGCGCATGAACGGCGGCGTTTCGCATAAAAAATTTTAATACCGCAAATTTATAAATTGCGGCGCAAATCGCTTGTATTCAAGGGCTGTGTCCGTTATAATATTGTGCGTTACAGCGAAAGTTTTGAGGAAAAGGTTATGTACAAGATCGTAAAAAAGAGAGAGCTGAACCCCACCGTCACGCTGATGGAAGTGGACGCGCCCTTTGTCGCGCGCAAGGCGGAGCCGGGGCAATTCATCATCCTTCGCGTGGACGAAGAGGGCGAGCGCATCCCGCTCACCGTTGCAGACTTTGACAGGGAAAAAGGTACCGTCACCATCATTTTCCAGATCGTCGGCGGCACGACCGAGCGGCTGAACCACCTGAACGAGGGGGAATATATACAGGACTTCGTCGGTCCCTTGGGCGAGCCTTCGCACACGGAAGGGCTGAAAAAGGTCGCCGTCGTGGGCGGCGGCGTCGGCTGCGCCATCGCGTACCCCGTCGCGAAAAAGCTGCATGAACAGGGCGCGGAAGTGCATTCCGTGGTCGGATTCCGCAATAAAGATCTCGTGATATTGGAAGAGGAATTTTCCGCCGTTTCCAATGTGTTCAAAATGATGACGGACGACGGCAGTTACGGCGAAAAGGGACTGGTTACCGACGCGCTCAAAGCGCTCATCGAGGCGGGCAACAGTTACGACGAGGTGATCGCCATCGGCCCCGTGGTCATGATGAAGTTCGTGTCCCTTCTCACCAAACAGTACGGCATCAAAACGGTGGTCAGCATGAACCCGATCATGATAGACGGCACGGGCATGTGCGGCTGCTGCCGCCTTACGGTGGCGGGCAAAACCAGATTTGCCTGCGTGGACGGCCCCGATTTCGACGGGCACGAAGTGGATTACGACGAAATTTTGAAGCGCGCTTCCACCTATAAGGAGTTCGAAGCGAAAGAGCGCGAAAAGGCGTGCAACCTGTTCAAAAAGGAGGTGCGTTGACCATGCCCAACATGAGCCTGAAAAAGAACCCGATGCCCGCGCAGGAAGCGGACGTGCGCAATAAAAACTTTTACGAGGTGACCTTCGGCTATACCGCGGAGACCGCGATCGACGAGGCGAAGCGCTGCCTGAACTGCAAGAATAAACCCTGCATGGGCGGCTGCCCCGTCAGGATACATATCCCCGAATTTATTCAAAAGGTCGCGGAAGGGGCGTTCGAAGAGGCGTACCACATCATCCAGCAGACGAGTTCTCTCCCCGCCGTATGCGGCAGGGTGTGCCCGCAGGAAACGCAGTGCGAACAGAAGTGCGTGCGCGGCATCAAGGGCGAACCGGTCGCCATAGGCAGGTTGGAGCGCTTCGTCGCCGATTGGCACAACGCGAACAGCTGCGACCTTCCCACGAAGGCGGAGCCGAACGGGCACAAAGCAGCAGTTATCGGTAGCGGGCCCGCGGGGCTGACCTGTGCGGGCGACCTTGCCAAACGCGGCTACGATGTTACCATTTTTGAGGCGCTGCACCTTGCGGGCGGCGTGCTCGTGTACGGTATACCCGAATTCCGTCTGCCCAAAGCCATCGTGCAGAAAGAGATAGACAACCTGAAAGCGCTCGGCGTAAAGGTGGAAACGAATATGGTCATCGGCCGCGTGCTTTCCATCGACGAGCTGATGGACGAATACGGCTTCGAAGCGGTGTTCATCGGCAGCGGCGCAGGGTTGCCTCGCTTTATGAACATTCCGGGCGAGAACCTGAAAAGCGTATATTCCGCGAACGAATTCCTCACCCGCGTGAACCTGATGAAGGCTTATAAAGACGATTCCCGCACCCCCGTATTGCACGCCAAAAAAGTGTGCGTGGTGGGCGGCGGAAACGTGGCGATGGACGCGGCGCGCAGCGCCAAGCGCCTCGGCGCGGAGGAAGTGACCATCGTCTACCGCCGTTCGCGCGCGGAGCTTCCCGCGCGTGCGGAAGAAGTCGAGCATGCGGAAGAAGAGGGCATCGTATTTAAGTTCCTCACCAACCCCACGGCGATCGTCGAGGGAGAAAACGGCATGGTCGCGGGTATGACCTGCGTGGAAATGGAGCTCGGCGAGCCCGACGCGTCGGGCAGGCGCCGCCCCGTCGTAAAAGAGGGGAGCGAGTTCAACATCGAGTGCGACGCCGTCATCATGGCGCTCGGTACATCCCCCAATCCGCTCATCAAAAATACCACGAAAGGACTGGAAACGCAGAAGTGGGGCGGCATCATCGCCGACGAGCACGGGCAGACCTCGCGCGAGGGCGTGTTCGCGGGCGGCGACGCCGTAACCGGCGCTGCGACCGTCATCCTCGCCATGGGCGCGGGCAAAGCCGCTGCCGAGGCGATGGACGAATATATCCGTTCCAAAAATCAAACAAAATAAAAAAGCATAAAGCAACCCGCCCGCGCCGAAATCGGCGCGGGCGGTATTTTTTAAGATATTATCCGGTATCTGTCAATGAAGTGCGGGATCGTCGGCAGGGGGCTCTTCTTGCTGCAATTGTTTGCCGCAGTTATCGCAAAACTTTGCGTCGGCATCTGCCTGCGCACCGCAGAAAGGGCAGACTTTTATGAGCGGCTTGCCGCAGCTGTCGCAGAATTTTGCATCCCCGTCGTTGTGCGCGCCGCAGGCAGGGCATACCAAGGTTTTTGCGGATGCTTTTGCCGCTTCGGCGATCGCGCCGATCCCCGGCTGGATCTCTTTTGCCGTTTGGTTGAAAACGGGCGCGGACTCGCGCGCGGTGTAGTTTGCGATCTCGCGGCGAAATGCTGTCAAACATATCCCGCCGCCGATGCCGAGCGCGGGCAGTCCTATGATGAGGCACCAAAAAAGTGAGGGGAACCCGTCGCTCGTAAAGAGATCTACGAACCCCGTTATGACCAAAGCCAAGCCGCCGAGCATGATGAGCAGCCCCGCGATCTTCAATATGAGCTTTATTTTGCGATGCCTTTTTTGTTCTTCGTTCATATCTCTCCCCTGTTTCGGCTGTGCATTCATTATACTATGCGCGTTTTGCTTTTGTCAAGAGGAAAAAAATTTTAAAAATTTAATTAACTATGGTTAATTCATTTGACAGAGAAAGATTTTCCGTGTATAATATGAGTAAACTATGGTTAACTAATAAAGGAGCGTAGGTACGGGCTTGCGAGCGAAAAAACTTGAAATAAGCCTTGCGAATCTCTGCGGGGCGGCAATGGCGGGCATCAAACCCGCGTCGCTCGCGGTCTGCGATGCGGGCGAGCGCGATACGTTGGCGGCATATGCGCGCATGTTTTCGCGAAAGGGCATCAGCATTGCCGCACTCTGCGAAAAGCGGGGCAGGCTCACCTATCTCGTTTACCGGGAAAACAAACTGCGAGAACACCTCGCGATAGGGGAAAACGCCGCTTTTCTTGCCGCATACGGATATCCCGGCGATTTTGAAGGGCGGCTCGCCCGCCTGAAACTGCGGCTTTTAGGCAATTGTTTCCCGCACGAGATAGGCGTATTTTTGGGGTATCCGCCCGAAGACATCCTCGGCTATCTCGACGATCCTTCCGGCTGCATTTTTACGGGCGCATGGAAGGTATATGCCGAGCCCGAAAAAAAGCGGGCGCTGTTTGAAAAGTACCGCCGCTGTCAGGATTGTATTTTGCGCCGCCTCGCCGCGGGGCAGACGCTGGGGGAGATATTCCGTTAAACTTTATGCGCGCCGCCGCATACATTTTTATACTGCACAGAAAGGAGGATCTTATGAAAATTGCAGTGATATATTGGTCGCAGACGGGCAACACACAGGCGATGGCAGAACACATCCTTGCCGGGTTGAAGGGCGCGGGTGCGGATGCAGACATGTTTTCCGTATCCGAAATATCCCCCGAGGACGCGGCACAGTACGGCGTTCTTTTGCTCGGGTGCCCCGCGATGGGCGCGGAGGAACTCGAATCGGAAGAGTTCGAGCCTTTTTATACCCGTTTGGAAGGGCTTATCGCGGGCAAAACGGTCGGGCTGTTCGGCTCTTACGATTGGGGCGACGGCGAATGGATGCGCCTTTGGAAAGACCGCGCGCAAGCCGCGGGGCTCGCCGTGAAAGATACGCTCATCGTCAACATGAACGACGATCCCGCAGCTGCTTGCGGGGAATTTGCCAAACTGTTTGCTTGAGAGAACTTTTCCCGAAAGGGATGAAAAAGGCGCTTTGCGCGTCTCGATCCACGGAAATGATTCTGCCGCGGCAAATTATTTTCCGTGCTGCAAAATTTGCTTACTCCGATTGAATAATAACCTACCGATTGACAAAAGGGACGGCAGCGATGCCGCCCCTTTTGCCGCGCTCCGCGGCTTCGCCTGCGGGCAAATTTTTTAAATTTTCAAAAAATCCGGCATAAATCTCTTGACATTGCAGGACATTAAATATATAATAGCATTAGCACTTGAAGGTTGAGAGTGCTAACATTGTAAAAAACAAAGTGCCAATCGGCAAAGGGGGTGCGCGGTATGAAGATGTCTGACAGGAAAAAGAAGATCCTGCAGATCGTTGTAGACGAATACATCAACACAGCCGTGCCCGTTTCCAGCAAGAGCATCACGGAAAAGCACCTTACGGACGTAAGTTCCGCCACCGTGCGCAACGAGCTCGCTTCTTTGGAAGAGCTGGGGTATTTGACGCAGTTCCATACCTCGGGCGGAAGAGTCCCCTCGCCGCAGGCGTACCGCTTTTACATCGAAGAGCTTATGGAGAGGAACGACCTTTCCGAAAGCGACCTCGATTACATCGAGCGGGCGTTCAACGACAAATCGCGCGACGTGGAGCACCTCATCAAAAGCGTTTCCGAAGTGATAAGCGAACTGACCGATTATACGTCGGTCGCCATCACGCCGCACGCCGACAAGGAAACCATCCGCAGCATAAATCTGCTTCCCTGCGGGGAGGGGACGGCGCTGCTCGTTATCATGACGAGCGAACGCATTTTGCGGGACAGCTTTATCGAATTACCCGAAAATATGACAGACGACGAGCTTTCGGGCGCGTCGAAAATGATCAGTCAGATATTTGCGGGCAAGGGGCTTGCGGAAGTGCGCGACGCGGAAGAGGAGATCGTCGCCGAATTCGGGCAGTACCGTCAGGTCATGCGCGAGGTCATCGAGGCGCTCAAAACGTATTCACGCCCCCGCGAAGAGGACGTGGTTCTCACCGGCGCGGACAAAATTTTCAACCATCCCGAGTACGAAGATATAGAAAACGTCAAAAACTTTCTCACCGTAATATCCAGCAAAGATAAACTTGCGGACATCATCGAGGGCGAAAACGACGAGATTCAGATCAACGTAAAAATCGGTTCTTCCGGCGATAAAGACGTGCCGGACGACTGTTCCGTCGTTACGGCGACCTATTCGGCGGGGGGCAAAAATCTGGGCACATACGGCGTGATCGGGCCTATCCGCATGGATTATCCGAAGGTCATTTCGGTGCTCGAAAACGTCGGCAAGGCGCTCGAAGAGCTGGCGAGCGGCAAAAAAAAGGATAAAAAGGACAGTAAAAATGAGCAAAAAGACAGATAGCGCGGCGGAAGAAGAGGAAAAAAAGGCGGCCGCCGGGCAGGAAACGGAAGCCGTTCCCGCGCAGGAGCCCGAAGAAGAGGCGCCCGCGCCGCAGCCGGATGCGGAGCTGGAAAAGGCGAAGCAGGACGCGGCGGATTATAAAGACAAGTGGATACGCACCGCGGCGGAGTTTGAAAACTTCCGCAAGCGCAATGCGGAAACGCGGCACACGAGCTATATGGAGGGCAGGGCAGACGTCATCATCAAGGTGCTGCCCGTGGGCGACAACCTCGAAAGGGCGCTTTTGACCTGCGACGAAAAGACGAAGAAGGGCATCGAAATGGTGCTTCGCAGTTTCAAGGCGCTGCTCGAAGGGGAAGGGATCGAAGAGATCAACCCCGTCGGCGAGGAATTCGATCCGAAGGAATGCGAGGCGATCATGAGCGAGCCTGCCGCCGAAGGCGTAGAGCCGGGCTATGTGAAAGAGGTGTTCCTCAAAGGTTACAAGCGCGGCGAAAAGGTGCTGCGGTTTGCACAGGTGAAGGTTACGACTTGATCCTGCATTAAAATATTGGCGATCCGGCGCCCGTGTTTTCCGTAAGCAAGGGAAAAGGCGGCGCCGTCAGCAGATAAAAAAGTTAAAAAATTTTTTCGCGGCGCCCGCGCGTGAGCGCGGCGCGGCATAAAGGAGTGTTTATTATGGGAAAAGTAATCGGTATAGACTTAGGTACGACAAACTCGTGCGTAGCCGTCATGGAAGGCGGCGAAGCCGTCGTTATCCCCAACCCCGAGGGCGCGCGCACCACGCCGTCCGTCGTGGCGTTCCAAAAGGACGGGCAGAGGATCGTGGGGCAGGTGGCAAAGCGTCAGGCTGTTGCCAACCCCGACAGGACGGTCATCTCCATCAAGCGCCATATGGGCAGCGACTATAAGGTAGACATCGACGGCAAAAAATATTCCCCGCAGGAAATTTCCGCAATGATCCTTTCCAAGCTGAAAGCGGATGCGGAAAGCTACCTCGGCAGCAAGGTGACGGACGCCGTCATCACCTGCCCTGCGTACTTTACCGACAGCCAGCGCCAGGCGACCAAGGACGCGGGCAAGATCGCGGGGCTGAACGTCCTTCGTATCATCAACGAGCCTACGGCGGCGGCGCTCGCTTACGGGCTGGATAAAGACGCGAACAACCACAAGGTCATGATCTACGACCTCGGCGGCGGCACGTTCGACGTGTCCATTCTGGAGATCGGCGACGGCGTGTTCGAAGTTCTGGCGACCAACGGCAACAATATGCTCGGCGGCGACGACTTCGATAAGCGCGTCATGGATTACCTCGTCGACGAGTTCAAAAAGAAGGAAGGCATCGACCTTTCCAAAGACAAAATGGCGATGCAGAGGCTCAAAGAGGCCGCCGAAAAGGCGAAGATCGAGCTTTCCGGCATGACCACGACCAACATCAACCTGCCGTTCATCACGGC
>CALVST010000052.1 GCA_944359365.1 uncultured Clostridia bacterium
GCATAGCGCGACGCGGGATGCTCTTTGCTCCCCAATTTTTCTACGAGACTGTCTACGGAAGGCTGATTGATCATGATTTATACCTCCAAAAAATTTCTTCGCGCAAATTGCGCAAAAGAGATGCTCAATTTGCTTGATTTCCAAAGAAAACCCGCGGGCGCGCGGCTTAAAGCCGCTGACCGCCTGTTTTCTTTCTGCGGCGATATGTTACGGCTCTCATACTATACAATCGCCGCATTCAATCTTTCCGCAATAGCCGCAAGTATGCGGCTAATTGAGTGCGCTTTTTGAAAAGCGTCGTTTTCAAACGCGCCTTAAATTGTTTGGGTTCACGAAAACCTCGGCGGGACGCCGCCTGCGGTTTTCCGTGAGTTTTAGGGCGACACCGCCGCGCGCCTTACGGCTGTCGGCGTTTTCTCCCTCTTTGCGCCCTTTATAGGGGCACACATAATATATAAGGGCGCAAATTCACCCTCTTCCCAAAAGGCAAAGCGTTGCCAAATTGAGTGAAAAAGCAAAAAGCGTGGTTTTTGCTTTTTCGCAATATCATTTAAATAATCACTTGCGTTTCCGAAAATCGCACTTTTCGGAAAAAGCCCCCGATTTGCCGCGACGCGCGGCCTCGGGCAGGAAAGGTGAATTCGGCGCATCTATATTAGTGTAAGCCCTTATAAAGCGCCGAAGAGGAAAAATCCGAACGCAGAGCCGTTTGCAAAACGGCGAACGTTGGGGTTTTCCTAAAAATCACGACAAATTGCGTGCCTTTGCGCGCAATTTGTGTGAACTCCCCTTACTCTACATTCTGCACCTGTTCGCGCACCTTTTCGATCTCGTTTTTCAGCGCAAGCCCGCTGCCCGTTACGGCAAGGTCGTTGCTCTTGGAGCAGATCGTGTTCGCCTCGCGGTTGAATTCCTGCACCAAAAAATCAAGTTTTCTGCCCACGCGCTCCTCTTTGCTTATCGCGCGGAACTGCACGATGTGCGAGCGAAGGCGCGTCAGCTCTTCGTCTATGTTCGACTTGTCTGTAAAAACGGCGGCTTCCGTCAGGATCCTGCCCTCGTCTATCTTCGTATCGGCAAGGATCTCCTTCATGCGCTCCTGCAATTTGTTGCGGTACTCTTCCGCCACGAGCGGCGCGCGTTCCGCGATATCCCCGACCAATTTTTCGATCGTTTCCATGCGCGAAAGCATGTCTTCCGCGAGTTTTTTGCCCTCTTTCAGGCGCATCTCGTTCAAGCCGTCGAGCGCGGCGTTCAAAGCGGCATGCAAAGCGGAAACGAGCGCCTCGTCTGCGCCCTGCACTTCCTCTTGCCGCACGACGTCGGGGCACTTCATCAATGCGTTCAGCGTGAAATCGTCTGCAAGCTCCGGGAACTGTTCTTTCAACGCCCTTGCCGCGTCTGCCCAACTTTTTGCCGCGGGCATATCCACATACAGGTTTTTCGGCTTTTCGCGCTTATCCACGAGGTTGATGTAAATGTCTGCATGGCCGCGCGTCAGTTTTTTGCGCACCGCCGAACGGATGACCTCTTCGCAGGCGTTGAAAATTTTCGGGCTCTTGACGGAAATATCCAAATAGCGGTTGTTGACGGTCTTTATTTCCACCGTCATGTCTATGCCTTCCGCCTTATATTCCCCTTTCCCGTAGCCGGTCATGCTGAACATGAGAAAACTCCTTGCACCGTTTCATGCGTCAAGTGCATCTTTCAAAACAAAAAACGCACTTTTTCGCAACTTGCATTATAACAGAAAGCGCGGAAAATTTCAAGCTATTTTGCCGCGATTCCGTTCTCCTCTAATATTTTTATAAACTCTTCTTCCCCGATGACGCGTATCCCGAGCGATTTCGCCTTGTCGAGCTTGCTTCCCGCGCTCTCTCCCGCAACGACGAGCGTCGTCTTTTGCGTGACCGCGCTCTGACAGGCGCCGCCCGCCTCTTCGATCAGCTTTTGCGCCTCGCTCCGCCTGAACTTCTGCAACGTGCCCGTGAGCACCACGTTTTCGCCCGTAAAAACGCCGACAGCCTGCCCTTCCTTCACGAACGGCTTTACGCCCGCCGCAAAAAGTTTTTCGATCTCCGCACGGTTGCCTTCGTCCGCAAAATAGCCGACAATGTCCGCAGCCGTCTTTTCGCCGATGTTTTCCATGGCGATAAGCTCCTGCTCCGTAGCCGCCTGCAAAGCGCCCATGCTCTTGAAACGGCGGGCAAGGTCTTTCGACGCGACCTTCCCCACGCCGCCGATGCCGAGCGCGAATATGAACCTGTCGAGCGGCACGTTTTTGCTCCCTTCGACCGCCCGCAGAAGATTGCACACCTTTTTATCGCCGAAGCCTTCCAAGCCGGACAGCTTTTGCTTATCCAGCGCGTACAGATCGGAAAAGGCGCGCACGCCCAACTCGTCGTAAAAGAGCGCCGCCGTCATTTCCGAAAACCCGTCTATATCCATCGCGCCCTTGCTCGCAAAGTTTGCGAGCTGCGCCACGACGCGCGGGCGGCAGTTTTTGTTGGTGCAGAAGATGTTCGCGCCCTCTTCGGTCAGCTTTTCACCGCAGTAAGGGCAAAATTCAGGCTTTTCGATGTCCACGCTTTCGCCCGTGTGTTCGACCGCCCGCAGTATTTCGGGTATGACCTCGTTGCTGCGGCGGATGAGGACTTTGCTCCCCTTGCGTATATCCTTGCGGCGGATGTCGCCGAGGTTGTTGAGTGTGGCGCGGCGCACCGTTGCCCCCGCAAGCTCGACCGGCGCGACGTGCGCGAGCGGCGTAAGCTTGCCCGTGCGCCCGACCTGCCAAATAACGTCTTCGACGGTCGTGACCGCCTCTTCCGCCTCGAATTTGAACGCGATCGCCCAACGGGGGAATTTATCGGTATATCCCATCGCGTCGCGCACGGAAAATTCGTTGACCTTTACGACCGCGCCGTCCGTGAGCACGTCCAACTTCTTGCGCTCTATATCGATCTCCGCGATCGCGTCGAGCACCTCTTCTCCCGTCTTGCAAAGCCGCGTGTGCCCGAAGGTCTGAAAGCCTTCCTTTTTCAGAAATTCTATCGCCTCTTCCTGCGAGTGCACGACCTCTTCGGACATATAATTCACGTCGTAAAAGAGTATTTCCGGCCTTCTTGCGGCGGTCACCGCGGGATCGAGGTTGCGCACCGCGCCCGCCGCGGCGTTGCGAGCGTTTTTCAGCGGCTCCGCCGCCGTTTTGTTATACTCGTCCAGAACGGAGAGGCGTATGACCGTTTCGCCTCTCACTTCGAGCGTACCTTTATAACTGATCGCAAGCGGAAAGCTCTTTATCGTGAGCGCCTGCGCCGTAACGTCTTCCCCGACGGTGCCGTTGCCGCGCGTCGCCGCGCGGACGAACCTGCCATCTTCATAAGTCAGGCAGATGGTCAGCCCGTCGAATTTGTATTCCACGACGTACGTCGCCTCGCCCGCCTTTGCCACGCGCGTGAAAAAGGCGTTCATCTCGTCTTCGGTGACGGCCTTGTCGAGCGAATACAGCCGCGCGATGTGCTCGTGCCGCGCAAACGCCTTTACCGGCTCGCCGCCGACGCGACGCGTGGGCGAATCGGGCAGGCGCTCGCCCGTTTCCGCTTCGAGCTCTTTCAGCTCGTCATAGAGGCGGTCGTACTCGGCGTCGGGCACGGTGGGTGCGTCGAGCACATAATATTCGTATGCGTATTTGTTCAGTTTGTCCACGAGGGCACGCATTTTATCCATA
This sequence comes from uncultured Clostridia bacterium, assembly GCA_944359365.1. Taxonomy (GTDB): domain Bacteria; phylum Bacillota; class Clostridia; order Christensenellales; family Borkfalkiaceae; genus Borkfalkia. Next base: position 3,728 of record CALVST010000052.1, read on the forward strand.
GTTCTCTCCGCAAAGGGACCGAAATCGCGGAAACGGCTCCCTTAAAAACGTACTTTATTCAATGACCGTGAGGGGCGCAAGCTGCGCGGAAAGCGCCTTAATGCCCAGTCCCGGAAAACTGACGTTCACCACGAGCGCGCCGCCCTGCCCCTTTGTTCCGACGATCATTCCCTCGCCGAATTTGGGGTGGCGCACCTTCACGCCCGCCTTAAAGGCGGAAAGGTCCTTCGCCCCCGCGGAGGGCGCGGCGGGGCGCGCCGCCTGCTTGTATGCCGCGGCGGCATTGAACGCGGGCGCAGCTTTTTGCGGTTCGGGCGGCAAGTCGCTGTAATAGCCGAAGTCGTCGCTGTCTGCCGCGCGTGAAAATTTTCTTCCGTAAGAGGAATACCCCGAATACCCGCCGCGGGAATAGGAAGAGTACGAGTCCGCCGCCCTTCTCGCATAGCTTTCATAAGGAGAGCGGGGCGATTCGAACCCGAGTTCGCCGATAAAGCGCGAAGGCATCGTCATCTCCCGTTTGCCGTACAGGTAACGGCTCTTGGAGCGGGTAAGGTACAGGTGTTCGCGCGCACGCGTGATGGCGACGTACATCAGCCGGCGCTCCTCTTCGAGGTCGTCGTCGCTGTTTGCCGCGCGGGATACGGGCATGATGTTCTCTTCCATGCCCACCACGAACACCGTTTTAAATTCAAGCCCTTTGACCGAGTGGATGGTCGCAAGGGTAACATATTCGCTCTCGTCCATCTCGTCGGTATCCGAGCTGAGCGTGACCTGATTGAGAAAATCTGCGAGCGTGGCTCCCTTGTTGAGCTTGCAGAACTCGTCCACGGAGTTTACGAATTCGTCGATGTTCGCCTTTTTGTTGATGCTCTCGTCGGTATCGTCTGCATACATGGAAAGGATGCCGCTGTCGTTGATGACGTCGCGCACGAGCGCGTCCGCGCTCTCTTCCATTCCCTTGATGACAAGGTTTTTCAGCAGTGCGCCGAAGGCTTTTACCTTTTGCCTGCTCCCCGCCGTGAGCGGCAGTTCGTCCACAGCGAGCACGGCGTCGTACACGGAAAGCCCGGTGCGCGCGGCGTGCGCTTCCAACGTTTCCACCGTCTTTGCGCCGATGCCGCGCTTGGGCACGTTGATGACGCGGGAAACGGCTTCGCTGTCGAAGGGGTTGTTGATGATGCGAAGATACGCCAAAAGGTCCTTGATCTCTTTCCGTTCATAGAAACGGAAACCGCCGAACACTTTGAACGGGATGTTGTATTTGGAAAATTCCTGCTCGAACGAACGGGTGAGAGCGTTGATGCGCATGAGCACGGCAAAGTCGGAAACCTCGTAATGTTCGCCGCGCATGAGGTCGGAAATGGCGCGCGCGACGTACAGCGCCTCGTCCGATTCCGTTTCCGCCTGAAAGTAGTTCGCCTCGGCGCCCTCGCCGTTCTCCGTCCAAAGCTGTTTTTCCATGCGCCTGCCGTTGTTTTTGATGACGGTATTGGCAAGTTTTAATATATTTTTGGTGGAACGGTAATTCTGTTCGAGCTTATATACCTTCGCGCCCTTGAAGTCTTTTTCGAATTCGAGGATGTTCTCTATTTTCGCGCCCCGCCAACCGTATATGCTCTGATCGTCGTCGCCCACGCAGAACATGTTGCCGTGCACCGAGGAAAGCAGGCGCACGATCTCGTACTGCACGCGGTTGGTATCCTGAAACTCGTCGACGTGTATATAGCGGAACTTGCCCGAAAGGTATTCGAGCGCGTCTTTATCCGTTTCGAGAAGGCGCAGCGTTTGGGTGAGCAGGTCGTCGAAGTCGAGCGCGTTGTAAGCCTTCAGATGCGCCTGGTAGGCGGCGTATACGCGGCAGATATCGCCGATATTTTTCACATCGCCGCTCTTTTGCGCGTACTCTTCGGGGGAAAGCCCGAGCGTCTTTGCGTTCGCGATGTGGAACTTCACGTTTTTGAGCAGTTTTTCATCATCATAGCCGCATTCCGCGAAGGACTTTTTGACGACGTTGTTCCGCTCGGTATCGCTGTAAATGGAGAAATTTTTATTGTAGCCGATGCGCTCGGCGTATTGGCGCAGTATCCGCACGCACATGCTGTGGATGGTGCATATCCACATTTTTTCCGCGCCGTCTACCATGCGCGAAAGGCGCTCTTTCATTTCGTTCGCCGCTTTATTCGTGAAGGTGATGGCGAGGATCGAAGAGGGATACACCTCTTTTTCCTCCACAAGGTATGCGATGCGCGAAGTCAGAACGCGCGTTTTGCCGCTGCCCGCGCCCGCAAGCACGAGCACGGCGCCCTCGGTATCGAGTACGGGCTTGATCTGTTCGGGATTGAGTTTATCGAGTATATGATTCATCTTATGCAACGCGCGCCCGCGGGCGGGCGCGCCTCTTCAAATTTATTTCTACTATATAATACCACATTTTGCCCCGAACGGCAAGCGCGGAAAGGCAGAAATTATCCGCGCCGTTCGAATTCGCATTCGCGGCGGAACCGTTCGAGCGCCTTTAAGTATTTTTCGGAAAGGCGCAGGGTGTAGCGCTGTTTGTCTTCATAACTGAGCCGCGCAAACTCTTCCTTGTCGGTGAGCCTGCCGATCGCGTCGCTCACCTCTCCTTCGGAAAGGAGCAGCGCCTTCACCTTCTCGTAAAACCCGTCGTCCTCGCCGCCGCGGATGGTATAGGTAACTTTGCCCGCAAAGTAACGCTCCACTTTGCTCTCGTTCAGCCCCTCTTCCCTCGCGCGGGCAAGCTCGCCCGCCAGGTCCTGCCGATAATTTTCCCAAAAACCGTTTTTCAGCCGCGCTTTGGCTTCCCGCGCGACGCTTCTGAAATTTTTCTGCTCTCCCTTCGCCATTTTTCCCGCTCCTTCTGCATATTTTTCGGCTTTTCGCCAATTTTCGCGCAAACAAAAAGCCCGTTATCTTTCAATAACAGGCTTTTGTGTCAGTTCTTGTTGCTTCTTTTTCTCGCCGCTTCCGACTTCTTTTTCCTTCTTACGGAAGGCTTTTCGTAATGCTCTTTACGGCGAAGATCTCCGATAATGCCGTCGCGGGAGCACTTTCTCTTAAAACGGCGCAGCGCGCTGTCGATAGATTCGTTTTCGCCGACTCTGATCGTGGACATTCCTCTCAACCCTCCTTCGCCTGACGCAATTCGTTAACGGCGTTATTTTACCCGAAACGGAAAAAAATGTCAAGTCATTTTCCGCCCCTTTTTGCCGTCGTCAAAAAAATGTTTTTTTCGGCAAAATGCGCGCCCGTGCGCGCGCATACGCCCGCTCAGATGAGTTTTTCGCCGAGGTCCTGCCCGCCCAAAATGTGGATGTGCAGGTGGAATACAGTCTGCCCCGCGTCCTTGCCCTGATTGATGATGAGCCTGTACCCGTTCGAAAGCCCCAGCTCCGCGGCAATTTCGGGGATCTTGGCGAGGCACTTTTTGACGAGTTCCGCCTGTTTTTCGTTCATCTCGGAAAGCGTCGCAAAGTGCGATTTGGGCACGCAGAGGCAGTGCACCTTCGCCTGCGGGTTGATGTCGCGGAATACGAGCATGTCTTCGTCTTCATACACTTTATTCGAAGGGATCTCCCCCGCGATGATCTTGCAGAAAATACAGTTTTCCATTTTTACTCTCCTTCCTTATGCAATATTTGCGCAAAAAGCCCGTCCTTGAACGCGCGTTCGGCGCGCACGGGCACGCTTTTCGCATATTCGCCCGCAAGGTACAGGCGGATATAGTTTTCCGAATACCCCTCGGTATACCCGTCCTTTACCTCTTCGGGCACAAATTCCAAAATTTTGCCTATAAATTTTTGTTCGTATTCCCC
>CALVST010000053.1 GCA_944359365.1 uncultured Clostridia bacterium
GGCGCGATCCTCGTCGTCGCCGCTACCGACGGCCCGATGCCCCAGACCCGTGAGCACATCCTGCTCGCCCGTCAGGTCGGCGTCCCTTATATCGTTGTGTTCATGAACAAGACCGATCAGGTCGACGATCCCGAACTTCTCGAGCTCGTTGAGGAAGAGATCCGCGACCTTCTCACGAAGTACGGCTTCCCCGGCGACAAGACCCCGATCATCAAGGGTTCTGCGCTCAAAGCGCTTGAAAAGGCTACGTCCGGTGCGTCCGATGCAGAGATCCTTGCCGCTCCCGAGTGCCAGTGCATTCTCGAGCTCATGGATGCGATCGACGCGTATATCCCCGATCCTGTCCGTGAGGACGATAAACCCTTCCTTCTCCCCGTCGAAGACGTGTTCACGATCTCCGGCCGCGGCACGGTCGCTACCGGCCGTGTTGAAAGGGGCGTTGCGAAGGTCGGCGATCCCGCTGAGATCGTCGGTCTTATCGAGAAACCTCGTTCGACCGTCATCACCGGTCTTGAAATGTTCCGCAAGATGCTCGACGAAGCGATGGCGGGCGACAACGTCGGCGCGCTCCTTCGCGGTATCGACCGTAAGGACATCGAAAAAGGACAAGTCATCGCGAAACCCGGCTCCATTCATCCTCATACCGAGTTTGAAGCGCAGGTTTACGTTCTGACCAAGGAAGAAGGCGGCCGTCACACCCCGTTCTTCAACAACTATCGTCCTCAGTTCTTCATCAGAACGACCGACGTTACGGGTTCCATCAAGCTGCCCGAGGGCGTTGAAATGGTCATGCCCGGCGACAACGTTAAAATCGACGTTTCCCTCATCAAGCCTGTCGCTGTTGAGGAAGGTCTCCGCTTCGCTATCCGTGAAGGCGGCAGAACGGTCGGTTCCGGCGTCGTTTCCAAGATCGTCAAGTAATTTTATTGACTGTATAAAAAGCGTTTCGGCTGAGCCGAAACGCTTTTTTTATACGATTACCGAGCAAGAGCCTGCCGCCAACGGCGGCAGGCTCTTGCTCGGGCGCAATATCCGAATGGATTGGATCGTCTATTCGTCATCTTCATCCTCGGTATGCTTTATCACGTCGCCGATCATGTTCGGATCGTTCTTCAAAAGTTCGCCGCGAAGGAGCGCGTAATCGTTTTCCGAAATTTTTCCCTTGCCTTTCAGTTTTTCAAGTATAGTGAAAGCTTCCGCTCTTGCTTCGTCGTTTTGCGGAATGAGAGGCTGTATCGGCCCTTCGGTTTCAGAAGGGGGCAGCCCCGGAATATTGTCATCCTGCAGAAAAACTTTTAACATTTCACAGTCTGTTCCGTACATTTTATTTCGTATCAGTTTAACGTCGCACATGAACGACATCGCGAGCCGCATGACGAGCCATAAAAACCAACTCAATATCGGGAATAAAAACAAATAGGTAAAGCCCGAGGCAAGAGAGCCCTGTGCGAGCAGTACTATGCCGAATACGATGCCGAAAATGGCGGTCAAAGCTGTCGCCGCAATACATACGATGCGGAATTTTAACAGAGTTTTGTCATTTTTATCGAACATTTTTCCTTCTCCTTTCGTAAATTTATTTTACAGCTTAATTTTAACACATAAATCGCGAAATCACAATACATACGGAATAATTCAATAAAAATTTGAGATATAGCGGTATAAGGCAAAACCGCTCGCGTACTTGCCAAAATCAGACAGGGAGCGGCAAAAGTTTGCAATTTACGTTTATGTATACAGCGATATAATATCACAGTAAAAGAGTTGTGCGGATGCGGCGCAAAAAAAGCATATCGCAACATATTGCCGCCGGCTCTGCAAAGTACGGCGAAGCCGTACCGCGGCGCCGCGTGCACAGATCAAAGCGGGGGTACAGCATTGACGGTCTATGTTGACCTGCTCTTTTTGAACAACTTCTGTGCGGACGGCGCGCTTTTGTACTGCGCCGTCAAAACTGTCAAAGGAGAGGCAAAACTTTGGCGCATAGCGCTCACCGCCCTTTTTGGGGCGGTGCTCGGCACGGGCTATTCCATATTCGGGCTGTATTATACCCTGCCGGCCGCGTTAGATATTTTTATAAAATACGGCGTGGCGGCGCTTTTGCCGCTGCTTGCCGCAAAATTCAAAAAAAAACGCACATATGTGCTCTGTTCTCTCGCATTCGTCGGATATATGTTCGCCTTTGCAGGTATGCTGACGGCGCTGTTCGCGCGGGGCGAGGCGGGCGGCGAAGGCGATCTGACTTATACATATCAGACGCTCCCTTCGGGGTTGTTGGTGCTCGGCGCGGTCGCGTTCAGTTTCGGGGCGGTAAAGTTGGTGCGCGCGCTGTCGAAACGGCGCAGCGTGGTGGCGCTCGTATACCCGTGCAAGCTGTATTTTCGCGGGAAGGAAATATCCGCCAAAGGCTTTGCTGATACGGGAAATCGCCTGGCGACGTCGTCGGGCAAGCCCGTCGCCGTGGCTGACAGGGCGCTCGTTTACAGGCTGTTGGAAGACAGCCTGTTCACGGGCAACACGCCTTTTGAAAAGATAGGCGTGCGCACGGTGAACGGAAATTCGGAAATGAAAGTTTTTTTCATCGAAAAGATGGAGATATATTGCGCGGGGCGCGTGAATATAATAGAGAATGCAGCGGTGGGCGTCAGTGCGGAAAGGCTCGGCGAATACGACCTGATATTGCCGCATTCGTTTACGGAAGAGGGAGAAGAAGGAAAGGAAGGTGAAAAAGGTATATGAAAAAGCTCAAAGAGGCGGTAAAAAAACTGCTTGAACGGATGCGCGTTAAAGATAACGTACTCGATTACATCTGCGGCAGCGAGGCGCTCCCTCTGCCGTATTCGGCGGAAGAGGAGTCTGAACTTCTCGGCGAGCTTTCCCTCGGCAACGAAAAGGTGAAATCCGACCTTGTAGAGCATAATTTGCGGTTGGTCGTATACATAGCGCGCAAGTTCGACAATACGGGCGCCGACGCCGACGACCTCGTTTCGGTGGGGACGATAGGGCTGATCAAGGCAATAAATTCTTTCCGCCCCGATAAAAACATAAAACTTGCCACTTATGCTTCGCGCTGTATAGAAAACGAAATACTCATGTACCTTCGCCGCTTGGTCAGGCTGAAAAGCGAAGTTTCCTTTGACGAGCCGCTCAACACCGACTGGGAGGGCAACGAACTGCTGCTTTCCGACGTTCTCGGCACCGACAGCGACACCGTCTATAAAGACGTGGAAACGGGTGTGGAAAAGGAGCTTCTGCGCGACGCGCTCAAAAAACTGCCCGAACGGGAGCAAAAGATCATGCGGCTCAGGTTCGGGCTGGACGGTCAGGAAGAGATGACGCAGAAAGACGTTGCCGACCTTTTGGGCATTTCTCAGTCGTACATATCCAGGTTGGAAAAAAAGATCATATCCCGCCTGAAGAGCGAAATGAGTAAACTTGTATGAAGCGTATTATTTTTTGCGAAATAAAGATATAAAGCCCGCACAGCAATGCGGGCTTTATGAATGCAAGAATATGGGCATATTATATAAAAATATGGCAAATTTCACATAAAAAATCAGATAAACATTGACAAAATAGGGTGCCTATGATATTATGTATGCAAACAAAGGATAGACGTCCGCATTTTTTGCATACTGCAAATTTGAATATGCAGAAATTTCGGACGAATAAAAGGGATATCCCTTTTTTCGGATTTTATCCGAAAAAATATTTTAATCAGCCATAAGCTGAAAGGATATGGGCAGATATTTCAAGGAGGAGAAAAATGGAAAACAGAGCAAAAAAGTGGGTAGTTGCAGTGCTTTTCGCTGTTCTGTTCGCGTGTGTTGCGGCGTTTTCGCTGGGCGTTGTTGTTTTTAATAATACGCGCGCGCGTGCGGCTGAGGCGAGCCCGAAGCGCGATTATGAAACGATCAGCGTAGAGTATAGCCTGATCTATGCTTCGGACACGAGCAGCGAACTTATCAAAGACCATCTGACCGTCTATGGCACGGCAGCTGATGTTGAGGGTGAAGTAAAGCTTGAACGGGGCGAGTATACCGTATATCTCGGCGACGAGTCCGGCTCGACAGAGGGGTGGACGCTTTCTGTTGGTTCGCGATATACTTTTACCGTTGTTGCCGGCTCTGCTGAAACAACATTTTCCGCGACGGTTCAGGCGGTCGCTTTGGATTCGCAGTCAAAATCGACGGTGCGCGTCAACTGTGCGTTTACGGTTGAAAACGGCGCAAACTTTAAAGACGGCGAACCGCTTGCACTGTACGATTTTAAAAATGTAAGCGATTATATTACCGTTACGATTTATACCAATGACGGAAGACCTTATAAAGAAGTCGGCATCGACGGCGTGATATCGCCCGATGAATATACTTTTATAGGTAACGAGAATCTTGACGGCGAACAGTCTATCGCCGTTCGTTGGACATACGAAGGCATAACTTATGACAGCGAAGATTTTTCTGTCGTTTTATCGGAAGATTTTGTTACGGAACTGAAAGTAAAAAATGCCGATTCAATAACGGTAAATTCAAATTCGTATGTCAATGCGACTACATTCGCCGCGCTTGAAGTAGAGGCAGTATGGGCGAGCGACAGTGACGGCGTCGGGGAACCCGTAGACGTAACATCTCTTGATTTTTCCGGGAATATTCTGCACGATGAAGGGACGGATCCGACCTTTACCGAAACGATAACAATCAGTTACGAAGGGAAAACGGCTACTTTCAACGTGCAGGTAAATCGCGTTGACGTTACTACGATTGTGATGAGCGCCGATGCTATCGTAAGGTCGGCGGTAGCCTCTCAGGTTTTGGATACAACGCCTATATTTCTGACGATCATGTATGGGACCGGCAGCGTGAAAATGTTGAACGGGCTTGGGGCAGAATATTTCGATATCGTATACATAAACGGGAAAACCGGCGAAAGGCACACCGATATGTTTAAGGTGGGCGATACAAAGGTCGAAATTTCCTTTACCGATAGCGGAAAAAAGCAAACGGTAACGGTGGAAGGTTTTAATGTTTCTAAAATGACAGTAAACGGTCCGACCTTTGTTGCCGCAAAATTGACGTATACCGGCGAGCCTTTGACACAGTCGCTTGCCAGTGGGTTTGACGCGGAAATTATGTATATAGCCGAGCAAGAAGGGATGACCGTCAACGGGGCGACCGTACAGGTGACAAGTGCGGGACCCTATACATTCCGCTTGTATTTAAAAGATAGTGCTAACTATGTTTGGGCGGGGCAGCCACAGGGTGCAAGCGGTATCAATATAGAAGAAGGTTATATAGAATACACTTTCAGCGTGGAAAAGAAAAGTCTGAGCGGAATGTCGCTTGCACTAAAAATTTCCGATTGGGTATACGGTAAATATGACTATGCCGAAAACGGACCGTACCTTGAAGGGCTTCCCGAAGGTATAGAGCAGAGCGACGTCGAATTTTACTTTTACGGAACATCCAACGACGGGAATTTTGATTTTAGTTATGATCAAGCCAAAATATTGAGCGCAGAGGAAATAGCGGCTTTAGGCGTTGGCAGCAATTACGGTGTTTTTGCATTCATCAAAGAAACGGAGAACTATAAGGACTTCGAAGTTGCTTCTACATCCTTCTCCGTAACCAAGCAGACGCTTGAAACGCCCGATTCGGCAAAGCTGAATCAGATCTACATCGGTACGCCGCAGCAGGCGAATACGGAAGGGCTTTTCGGCTACGGCGATATCTTTACGATGAAATGCGAACCGAAAACGGACGTTGCGAGAGATTATTCCGTCACGTTTACCATAACGGAAGAGCATTTCAGTAACTATCAGTGGAAAGGCGGCAGTCAGTCCATTGAATTGACTTGGGATATCACGAAGGCGATGCCCTCGATCGAAGTATCCGTTGAAAATTGGACGTACAGCCAATTGCCGTCTTCGCCGAGCACTACCGTCAAATTTGACGGAAAAATAAACGAAAATATAGACTATACTGTCAAGTACGTTTATTGGTTCGACGTAAACAAAGACAAGTCGTATACGAAGGAAATGTCCGGCGCGCCGAGCAGCAATTGGGCGGCGGGTTTGTACAAGGTCGTGGCGACCATTTCGGAAACTTCCAACTATAAAGAAGCGGAGGGATATTCAACCTCAGTTGAATGTAAAAATAAGCAGAATTGAGCTGTTTTTGGCGCAAAGGGCTGGTTTTTGAGTAGGACGGAAGGGATTAAATATAAATTTCTAACATGAACGTTCTCGTGTATGTAAATATGCGGGAGCGGCCGGACTTGTAGGTGCGGGTTTGGGAAATTTCGTGTGCCTTTGTAAAGCTGAATAAAAGAAAGCCCCGACAGGAATTATTCCTGTCGGGGTTCTCGCTATTATTGTGGTTGTAGGTTCGCATTTCCATTTGACTGGACTTTATATCACACAAATCCGCATTGTTGGCTGCGGCATCAGAAAATTCTTGTAGAGTATCTGTCTGCGCTGTGTCTGAAAAGTCTGTCGGCGGTTTTATCGGGGTGTCGGAGCATCTGAGTTTAATACAGATTTTGTCGGCGTAAACTTCAATACGTTCCACCAGAAGTTCAACCATCTGCTTTGCGCTTAACTTTACCGCGGCGGTAATGTACCGCTCAATATCTTCCTTTGTAAGAAGATTCTTTTCCTTTGCACTCTCGACCGTAACGGCTTGTTCGAGTCTGACTTTCTTTTCTTCAAGCTCTGTCAACCTTTGCTTGGTGGAGGGAGTGAAGATGCCCTCCTCGATTGCCGTCAAAATATTTTTAATGGCTTTATCCGTAGCGGAGAGTTCTTTTTCGTAGCGGTGCAGGTCGCTGTCGTCTGTAAATTTTGCGGTGTATAATGCAAAAACATTGTCGGTGATTAAAGCAATGTTTTCGGGTTTTGTGATTTCGTTTGTAAGTGCATCGATGACTATCTGTTCTAAAACTTCCTTGCGTACGGACTTGTTGTGACAGTTCACATTTTTTTTGGAATATGGGCAACGGTAATACCGCAAAATAGTTCCGTCCGTGGTGGTGCCTGCGGCTGAACGTAGCTGTCTGCCGCAATAGCCGCAAAAGCACTTTCCCATGAGAATATAATCAACGCCTATGACGTGTTTGCCCGTCTTGTTTTTGTCTACGCGTTTGCGCACGATTTGAAACAGTTCTTTGGAAATGATCGCGGGATATATGTGGGTGAATGTCTCCCCGTTGAAGTTATATACGCCCGTGTATTTTTCCTGTTGCAGCATAAAGTATATGGAATTTACGGTGAAAGGGTTGCCTCGGTTTCTGATGCCCCTGTCGTCAAGCTCGCGTACAATGTCCGGTATGCGATTGCCCGCCGCATATGCCTCAAATATATGCAAAAGTATGGGCGCTTCTTCCTCGTTTATGGCGACTTTGGC
>CALVST010000054.1 GCA_944359365.1 uncultured Clostridia bacterium
CTCGTTGTATAAAATTTCCGCGAGGCGTTTGGACAGGATCGCGAGCGATGCCGCCATATCCTCGTTTTTAACCGCTACATCGTCGGGAAGATTCAGGTGCGCGGAGGCAAAGTTCCATATCGCACGGACGCCGCCGGATATGAGCGCGTCGGCAGCCTGCTGCGCGGACGCCTTGGGCACCGCGATGATGCCGATGAGCACGTTCAGCCGCTTTACCATGTGCGATATTTCCTTCGCGTCGAACACGGGCACGCCGTTGATCTTTTTGCCGACAAGTTCGGGGTTCGTGTCGAACGCGGCGACGATGTTCAGCCCGTAGTTACGGAAACCGCCGTACCCCGCGAGCGCGCGCCCCAATCCGCCCGCGCCGACGAGCACCGCGTCGGTCACGTTGTCGTAGCCCAGAAACCTGTTGATGTCCGCAATGAGGTCGGCGATCTCGAAACCCAATTTTGGTTTCCCCGCGACCGAACTGATGACGGCAAGGTCTTTGCGCACCTGCACGGCGTTCAGTTTCAAGTCTTCCGCGATAGCGGTAGACGAGATGGTGCGCTCCCCCGCAAGCTCTTTTTCTTTCAGGTAGCGAAGATACGCCGGCATCCTGCCTATGGTCGCTTTCGAGACGTTTGTGATCTCCTTGTTGTTCCCCATTGCCTTTATTGTTACCCGACCGAAAACCGATAAAAATATATTGATATTTTTTTATCGATAAAATTTTATCAAATAAGAGGCTCTCTGTCAAACATATGAAATAAAAATTTTATAAAGGCGCAAATCTTATAAGAGCGAACGAAGTTTGTTATTTTTTTTCAAAGCGGACGCAAAAAGCACCGCCGCCCGCCGTATTTTTATATTAACATCTTTTCTGCCGCTTTGCAAGGGTTCTTCGAAAATTCTTTACAAAAAAACGGCCCGCCGACGACTTCGGCGGGCTAAACAGCTATCAAATTTTTTTACATTTGCCCCCACGCCGATGTGTTTCGGCTTTAAGCGCACTTGTCGTCATCCTTTGCATCGGATTTTGCGGCGGCAAGGGGTTTCGTTTCCGGCCGTGTTTGCTCCGTTTCCTTTTCTATATAAAGCGCTCTTCCCCGCACCTGCAAAAATATCTTTTTGATATATTCGCCGAGCACGAACAAACCGAAAAACAATGCCGAAAAGCAGAAAAACAACAGCGTTAAAAGGATAAACAGATCGGGTACGGCAGGCCGCACGACTGCCATTACGATATCCGCCACAACAAACCCGAAGCCCGCCAAAGCGAACAGCACGCAAAAGAGCAAATTGATCTTCAACAGGGCGGGCGTTGCGCCTTCTATGCCGTTGACGGCATATTTGGTCAGCTTTTTAAAGCTCCACTTGGTTTTGCCCTTTACCCTTTCAACGTTTTCGTATTCTATCCACTTTGTTTTGAACCCTACCCAACTGAACAGCTCTTTACTGAACCTTTCGCGTTCGGGAAGGGAAAGGATCGCATCGGTCATGCGGCGCGTCATCATGCGGAAATCCCGCGCGCCGTCGACGATTTCGGTATCCGTCATCTTATTGATCAGTTTATAGAAGAGCCTTGCAAAGGCACTGCGCACTTTCGGCTCGTTCTTTCGCGTCGTGCGGCGGCTCGCTACGCAGTCGTAATCTTCGCCGGAATTCAGAATATCCAGCATTTCAGGCAAAAGCGAGGGCGGATCCTGCAAGTCTGCATCCATCACGCACACATAATCGCCCGTTGCGTGCTGTAATCCTGCGTACAAACCCGCCTCTTTGCCGAAATTACGCGAAAAGGAAACATACCGTACCCTTTTGTCGACCGCGGCAAGCCCGCGCAATATTTGCAGAGTGTTGTCCGTACTGCCGTCGTCGATAAACACGAACTCCGTTTCCACGGGCATATGCCCGACGACCTCGCTCGTTTTTTCATAGAAAACCGGCAGGCACTCCTCCTCGTTAAAGCAAGGTACTATTATGCTAAGAGTTTTCATCTTCTCTCTCTCCTATCATTGACTTGTCTGCATATTTAATCTTCTTCTTTGCCTGCCGCTTTTATCTTTTTGAACAAAAGCAGTTTTTTAGACACATAGTTGTACACCATCACGATAGCCGTCAATATAATCTTTACGATCCATTCGTTGATGCCGAGAAGGTCGTAACCGATGTACATGCCGACCAGATGTATCCCCAGCCCGATCGCCGACAATATTGCGAACACGGTAAACCCGTACACGCTTTTGCTCTTTCCCTTTTCCGAGAACACGAACAGGACGGATAAAAAATAATTGACGAACAGCCCCAAAACAAAGCCCGTGCCCGTGCCGATGACCGTTGCAAGGGTGGAAGGCTCGCCGCCGCCGTACCAGACATTGTAAAAATGCGGGTACAGCGAAGGTTCGAACAGATACAGCACGACGCCCATCGCCGCCATATCCACGACCGTAGCCAAAACGCCCACGACACCGAAGCGGACGATCTCCATGAACAGCGGATATTTTTCGTTCAGCTTTTTAATAAATGACATTTTTCCTTTGCGCTCCGATGCTCATTCTTTTGTGAAGTCGTCTATGATCGACTGCACGAGCTCGGCATATTCTCTCAATTTGACGCTTTCCCTGCCCGCCTGCGTAGTGCCGGCGCGCCCGTTTGCCGCCTGTGCCGATCTGGCATAAATGAACTTTCTCAGACTCCATGCGGTACAAAACAGCAGCACGACGGCCGCGGCGATGCAGATGACGGCGGGAATAAGAATCTGCATCCCTCTTACCGAACTGATAAAGGACGCCAGAACCCCGCCCGCTATGGCAAACAGCGCGAACAGGGCGCTGAATATAACGAAGTTGCGCGTGCGCGCCTTACATTCCGCGCGCACCGCGCCGCGCGCCGCCGCGCGCTCGGCATCGTCCTGCTTTTCGAGCGCTTCCGCCTGCGCCGCGCTTTCCGATACGATGCGCTCCATAGAGGGCACATATCTTTCGGCGACGCTCTTGCGTTCCTGCCCGCTCATGCGGCGCAACGCCCGTTCGTATGCCTTTTGGCAGTCGTAAATATTCTTGAAGTCGGTCAGGTTCTTCGTTTCCACCCGCACGACGCCGAACCAAGGGCGCCAATCGGCGGCGTATTCGGCGGCGCTGTCGAGGTACTTTTCGCCCGCGCCGTCCAAATCTCCCGCATCGAACAGCTTATCCGCCTCTTCGAGGAGCTTTTCCGCCGTGCTTTTCCGCTCTTCGGCGAGCGCCTCGCGCTCCTTTGCCTTTTCCGCAAGCTCTTCCGCGGAAAGCCCGACCTTGTTGTCCTCTTCCCGGAACGCCTCGAAGTCGGGCACTTCGATAACGATGTCGTCGCCCGCATCTTCCGCCGCGTCCGACAGAAAATCTTCCCTGTTCTTTTTTAATTTGATTTTTCCGTCGTCGTCTAATTCGAGATTTCTCTCTTCCATATACGGTTTGCTCCTTTTTACAGAAGTATTTATTCGCCCTTGGCGCGCTCTATCTCCTCTTCCGTGAGGGCATAGGGGCTTGCAAGGCGGCTCACTTTCGCGTCCTTCGGCATGACCGTTTTAACGACGCGCGTGCGCAATTTCCCTTTATAACGGCTCTTTGCCCAACGGCAGAGCGCTTCCCCTTCGAACAGGGCAAACACGCCGCTGCCCGAACCCGTTACCGCATACGCAGAAGGGTTGAAGGATGCCGCCGCAGAAAGCGCCTCTTTTACGCCGTCCGAAAGCCTTGCGGCGGGCTCCCCGAGCGCGTTGTACACGCTTGCGGCTGCCGCGCCGAAATCGCCCGCGGCAAGCGCTTTTACCATATTTTCGCTGTCCTGCCGCAGAGGATCGGGCGAATCGTCGTAAGCGCGGTAACATTCCGCGGCGGAAACGCCTTCCTTCGGCAAAAACAACAGCATATACAGCCGCCTTTTGCACGCGACGGGCCGAACCCGTTCGCCGCGCCCCGTCATGCGGGCAAAACCGCCCGTAAGCATATAACCCGTATCGCTGCCGAGCGTATCAGCGAGCGCTTTGAGGGCGGCGCGGTCCTTCATTTTATACAGTTTCGCAAGAACGTTGAGCACCCCCGCCGCGTCGGCAGACGAACCGCCCAGCCCCGCGCCGATGGGTATGTCTTTATAAATGTCTATATCGGCGCCCTTTGTGCCGAATGCGGAAACAAAAGCCTCGCCCGCCTTTACCGCGTTATTCCTTTCGGGGGGGATGTTTTCGCTGCCCAGCCCGTGCATATACACGTTTATAAGCCTGTCCGAACGGGGTTTCGCGCACACGGTGTCCCATATGTCGACGCTTGCGGCAACGCTGTCGATCAGGTGATACCCGTCCTTCTGCCCGAGGATATTCAGCGAAAGGTTGACCTTCGCATAGCTTTTGACCTTTGTAGCGAACACAAAGCACCCCATGCGTATAGATATTTACCATTATACCACGGTTTTTACAAATTGTAAACACGGCGCGCGTATTTTTCATAAAATGCTCACGCAAATAAAGCGGCTGAAAGCGGCTTTCGCCGCTTTCAGCCGCTTATATACTTTTATTCTTTTCTTTATTTGCTGACCGTTTTAATGCCGCGGCTGCGGCAAAAATCCAAAAAACCGTCCGCCGTGCCTACCGAGAACCCCTCTTTACCGATGATATACGCCTGCGCCCCGTTCAAATAGACGAGTATCACGCCCTTATATTCCACCGCTTTGGCGAGGGACTCGAAGGGCACGCGAACCGCGGAAACCACCTCTTCCCCCTGTTTGGTAACGACCTCGAGCCGCTCCTGCATTACGGTAAACTCGTTCCGTGCGCCGTTATAAATGAGGCTTTTCGCCGTATTCTTGCGCATCATGCGGGGCAAAGCGAAGAGCAGAATGACTGCTGCGACCGCGCCCACGACGAGCAGCGCAACGCCGTACACGACGTCCAAAAGCCCGAAAAAAGAACCGGACAGCACGGCGCAGGCGAGAAAGAGCATCGCGCATGTTGCGGGAACAAACGCCCTCGATGTATAATCTGCCAACGCATACGCTTCCCGTTCGCCGAGCGGCGATTCCGCGCGGAAAACGATCTCTTCTTCAAACTTCACCTCGTTCCGCGCGTCAAATTCCTGCCCTGCCTGCTTGTCGCCTTCGGGCGGCATTTCTTCTTTCATATTTCTTCTCCCTTTTTTCGACTATTGTACCATGCGCAACATAAAATTGCAAGCGATCGCCGAAAAAAGCGAGCGCGAGCGCCCGAATATCGGGCGCTCGCGCTCTGCCGCCGAAAAACGGCGCATTTCAACTTACAGTTCTATCTGCTTTCTGCGGTAAATGACGATGCGTTCGCTTCCGTTAAGCGGATACTCCAGCTCGGCATTGGTGCGGCGCACCTCTTCGGGCGCGCGCCCCAACTTTTTCGCGATATCCCAAAGCCCGTCGCCCGCGCAGGGGATATACACGCTGACGGCGGCGTCGCATTCGGGCACTTCGCCGCCCGCCTCGATGCGAGTGACCGCAGACGCGGTTTCCTGTTCAAAGAGGGTAAAATACAGTTTCAGCGCGCATTCCGCCTCTAACTCGCCCTCCTTTTTCTGCCGCGCGGATATGCCGCAGGCAAGCGCGGAAACGCGGGCGGCTTGCCCCTTTTTCGCCCTGTCGCAGCGGACGGGGAAGGAAAAGGGAAGGCTCAGTTCGGTGCTTTTGGGGGTTCCGTCGCCGTCCTTCATGAGTATGCACGCGGAAACGACGCCCTCGGCCGTCACTTCGCCGTCGGAAACTGACGCCGCTATGCGGCAGGTGCCGAAGGCGACGGCTTGCAGGGAACAGGCGAAGTCTATGCTTTCCGATATGGCGGCGGTGCCGGAAATGCGCTCGGTTGCCGCAAACGCCGCCACGGGTTCCGAAGAATGAATTTCCGTGCGTTCGAGCGAGCTTTCATAGCCGGGGCAGAAGGCATCGCAGCTCATGTGCACGCTTTCGGCGCGGTATGCCCTGCCGCGCAGTTCCAGCGTGAACCGCGCACAGATGCGGCATCGGTTTTTATCTTCGTCGCAAGAGGCGGAAATATTCACTTCGCGCACGGTCGCCTCTGCCGTACAGCCCGCGCCCGTCACGGCGTCGTCGCAGGGGATCTCCGCGCGGAAGGGTATTAAGCGTTCGTAGGAGACCGCGTCGCTTTCCCCTTCGCGCTTTGCGAGGATGCCGAGGTTTATCTCGCCCGAAACTTCCAGCGCGCCCGCAGAT
The DNA here is from genome assembly GCA_944359365.1 of uncultured Clostridia bacterium. Lineage (GTDB taxonomy): Bacteria > Bacillota > Clostridia > Christensenellales > Borkfalkiaceae > Borkfalkia. The sequence goes on from CALVST010000054.1 coordinate 6,208, forward strand.
GCGGTGACGCGGTTGATGAAGGGCGTTTCGCTGTGGGCGAGCACGTCGCCGACGTAATCGGTATCGAATTCTTCCTCTATTTCCGCCTCGCCGCGGCAGGCAAACGCCTGCAACAGGCGCACGGGGCGGAAGTCGCACACCACCCCTTCCCCGCCGGACAGATAAGAGATATCGGCGGGCGCGAAAAGCTCTATTTCGGCAGTTAAAATAGCCGAAAGGATGAGCGCCCTGCCGTCGCGCCGCACTTCCGTCTTTTCCACGCCGAGGCAGACGTCTGCCGTCTGCGCGGGCGCCGCGCTTTCGCATTCGGCGCGGTGGGTGAATTCCGCGCCCCGTTCCCCGCTGACGACGCCGCCCTCGGGGGTGGCGGCAAGCACGGTAAAGTATACCCTGCCGCCGTAACGGATCTCGCCCGACTGCACTTCCGCCCCGCCGAACACGGCGCGCGCGGAAACAGCCAGCACGTTGTATTCCGCCCAATCGTTCAGGCGGCACTCCACGATGGATTGCGCACTCACCTTTCCGCCCGACGCGATATAAGTTATTTTTTCGTATTTTCCCGAAACTGACATAGCGGTTGCTCCTTGCTTTTTAGTTCTCTCCTATTGTATGCCGCAAAAAAGCGCGGTATGCCTGCGAAAAATGCCGCCTTTTGCGATAAGGTATTTTTTTCGCTTTTTCGGGAAAAATAAAAGCATGATCAAACCGACGCAGAATATACAAACCATCAAAAACGAGATAAAAAACTATTACGAAAAGGACGTTTGCGTGCGCGTGAATTTGGGCAGGAACAAGATCGTCAGCTTTACGGGAAGGCTTTCCGGCATATACCCCGCCCTGTTCACCGTACAGCCCTACGACAAAAATTACCGCGGCAAAACTTCCTACGCCTATTCCGAAGTGCTTTGCGGCAGCGTGAAGGTAAAACGGGCGGAAAAGGCATAACGGCAAACAAATATCCACCGGCATAGCCGGTGGTTTTTCATTTTCGGGCTGTTAGCCCTAATACTACCAGCGGCGCGCAAGCCGCGCTTATGACGACCTGGCAGTCATGCGATTGTTACTTGCCGCC
>CALVST010000055.1 GCA_944359365.1 uncultured Clostridia bacterium
TCCAAACAATATAACCAAAGTAATGTTGCTGACCCGTAGAACGGTCAAATCCAAACAACATTATTATACGAGAACAACTTATATGACTTACGAAGAACAGATCAAATTAGAAATGTGCGACATCGGCAAGCGCATTTACAACCGCGGCATGGTCGCCGCGAACGACGGGAATATTTCCGTTAAGCTCAGCGAGCACGAATATCTCTGCACGCCCACGGGGGTGAGCAAAGGCTTTATGACGCCCGAATTCATCTGCAAAGTGGACGAAAACTGCAACATTCTCGAAGCGAACGAGGGGTTCAAGCCCTCTTCCGAAATAAAAATGCATATGCGCGTCTATCAGAAGCGCCCCGACGTGAAGTCGGTCGTGCACGCGCACCCCATGTACGCCACGGCTTTCGCCATTGCGGGCATCCCTTTGACGAAACCCATCATGCCCGAAGCGGTCATCTTTCTCGGCGGCGTGCCCATCGCGGAATACGGCACCCCTTCCACGGAGGAGATCCCCGACGCGGTGGAAAAATATTTGCCTTATTTCGACGCCGTGCTGCTCGAAAACCACGGCGCGCTCTCTTACGGCGAGTCGCTCACGAACGCTTATTATAAGATGGAATCCGTCGAATTTTATGCGCAGCTCATGTTCCTTTCCATGCAGCTGGGCGGGCCGAAGGAGATAGACGCAAAGCAGGTGGCAAGGCTGTACGAACTGCGCAACAGCTATAACGTGCAGGGCAAACATCCTTCGATTTTGATAAAGGAAGGCAAAACCGATCTTTTGAACGAGCTTTATAAAGGGAAAAACTGATGCTTGCGATCGAGCGGAGAAATATCATTTTAGGAAAGCTGCGCGAAGCGGGCAGCGTATCGGTCGGCGTTCTGGCGGCGGAATTCGGCGTTTCGGAAGAGACCATCCGCCGCGATCTTGAACGGTTGGAAAAGGAAAACGGCATCGTTAAAACTTACGGCGGCGCCGTTCTTGCGGACGGTTCCGCGCGCGAACCTTCCTATACCGACAGGATGCGCACGAATGCCGAGGCGAAAAAGCGGCTCGCCGCGCTCGCCGCGCGGTTGGTGCAGGACGGCGATTCGGTCATCCTGGACGCAAGTTCGACCGCCGTTTTCGTCGCGCGCGCTTTGAAAAGCAAAAAGGATATCACGCTCATCACAAATTCAGTGGAAGTATTGGCGGAGCTTTCCGACGCGTCTGGTTGGCGCATCCTCTCTACGGGCGGCGTTCTGAGCGGCGACTCGGGCGCGCTCGTCGGCGCGCGGGCGGAAGAGGCGCTTTCCGCATACCGTGCGGACAAGGCGATCTTGTCGTGCAAGGGGATCAGTGCGGACGGGTTTTTCGATTCCGACGATCTGCAGGCATCCGTCAAGCGGAAAATGCTTGCGGCGGCGGGGCAGAAGATCTTCGCGGCGGACGGCAGTAAATTGGGCAGGCGCGCCTTTGCGCGCATATGCCCGCTCGGCGGGGCAGACGCGTTCATAACGGACAGGAAACCTTCCGAAGAGTGGGGAAAACTCTTTGCGGGCGAAGGAACGGATATTTTATACGGAGAGGGGAGAGAATGAGAGTACTTGCATTTGATTTCGGTGCGTCGAGCGGCAGGGCGATGCTCGGCACGTTCGACGGCGAAAAAATAGAGATGAAGGAGCTTTCGCGCTTTGCCAACGAGCCGGTGGAAGTGAACGGTATGCTGTATTGGGACGTCCTGCGGCTGTTCCACGAACTCAAACGCGGCATAGCGCTGGCGGAGGCGGACGGCGGCGCCGACTGTATAGGCATCGATACATGGGGCGTGGACTTCGGGCTGTTGGACGAGAACGGAACGCTGCTTTCCAATCCGCTGCACTACCGCGCGGCGTTGACGGAGGGCGCGGAAGAAACGCTCGCCGCGCACATGAGCGCGCAGGAACTGTACGCGGAAACGGGCATCGCGTTCAACCGTTACAATACGCTGTGCCAGCTCGCCATGTTGCAAAAAAGCGGAAGCGTTCCCTTAAAGAATGCGCGCACGGCGCTCTTCATGCCCGACCTGTTCACCTATTTTTTGACGGGCAAGGCGGTTTGCGAACATTCCATTGCGAGCACGTCGCAAATGCTCAGGGCAGGGTACCCCGCGTTCAGCGAAAAAGTATCGGGCGCCTTCGGGTTGAAAGGTCTGTTCCCGCCCGTTACGCCTTCGGGCACCGTGGCGGGGTATCTGCGTGCGGATATAGTGCGCGAACTCGGGCTGAAAAAGAGCATACCCGTTGCGGCGGCGCTCGGGCATGACACCGCGGCGGCATTTTTCGCCGCTCCCGCAGAGGGGCAAAACGCCGCGATCCTTTCCAGCGGCACCTGGTCGCTGCTCGGCACGGTGCTCGAAAAGCCCGTCGTGTGCGAAGAGGCGAGAAAGGCGGGGTACACCAACGAGATCGCCTTCGGCGGAAAGGTCCGGTTTTTGCGCAACGTGGTGGGGCTTTGGATCATACAGGAGTGCCGCAGAAGTTGGGAAAAAGAGGGGATCAGACTTTCCTTTGCAGAGATCGCCGCAGGAGCGGAAAAGGTCGCCCCGAACAGGTTTTTTATCGATCCCGACGCGGAAGAGTTTTTTGCCCCGCACGATATGCCGCGCAAAGTGGCGGCATATTGCGAAAGGCAGGGCGGCGAGGTGCCGCGCACGGTCTTCGAGATCGCGCGGTGCGTATACGATTCGCTCGCGTTCGCATATAAGCGCGCGCTTTGTGACCTTGAAAAACTTACGGGCAGAAAATTCGACGCCCTGCATATCGTGGGCGGCGGTTCCAACAACGATATGCTCAACCGCGCGACGGCAAACGCGCTCGGCATCCGCGTGACGGCGGGCCCTGGCGAGGCGACGGCTCTCGGCAATATGCTTTGTCAGCTCATCGCGCTCGGCGCGGTGAAGGGCGAGGCGCAGGCGCACGAAATTGCGCGCCGCTCCGGTCAGGTGCGCGAGTTTTTGCCCGAAATATAGGCGCAAGCGGCAGGCTTGTTGCCGAAATAGGATCTCAATAAAAGAAAACGAATGATTTTTCCGAATCGCAGAACGGGCGGCGCAAAATTGCGCCGCCCGCAAATTTTTAAATTTTTTTATTTAACTGACTAAAAGTCATTGACTTTAAGTCAGTTAAATGCTATAATGAAGACACTAACAGGGAAAAGGAGGATTGCGATGACGGGCAGACAGCTTGCGGCGATGGAAACCAAAAAAAAGCTTCTTGCCGCGGCGAAAAGGCTGATCGGCGAAAGGGGATTGGCGGATGTGGCGGTAGAAGAGATAACGGGCGCGTGCGGCGTGGCGAAGGGGACTTTTTATACCTACTTCAAGAAAAAAGAGGACATCGTTTTCGAGCTGAGCGAAGAGATGTTCGGGGAAATTCTCGAAAACGCGAAAAACGCGGCGGGCGGCGCGGCGGAAAAACTTAAAAATTATATGTCGCATTTTTCCGAGTGTATCGAAAAGAGCGGCGTAAAGCTCGCGCAGGAATGGGTGCGCGGCGTCGTAGAGCCGCCGAAGGACGGCTCGGAAAAAACGAAACTTGCGAGCGACCTTGCGGATATGCGGACGCTTTTGCAGTTTTTGGAAGAGACGCAAAAACTGCGCGAAGGCGCCGCGGCGGCGCTTGCGGGCACGCTTGTGGACTTGGCATACGGGCAGATGCTGTGCTGGTGCATGACGGACGGGCAATACAGTTTGAAGGGGCGCACGGAGGCGTTCTGCGAGGAATACCTTCCCGCGCTTTTGCAAAAATATATCATATGAAAGGAGAACGATCATGGAAAAATTCAAGCTCAACGACGGCAATTTTATCCCCGCGGTGGGATTCGGCGTATTTCTTATCCCCAACGACGGCTCGACGTATACCGCGGTATCCGAAGCGCTGAAAGCGGGGTATCGGCACATCGACACCGCCGCCGCTTACTTCAACGAAGAAGAGGTCGGCAGAGCGGTCAAGGACAGCGGCATCCCGCGCGGCGAAATTTTTATAACAAGCAAGCTGTGGCTGCAAGACTACGGGTATGACGCGGCGAAAAAGGGTTTGGAAACTTCCCTGAAAAAGCTCGGTTCGGAATATATCGATCTGTACCTACTGCATCAGCCCTACGGCGACGTGGCGGGGGCGTGGAAAGCGCTCGAAGACGCGAAAAAAGAGGGGAAGCTCCGCTCGATAGGCGTCAGCAACATGAGCCCGAAGATCTGGAACAAATGGGTGCCGCAGTTCGACACGATGCCTGCGGTCAATCAGGTGGAGTGCAACCCGTATTTTCAGCAGAAGGAACTTCGCAAACTGACGGATGCGGCGAACGTGCGCATCGAGGCGTGGGGTCCGCTCGGGCAGGGCAGTTCGAAACTGCTGAACGATCCCGTCATCGTAAAACTTGCCGAAAAGTACGGCAAAGACGCGGGGCAGATCATTTTGCGGTTCGAAGTGCAGGAAGGCATCATCGTTCTGCCCAAGTCGACGAAGCCCGCGCGCATCGCAAGCAACCTCGATATTTTCGGGTTCTCCCTGACGGATGCGGAAATGGACGAAATGCGCGCGCTGGATACGGGAAAAGGGCATCACGATCCCGATGCGCCCGGCATCGGCGAGATGCTCCTGAAAAATTATAAGGTGCATGACTGAGCGCGCCTCGGCATGAAATGGAACACGGCTGCGAAACGAGCGTTTCGCAGCCGTGTTTTTATCGGAAAAAGTTTTATGCACGCTGCTGGGCAAAACGTGCGGCGCCCACAAGCCCCGCGTCGTTGCCGAGTTTTGCCACGATCAGCTCCACGGGCGCGTATCCCGTGCCGCCGTACAGCCGTTTGTTCATCTCTTCTTTAAGAGGCAGAAGGAGGGTATCGCCCTCCGCGCAGACGCCGCCGCCCAGAACGATCGCGTCGGGGCGGAATATGTTGGCAAGGTTCGCCAAACCTTCCGCGAGGTAGGCGATGTAAGCGGCAACGACCTCTTTCGCCCTTTCGTCGCCCGCGCGCATGCCGTCGAAGGCGGTCTTGCCGTCGACCTTTTCAAGGTCGGGGCAGATCTTCCAAAGCCCGCTTTCGGGGTGCGCCCGCATTGCCTCCTGCGTCTGGCGTATGAGCGCCGTCGCCGAGGCGTATGCCTCAAAACAGCCTTCCCTTCCGCAGGTGCACAGCGCTCCGCCCGTATGTATGACCATGTGCCCGATCTCGGCGCCCGCCGAGCGGTTGCCTTCGAACAGCTTGCCGTCGATGACGATGCCGCCGCCCACGCCCGTGCCGAGCGTCACAAAGATGCTGGACGGGTATTTTTTCGCCGCGCCCGCAAAACTTTCGCCGAGCGCCGCCGCGTTCGCGTCGTTGGTGACGGAAACGGGCAGGGAAAGTTCCCTCTCTATTTCGCTTGCGAGGGGCACGTTTTCCCAGCGGATGTTGTTGGAATATACGATGACGCCGTTTTTGCTGTCTATCGTGCCGGGCGAGCCGACGCCGACCGCTTTCAGTTCGCTTTCCGCGATGCCCGCCTTCTTTGCGAGCGACTTTACGAGCGCCGCCATGTCGCGCGCGATCTCGGCGTAGGGGCGGTCTTTGCCCGTCGGTATTTTGTCTTTTGCAATGATGTTTCCCTTTTCGTCTACAATGCCGCCCTTGACGAATGTGCCGCCGAGGTCGAGCCCCGCATAATACTGCATGGTTGTGTTCTCCCGTTGAATTTATTTGTTTTCAGTTTCGCCGCGCTTTATTTATTTTGCGGCGCGTCCGTCAGAATGATCTTCGCATTACCTTCGAGCGTAAAGCGTTCGCCCGCAGGCACGAAAAAGCTGTCGCCCGCCCGAAAGGTTTTGCCGTCCGCCTTGCCTTCGCCCGAAAGCACGTCTATGGCGGTAAATGAAGGGTTGCATTCGGAAAACTCTCCGCACAGCGTCAGTTCGCGGCAGCGGAAATAGGCGCATTCGGTCAGGCGGCGCACGCTTCCGCCCGCAACGCGTTCGGGCGCGCCGCTGTTCGTATTGTTTTTGAATTTGCCGAAGTTGATCACGTCGAGCGCCTTTTCAAGGTGCAGCTGGCGCGGCTTGCCGTCGGCGCCCTTGCGGCCGTAATCGTACACGCGGTAGGTGACGTTGCTGCTCTGCTGCACTTCGCAGATGACGCACCCCGCGCCGATGGCGTGCACCGTGCCCGCCTCGATGAGGTAACAGTCGCCCGCCTTCAC
>CALVST010000056.1 GCA_944359365.1 uncultured Clostridia bacterium
ACCGTAAGCCCGCAGTACGGCTTTGCCTTGCTCGCCGTTTCGACAATATTCCGGAACTCCTCGCAGATCTCTCCCGCGCGCTTTACGAACTTCGGGAACTTCGCCGCAAGCGAAAGGTATCCGCCGAACCCCATGCGGTCGAACGGTTTGCGCAGCAATGCGCGGCGCGCCGTCGTCCAATTCCTGTTCAGCTCCGCCACAGCGTTCTCTTCGTTCCCTTCAAAGAAGGTATCGGGGAAGAAGTACGGCAGGAACCTGCCCTCCCTGTACTTCACGTGCGGGATCTCCGAAAGCATGCGCACCGTCACCCCGCCGCCGACGCTGCCCACAACAGCGTCCAAATTCATATCCTTGAAGTATTTGCCGTACGGCTCCGCGCCGATCCAGTCGTCGCCGAGGAACATCATCGCCTCTTTCCCGTGCGCGTGCACGATATCGACGAGTTCTTTGACCGTGCCGCTCACCTTCCTCTGCACGAAATCCATCCAGTCGAGGAACTTTTTGTCGGGGTTGCGGAAAGGGCTGTTGTAATTGCCCGCGCGGACAAAATCTTCCGAGCACAGCGCATAGCCGTATTCCTTTTCAAACGCCGTGAGCATGGCGGGAGACGTCGAAAGCCCGTACCCGAACCAATCGACGTACTTTTCCTTCCCCTTTTCGTTGAAGATGAGCGTGAACTGATACAGGAAGGTGGTAAAGCGCACCACGTCCGTTTCGGGGTGCGCACAGCACCACTCTTCCATGTGTTTCTTTATGTACTCTGCCGTGTTCGGAAAGGCGGGATCGTACATCTTCTGCTTGGCGCACGTCCAGTCGTTGGTGAGATAGTTATAGATCTGCACGGGGTGCCACACGACCTTTGCCATAAAGTTGACCGTGTACTCGTGCATGGGACGGGCGTTTTTGACAATGACGTGACCGCCTTTTTCGTCCCACGCCCAATCGGTGTGCTTTTCGCCCGTCGTGCGGTCGTACACTTCCCAATAGGAGAGGTTTTCCGCATCCGGCTGTATCTGCTGCGGAAAATACCCCTGCATGGGGTCTATGAAGAGCGTATCGCTTTCCGCGAGGTTCCGCGCGCTCATGAGGAAGGTGCGGTGCGTCTCTTCCGGGTGCTTTTCCGCCCATTCGTTTTCGCCCCGCACGATGAAATAGGTGTTGTACACCTTTTCCGCGAGTTCCTTTACGTTTTTCGGAAGCTCCGTTCCGTCGCAGTCGCGCACCGCGTCCGCGCCCCACATTGCCGCTATCTCTTTCGTCCCCTCTACAAAACTCTCGTCTGTGGGGATGGTTACTCTGCCTTTGCTCATTTTTTCTCCTTTCCCGCATGCAGGCGGGCGTATTGTTTTCCTATCTATTTTATATCCGCGCGCGGCAACATTCTATAAAAATATTGAGCAAAAGTTATAAAAAATTGACGCGTTGCTTGACAGCCTTCTGCACCCGTTTTATAATGGTCGTGTTCCGAAATATTTTTGTTCCTGAGGAAAACGAATGAGCAATTTTGTTACGTCTTTCAAAAATGTTATACCCGAACTGAAATACACGCTGCTCTCTTACGATGTGCTCAAATATGAAAAAGATTGGGGCAGCGTGGCGCACGCGCACCCGTATGCAGAGATACTGTTCATCAAAAGCGGCAAAGGCACCTTCGTCAACGGAGGCAGGCACTGCCGCGTATCGACGGGCACCGTCGTCGTGACGAACCCTTATGTTTCCCACGCGGAAACGAGCACGGAAAGCGCGCCCGTGGAATATGCCGTTATTTCCCTCGGAGATATCGGCTTTTCCCTTTCCGACGGCGCAAACGCCGCCGAAAGTTTTATATTCGACATGAAAGACCGGTGGGCGGATATCTGCGCATATCTGAACCGCATAGAGACGGAAATAAACCAAAAAGAGCCGTATTGGGAGAGCGCCGTGCGCGGTGCGGCAGACGAATTGCTCGTGCTTGTACTGCGCGCCGCGAAGCTCAACCACGCCGCGCCGAACGGCAGCGGCGTGAACGAACGGCCGCAGCAGGCAGCCGAACTTTTGCGGCAGTATATCGAAAGGCATTACGCAGAAAAACTGACGCTGGAAGAGCTTGCGGAAAAATTCTTTTTTAATAAATATTACCTGATACGCTGTTTCAAACGGGCGGTGGGCTGCACGCCCATGCAATACCTGATCCATGTGCGGCTGTGCAGGGCGAAAGACCTTTTGCGCGATACCGATTACAACATTTCCGACATCGCCCTGCAAACGGGATTTGTCTCCGCCGCGCACTTTGCGGTCGCATTCCGGGAAAAATTCGGAACATCTCCCGGCAAATACCGAAAACGCGGCGGGACGGACAAATCGGTTTCATAAAACAGTGATATAAAAACAGCCTAAATCGAATATTCGATTTAGGCTCTTATTTAAAAAAGTATCCTTTATATTCTCCGGTTTGTTTAGCAAGTTTGATAATTTTATTTTGCCCCGTCGAGTACGCCCAATATTATTCCCCGGATTTATTTATTGCTCGATAAATTCCGCCGAATCAATCTCAATTCTATCCATTTTCACCAACAAACAGCTCTGCGAGGGCATCGACGCATCGCCAACCCCATTCCTTTTTTCAAGTTCAACTGAAATGTTTATTTTTTTACCTTCAACGGTGATCTTTTTCAAACTATAATCTCTTCCTGCATATATTTCAGGATGAATATACAAAAGCAACATTTCATTTTCAAAATTGACGGCAATATCATCCCCCTTGAATATTGCGTTAAACGTCTCATCGTCAGAAATAATAAAAGTTCTCGTCAGGGGAGCTGTTTCATCATAAATGTAACTTTCAGATTGCTCGTCGTACTCATCATAATTTTCGTTCGGGTAAAAAGCCTTTACTCGATTTTCCCGAAGAAAATCGTCGCGTATCCACTGTTCCGCATCATTAAATAATTCTGCATTGTATTTATTGTCGCACCCAACCGCGCCAAACAAACAACATATTAGGACGAAAGCACATACAATTCGTACAAATTTTTTCATATAATACCCCACCCCTTTTTTAATTATTAAACGGCGCACAACGGTATTTTACTCACTTCAAAATAATTATAGCATAAGAAAAACGAAATTGCAAGATATATCAAAAAACCTTTTGGCACCGTGGCGTTTGCCTGACTGAGACGTGCCCTAAGGAGTTTTGCCCCCTGCGGGGCAAGGCACTGCGTGCCCGAATAGCTTGCACCTTCGGCGCAACCGACTCGAGCTGCTTGACGACACACGACAAAAACGGCACAGACAACCGCGCCCTAAGGAGTTTTGCGCCCATGGCGCAAGGCGCTCCGCGCCCGAATAGCTTGCACCTTCGGCGCAACCGACTCGAGCTGCTTGACGACACACGACAAAAACGGCACAGACAACCGCGCCCTAAGGAGTTTTGCGCCCATGGCGCAAGGCGCTCCGCGCCCGAATAGCTTGCGCCTTCGGCGCAACCGACTCGAGCTGCTTGACGACACACGACAAAAACGGCACAGACAAAAGTCTGTGCCGTTTTTGTGGCGCGCCCTAAGGAGCTCGAATCCCTAACCTTTGGTTCCGTAGACCAACGCTCTATCCAATTGAGCTAAGGGCGCATCATTGCATTTTTATATCCCCGTGCGCAGGATACCTATTTATTATAGCATTTTCAGCCGATTTGTCAATAAATTTTACCCCTTGCACGGAAATTTATTTATCTTGCCCTGCCGCGTTTTGCGCGGCAGGGCAAGACCTTTTAGTTTTTATATGGATCCTGCCCGTACATCGACTGCACGTTGTCGCGATAGGCTTTCATTTTGCCCGTCTGCTTTATATCTATGCCCGCGTCGAAATCTTCGAGCTGCTTTTTCTGTTCGCGCGTCAGTTTGGAAGGCACTTCCACTACCACCGTTAAGTACATATTGCCCGTACCCGTGCGCGTTTTCAAACCCTTGCCGCGCACGCAGAATACCGTGCCGCTCTGCGTTCCGTCGGGTATAAGATATTCAAACGTTTCGTCTATTCCCGGGACCTTCACTTTGCCGCCCAATGCCGCAGTTTTATAAGAGACGGGCACTTCTACATACAGGTCTTTGTCTTTGCGCTTGAAAATTTTATGCGGCTCTACGCGGAACACGACGATGAGATCGCCCGGTGCGCCGCCAGCCGTTGACGCCTGCCCGAACCCTTTTTTGCGGATATAGCTGTTCGTATCCGCTCCGGCGGGAATATTGAGGGTAACGACCGTTTCTTTGCGGATATATCCTTTCCCTTTACAATCGGGGCAAGGATCGGTGATCTTTTTGCCCGTACCGCCGCACGCATCGCAGGTAGCCACGCGGATGGTCCTGCCGAACAGCGTATCCTGCGTGTAGCGTACCTGCCCGCTGCCGCCGCACTTTTCGCACGTTTTATAGGCGGTGCCGTTCTTCGCGCCCGTGCCTTTACACGACGAACACGGCTCGCTGCGGACGTAGCGTATTTCTTTCGTGCAGCCCTTTGCCGCATCGAGAAAGCTGAGCACCACCTCTTTGGTGATGTCTTCGCCCTGCGTATCCGCCGCTCCCGCCGAAGAGGACGCCCCGCCGAAACCGCTGAAAATGTCGCTGAAAATGTCGCTGAACCCCGAGAACCCGGAAAAGCCGCCCCTTCCGAACCCGGAAAAGCCGCTGCCGCCGGCACGCGCGCCCGGATGGTCCAATTCGTAATCGTATGCGGCGCGCTTTTGCGGATCGGACAAAACTTCGTGCGCCTCGTTGACTTCTTTGAATTTTGCCGCCGCGTTCGCGTCGTTCGGGTGCAGGTCGGGATGGTACTGTTTGACGAGCTTACGGTATGCCGACTTTATTTCGTCGTCCGTGGCTTTCCGCCCCACGCCCAATATTTCGTAATAATTTTTGTCAGCCATAATAAGCTCCTTGCCGCCCGCGCCGCACCCATTTCAGCGGAACGCCTGCGGCTATCCGGTCACAATCGCCAGGGCTTCCTGTAAACGCACAGCAATGCCGTGAATAAATCACGGCATTCCTGCGTTTCAAAAATCTATATATAAGGAGGATGTGTGACCTTATTGAAATTTACTGATGGAACTCGGTGTCGTCGCCGTTTGCGCCATTCGCATCGCCCTGCGCACCGCCCGCCTGCTGATAGATCTTCGCAAAGATCTGCTGGCTTTCATTGGTCAGCTTTTCGGTCGCCGCTTTGATGCGGTCGTCGTCATCGGACGCAAGCTCCTCTTTCGCGCTCTTAACGAGCTCTTCGAGCTGCGCTTTGTCCTCTGCAGAGAGTTTGTCGCCGAGTTCGTTTATGGATTTTTCCACGGCAAAGATCATGCCGTCGAGCTTGTTCTTGTTGTCCACCTTTTCTTTGCGTTTCTTATCCTCTTCGGCGTACTGCTCCGCCTCTTTGACGGCCTTGTCGATATCCGCCTCGGAAAGATTGGTCGAAGAAGTGATGGTGATATCCGTGCTCTTCTGCGTGCCGAGATCCTTTGCCGTAACGTGCACGATGCCGTTCGCGTCTACGTCAAAGGTGACTTCGATCTGCGGGATGCCGCGGGGTGCGGGGGGAATGCCCGTCAGCTCGAAGCGGCCGAGCGTCTTGTTGTCCTTTGCAAATTCGCGCTCGCCCTGCAAAATGTGGATATCCACCTGCGTCTGATTATCCGCCGCGGTGGAGAACACCTGCGACTTTTTCGCGGGGATGGTCGTGTTGCGCTCGATGAGCTTGGTGAACACGCCGCCCAGCGTTTCGATACCCAAAGACAGGGGCATGACGTCGAGCAGAAGGACGTCTTTCACTTCGCCCGAAAGCACGCCGCCCTGGATCGCCGCGCCGATGGCGACGCATTCGTCGGGGTTGATGCCCTTGAACGGCTCTTTGCCGGTAAGCTGTTTGACCTTTTCCACGACCGCGGGGATACGGGTGGAACCGCCGACGAGGATGACCTTATCGATGTCCGCATAAGTAAGCCCCGCGTCCTTCATGGCAAGGCGCATCGGCTCCGCCGTCTTTTCGACGAGATCGGCCGTCAGCGCGTCGAACTTCTGACGGGTAAGGTCCGCATCGAGGTGTTTCGGTCCTTCAGCGGTAGCCGTGATGAACGGCAGGTTGATGTTGGTCGTGGTCATGCCGGAAAGCTCGATCTTCGCCTTTTCGGCGGCCTCTTT
>CALVST010000057.1 GCA_944359365.1 uncultured Clostridia bacterium
ATTTTACACAATCGGAGTCTTTTTTTCAAGACTCATCGGTAAACCTCTTTTCAACCACGCGACTATCGCGTGGTTTTCGTTATACAACAAAAAGGCGGGGAATATCCCCGCCTTTTTGCGTGCAAGAAAGCGCGTTATGCGCGCTCTTTTACGCTCACTTCATATACTTTGCCGTTGATATCCGTCAGTATAAATCCCCCCGTACATTTTTTTACCTGACCGCAGTAATACTCTCCGACGTATCCGAAAAGATCGTCTGCAAGGTCTGCCGCGGTTATGTACCTGTCTTCATCGAAACAAAAGCATTCTTTTGTATCCATTGCCGTACCTCTTCCGTCTGAATTTGACCGAGCTCTCCGCATACACGGCAAAAAATTTGCGCCTTTTGCCGATCGGGCGGGACGCCACCGCCCCTATACGCCTATACTTTTCGGTCATGCCTATATTATACGACTTTATACGACGGCGGGCAACAAAAGCGCCCCTCGTTCGGGGCGCTTATTTTGCCGAATAGAAACTTGTTTTGCCGAATTTTGTCGAAAGGATATTTTCCCCTCTTTTTTGCGCGAAAAATTCGGCGGAAAATGTAAAACGAGGGCAAAAAACAGCAAAATGCGCGAAAAACAGACTTTTACAGCCACCAGACGCGCATATCCCCCCTGCCGCGATTCGCCCATGCAAAATACGGGACCAGCCTGAGCGTGATCGGTTCCGCCACGGGCGCGTCGTACGAATAGAGGGCGGCGGAAGTTTTCAGCCTTTCCGCTTTGACGTCTAACGTAAAGTACTCCCCGACGGCAGCCTTCGCCCCCGCAAGGCTCTTAATGCGGACAGCGGAAAGCTGTTTGCCGTTATCGCAGCTTTCGCCGCACAGCACCATCGCGCCGTACTGCACCGCCTTTCTGCCGCCGTCCTGGCGGACGTTTTCGTTTGCGTACACGAACCTCGGTTTGATATGGAAATCGAGAGAGATCTCTATATCTCCGTCGCAGTACAGGGAAATATACCCCTCGCGCACGGACGGCTCTACCCTTTTGCCGTTCACCTTCATCGTGATGCCCGCGTTCCAGGAAGGCACGCGCAGGCACAGTTCCGCCGCACCCTGCACACAAATCTCCGCCCTGCCGCCGTAGGGCATTTCCGAACGCATCCGTATTTTTGTGCTCTCTATTTCCGTTTCGGAAGAGATGTACTGGTTGACGTAAATTTTCCCGTCCTCTTCGCCGTAAATGCAGCCGCCGATGCTTTCGATGAACCGCACGAAGTTCGGCGGGCAGCAGGAACAGTCGAACACCTCTACGCGCTCGGGTATGGGGCAATGCTGTTTTTGTTTCAGGCTGTCGTTGTAAATGACCGCCTCTTCGCACATTTCCAGCGGATTGACGTAAAAGAACGCTTTGCCGTCCTTGCTTTCGCCCGCGAGGATATTGTTATAGAGCGCGCGTTCGAAAACGTCGTGATAGACGGCGGCGTTTTTCCGCTTGGCAAGGCGGGCACAGAACAGCGCCAGCGCGATCGCGGCGCACGTTTCGTCATACGCGTAAAAATTGGGCAGGTCGTAAGGAAAAGTGAACGCTTCCCCGTGATAGCTCGAACCCGTGCCGCCCGTTATATACATTTTTTTGTCCACGATATCCGCAAAGAGCGCTTCGCACGTTTCGGAAAGCTCTTTATCCTCGTCAATGCGGGCAAGATCTGCCATGGCGCAGTACAGATACAGCGCGCGCACGGCGTGCCCCACCGCTTCCTTCTGCTCGCGCACGGGTTTGTGCGACTGATCGTAACGGCTGTCTGCCCACTCGTAGCGCATCTCTTCGCGCTTGCCGCGCTCGTCCACAAAATACCGCGCGAGCGCAAGATATTTTTCCTCCCGCGACGTTTCATACAATTTCACCAGCGCAAGCTCTATTTCCGGATGCCCGCAGGTAACGAACCCCGCATCCTTTTTGACGTAAAAGCGCTCGTAAATGTAGTCGGCATACTTTTTCATCGCGGCATACAGTTTTTCGTCTGCGCCGCTCTCTTTGAGCGCCACCGCCGCTTCGATCAGGTGCCCCGCGCAGTAAAGCTCGTGCTCGCTGCGGTGCTTGAAGATGTTTTCCGGTTCGTACACCTGATAGTATGAATTGAAGTACCCGCAGGGCATCTGATGCGCGCATATATCGTCTACCGTCTTTTTTACGATGCCGAGCAGTTTCTCGTCTTTGCGCACCGCGAGGATATACGCCGCGCTTTCCAGCCATTTCGCTACGTCGCTGTCCCAAAAAACGTGCGCTTTGTGCGCATCGTCCCTTATATGCAATAGGGCGCGGAACCTGCCCGTTTCCTCGAACCGCTTATACACGTTGTAAACGGAAACATCGGCGTTGAGCTGCTGCAAACGCCCGATAAAGCCTTCTTTGATCTTTACGTTTTTGTAGTCGATGCTCTTCATCGTTCTTCTCCTTGCGCAAACGTTCTGCGCTTTATTACTATACAATACAAAAGGCGCTTTGTCTACACTTGTACAATACCAATGTCGGTTTGTCCAAACTTATACAATAAAAAAGTAGATTCGTCCACGCTTTTGCAGAATTTTAATGCAAATTTTATCGCGCGGCTGACGCCGCGCGACGGTTTTGCCTATTCTTTTTCAAAGAGGAATGCCCCCGCAAGGTATTCCCCTGCCGGGCGGAAAACGAGGACGCCTCCCTTCGCCTCGTAATCGAACGTGGTATATGCCGCCGCGAGCTTGTATCCCGAAACGTCGCACTCGAACCGCTCGTGCGGGCGTTCGAAAAAGTGCGCGAGCACGAGCATCCGCCCGCCGTTTTGCGATACTTTTTTATAGATCTGGCATCCCTTCGGATCACGGAAATAACGGACGTTGCAGAAAAATTCCGCAATGTCGCCCGAGCGCACCACGTCTTTGACGGCGTTGTAAAAGTCGAGCCCTTCCTTGATCTTCGCCTTCTGCGCGCTGTCGATCAGGTGCACGTCGCCCGAAAGGCATACCCTGCCGAACATGGCTGCGGTCATCGACCAGACGATGCGGTCTACCGTATCCTCTTTGCGGATGGTCGCCCATATCTGGTTCTGCCTTGCCGGCACCACACGCGACACGTTCGCCGCCACGAGAGGGATCTCTTTGCTCTCGTGCGCGTCGGAAAAACTGCACATGGACACCATGCTCATGCGAAGGGGCTCGATCCTGCTCCCGCCCGAAGAACAGTTTTCGATGACGATGCCGGGGACGGACTCTTTGAGGCGGGAAAGATAGTCGAGGCTGAGCTCCGTGATCTGCCGCCCGCTTTCGCCGAAGCTCTCGGCGCCGTCGCCGCCCATGCCGAAAGTATCGTTGTAGTCTATTTTGATGTAGCCGAATCCCTTTTGCGCGAGAAAGTCGAGCATTTCGGTTTTCAGATACGCCTGTACCCGTTCGCTGCGCAGATCGAAAAACCGCCTGCTTTGCCCCGTAACGGGAATGCCGTTCCTCTTCAAAAGAAGTTCTGCGTCGTCATATTTCGAGCTGTCGCTGCCGACGTTTTCAAACTCGAACCATACGCCCGCGCGCATTCCCGCCCCGTTTATGGCGGAAACCACGCTTTCGATGCCGCGGGGGAAAAGTTTTTTGCTCGGCACCCAATCGCCGACCGCATTGCCCCAACCGCTGTTTTCGGGCAGATACCAACCCGCGTCGATCACGAAAATGCCGATCGGCAGCCCCCTTATGCTTTCCAGGATGGAAAGGATGTTCTCCTCGCTCGGCGTGCCCCAAGTGGTGCAGTATTCGTTGAAAACGACGGGCATGCTCTCTTCGCTTTCGGGCACGGAAAGGCGATTATCCTGAAAGCGCACGAAATCGTTGCAAACTTCGTCGATGTTTTCCGTTCTTTTCACGCGGATATACGCGCGGTGGGTTTTGAAGCCGCCTCCCGCGGGGATCTCCTTGCACCAATGCCCGTACTCGTAGTCGGCAAGCCCGCCCGAAAGAGCGCACGTTTCCTTCTCTTTATAAAGCTCCATCTGCCAGCTGTACGGGGCTTCGAGCATCGCCGCCCAAGTGCAGCCGCCGCCCGATACCGCCGCAAAAGGAAAATACCCGCGGTTGGGCATACTGCCGAGCTGACCGAACCGCTCGCACTTCACGCCGAAACGCGCCCAGCTCATGTCCATGCCGAGCGAAGAAAAATCTTCCGTTTTCAGGCGGCACTCGCGGCTCCACGCGCTCGTCATGCGGGTAAACTTCATCCCGTCGGTGCCGAGCTTTTCATTTTCGGGATTGAAAATGCCGCTGATCGAAAAACTTTGCAGACCTTCCAGGACCTGCACCCTGCCGCTGTTGTTGCAGTATTCTGCGCGCAGGGAAAAGACGCCCGTCCGCTCGTCGTGGCACAGGGTATGGATATAGTCGTTCCCCGCACCGTCCGTAAGGCGGGTGACGACGCAGCCGCCTTCCGCCTTCTGCGAAACATAAGACAGTGCGCCGCTCGACATATTGCGGGAAGATACGCCCTGCGCAAAACCTGCAAGGCAGTGCGCGCCGCGAAGGGACGCCTGCACCATGCAGTCGGGCGACAGCGCGTCCGCGTCGGGAATCTGCGTGCCGGCGGGAAAGAGCATCAGCCCCGCACCGAAAGTGTCGGAATGGGTGTAATAAACGTCGGTATCTCCGAAAGTATATTTGCGATACAGCATAAAATCAACGGTCTCCTTTCAGAACCATATCTCCCGCCGCAGGCGCGGCGACTGTTTATCACGGGGGCGGCATAGCCGAAGCCGTGCCGCCCCGTTTTTTCATATTTTGAATTATTTTCTCTTCCACATTACGTCGGAGAACATCAGATCGCGCTTGAACTGCTCGATCTTCGTGTTCTCGTCGATGAGCACGACTTCGATGCCCCACATATTGCCGAGATCGACCATCTGCTGCGCCGTGACCTGCGAGGAAACGACGGTGTGATGCGCGCCGCCCGCATAGATCCACGCCGCAACGCCCTCCTTGAAGTTGGGCTTATACTTCCACATCAGCCCGCCGACGGGAAGATTGGGCATCTTGTGCGGATACTTCACCAGTTCTATTTTCTGCACGATGAGGCGCATCCTGTCGCCCATGTCTATCATGGAAACGGCGACCGCCTCGGGTGCGGAAATGCCCTCGAAAACGAGGCGCGCGGGATCGGACTTGCCGCCGATACCGAGCGGATGCACCTGAATTTCGGGCTTGGTAGCCGCGAACTGCGGCGACACTTCGAGCATGTGCGCGCCGAGGCACAGCCCGTC
>CALVST010000058.1 GCA_944359365.1 uncultured Clostridia bacterium
TTTGAGTGTCAGGATATGCTTCGGAGCAACGGCATATTCCGTTCTGTATATATCACTGAAATTATTAAGAACGGTATTTTGGTGGATATAACTTTTTTGCAAAAAATTTATACGGAATTAGGCAATACGGCAAAGGCAGAAGAATGGGGGAGCATTGCAGATGAATATTATACCGAAAAAATCTGTAAGTGGTTTTTCCCCGAAAACATGAACGAACCCGTTGAATTTTATTATACTGACTCGGGAGCATATAAAATCGGCTCGCATTTGCGTATCCTGAAAATCTTAAATTCATCGCAGATTGACGGCGAGTATTTGCAGAAAACAATAACTTTGGCAAAAAGATTCTATGATCCTACGAAAAGGTTCATGGGGTACGACTATGTAAAGTACGATGAAATGCAGTACACGATTTATGGTTTTATCCGTCAAGGCGAAACCGAGATGGCTGCCAATTGTATTCAGGCGACATTGCGTGATGTGACGGAGGCGGGTATGCTCGGAGAGGAGTATCGCGGGGCAATGACGAAAGACGCCGAGGGCAATGATTATGAGTCAGTGTTCTGTCAAGGGGTAAGGCCATCCATGTTCGGCGCAGAACTTATTATTGATAACGTTTGGCTTCTCAACGGGTATTATTATCATGAAGGCGGAATAAATGCGATATCGCTGTTTGAAGGGAACGGCGGTTTGCAGGGTATCGTCTTAAACAATCAAACGTATAACGTTTCGGTGAGTAATAATACTGTTCAAGTCAATGGTAATGACTATGACCTTGAATACGGAAAAGTTTTTTCTGTCGAAATAAGTTTTAGTTGAAAGAGGTAATCATATGACGCCGCACGACCAAAGACGGTACGAGTGTATCAATGCTCGGTTATGTGAATTAGAAGTGGTAGCATCTGTCCCGATCAAAGATATTGAGTATGCAAAATGCGACGGGTATGCTGAACACGGAAAATTTCCATCCGATTCCGAATATAAAAAATTTGACGGTATTTGGAAATGTAAAGCGGACGAGCATAGGTGGTTTGCTTTTAATCCTGTCTATCCGACCTGTTCCGAAAGACAATCTTTATTTATGAAATTTGAAACGGGAGCTTTCGGATGGGATGCTTCGAATCCGCAGGGATTGTTGTTTTATGACGGATGCGCGGAACGAGGGATCGATGTAAATCATACAAAGGTTCGTTTGCCCGACGGGATCAAGCGCGTACAAGTTTATGCTTATTCCGGAACGGATAAGCCTGATTGGAAGACGGTAAGGCTCCCTATAATGAAGCGACGCTGACAAACACGGAAATACAAGTGTACTTTGATGATGCGCGTGTTGGCGATTTGGCTGTTTTGTATCTGAATTCGGGAGCAGACAGCGTATGTTATTATGCTATTGTAACTGATGATGGTTCGGCGACGTTTACCGTTGAAGGCAAATATGCAGAGGCAGACGTTAAACTGTATTGCGAAGTAATCGGCAATCCGTTGGCGGGTGCCGAGATCCAAGTCGGCGATAAAGTGGTTTCAGCGCTTGATTTTATCTTTGATGATGATTACTGGCTGTCAGAGGAAACGGAAGCCTTTTACTTTGAAACTTTGGCCGAAGCTGAATCGCTGATCATTCAGTTTGATGAAGATACGGTTCAGGAAGGCGAACTCGTAATGCTTTCTTTGCGCAATGCACTGAATGAAGATACCGGAGAATATTTTGCATTCATCGGGCAAGGCGGTATTGCGACAATTCAATTGGACGAACTTCCGGCTACGAGCCATATATATGCAATAGCGGTTGTTTCGTTGAATGAGAATGCCGTTGTTCGTTCCATAACTGCTGAAGATGTGCTGTTGGGAGAGGCTAACGGAGGAAAACTCATCGCCGGAACGGAAACATCGGATAAAGTAACGGTGACGACGACATTGACCGCCGATGAGAACGGCGCAATTCATTACCCGGCAAAAGGCGGATATCGGGAAACGCAGGTTCGCATCGCTTTTTCGGAAGAATTCGAGACGGTCACATTTGACTTGACGATTTCAGCGTATTGCGGCTCCGGCGGTTCAGACACGGTGGGCATCTATATGCTGAGCGATACAAACCGGCAGATCGACAGCATGAGTGTTTCTACGACAGGGGGAGCGACCGGAGTATCGACGAAAACGGAAACTTTTACGTTCACCTACGATGAATGCGGCGGCGGAGTTCTTTTGAAAATCTGGATTGGCTGCGCTGGAGATCGGAAACAGTGTCAGGCAGATCCTCCTCATGGCGATGAATTGCTGACGATCGGAAATATCCGTTTTAACGGAGAGGTCAGCGGACAATTGGAACAATTCAGGTTGCTGAATGGAAACGATGTCGCAATTCCTGCCAATGTGGTGGAAACGTCCTATTTTGAGAATTTGGAAAACGCCGCTTCGATAAGCGTAACATTTGCGTCGGATGCAGTTCAAAGCGCTGATAGCGTATCGCTTATCTTGTATGATGAGGACGGCAAACAGTTGTCAAAGATTGATTCGACTGTAGAAGAAAGCGGATCGGCAAAGTTCCTTCTTACAGATCTTTCGCAACGGCAGGATGTTTATGCGGTCGTAGAAAATTCGGCGGGGGTTCCGATTGCCGTTGATGCAGTCTGTGCCAATCTTTCGGTTGCGGCAAGCATGGGCGCTCTTGTTAATGGAGTAGAAACATCGGATAAGATCACGGTCACGACAGCGCAAACTGTCGATAGCAATGGTGCAATTCATTATTCAGTAAAAGGCGGATATCGTGAAACACAGGTTCGCATCGCTTTTTCGGAAGAATTCGAGACGGTCACGTTTGACTTGACGATTTCAGCGTATTGCGGCTCCGGCGGCGCAGACAATGTGGGTATCTATATGCTGAGCGATACAAACAAGCAGATCGACAGCATGAGTGTTTCTACGACAGGGGGAGCGACCGGAGTATCGACGAAAACGGAAACCTTTACGTTCTCCTACGATGAATGCGGCGGCGGTGTACTTCTGAAAATCTGGGTTGGCTGCGCTGGAGATTGGAAACAGTGTAAGGCAGATCCCCCTCATGGCGATGAATTGCTGACGCTTGGCACCGTAACGATAACGGGCGAAAGTGCCGGGGTAAAAATGCCTTTACTTATCGGATCTTCCGAGTCCGGAACCTGACTGATTGGTTGAGATGTTCCGGCTGGATAACGCTTGCAACGCGCAGCGCTGTTGCTTTGTTATAGGTAATGGATTAACTTAAGCCTTTCATGTTGTTCAAGTAAAAATAAGTGGAGGGGGAGTCGTCTTTATATGATGCTCCCCCTAAGGCTGAAAAGAGGGCGCGCTACCGTTTGGGCCGCATCGTCTGATATTGTGCACAGAGATTGTCTGGCAGGAAACTGAAAGGACAGAGATCAATAGATTACAGAGACGAGTAGGAACAAATAGATGTCAGATAGTGCAGAACGGAAAATTAAATTACTTCTTTTGTATGAAATTTTATTGAAACAAACGGACGAATTACACCCTATGACCACGAGCGAGATTTTTACCGCCCTGCAAGAGAGCGGCATTGCGGTCAGCCGTCAGACGTTATACGAAGATATAGAGGTCCTGAACCGTTACGGGTTTGAAGTCGTCTGCCTGAAAGGGAAAGAAAACCAGTATTATATAAGTTCTCGTCCTTTTGAACGCCCGGAAGCGGAAATACTGTTGCAGGCAGTCTGTTCCTCGGATTTTCTGTCCAAAAAGAAGAAATACAAACTGCTGAATAAGGTAGCCGAACTGTTCGGTGGCAGCGCGCAGGAGATTATTGAGTGTACGGCAACGGATTGCGGTACGGGCGGCAAAAACGAACATATCTATTACACGATCGATGCGCTCATGACCGCCCTTATGGAAAAACGGCAAGTTTCCTTTCGTTATTTTGATTACAGAGCAAAGGGTGAAAAGATATACCGGAAAAGCGGAGGGAGGTATCGGGCAAATCCTTTGGGGTTTGTATATTCGGACGGGAGGTTTTACTTTTTCTGTTATCATGATAATCATATAGATGACGGGCCGACGAAGTATATCGTAGAGAGAATGGACGATACAGCGGTAGAGCAGGAGAAGATAACGGACTCGGAGTTATATAAGAATTTTGACCTTTCCGAATATAAGAAAGAATTGTTTTCAATGTATTCGGGAGAGCATAAAGAGGTAACGCTCGAATTTGCGCAGGAATTACTGAACGTGGCATATGAGCGTTTCGGAAGGGATATCGAGCCGGAGCTTTGCGGGGAAAACAATTACCGAATAACAGTACCTGTACAGGTCAGTAAAACATTTTTCGGCTGGCTTGCCTCGTTCGGCGGAGCGGTGCGGCTGCATAGCCCGGAAGAAGTGAAAGACCGGTATGAAGAATTTATCAAAGGGTTGGTTCAAAGCATGGAAAAGAACTGACGCGTCAACTTATCTTAACGCCTCGCTCTTGCGCGGCGTTTCTTTTTTTGTTATAATTTAAGCGAACATTAAGTTCATTTATAAGTCGGGGAGGAAAAAGATCATGCGACGATACGACGAGGGCTTACTGGACAAGCTGTATACCTATGTAGTGGGATATGAAAGGAGACATGGTAAGGCGCCGACATATCGTGCTATACAGAGAGAAATGCCGAAAGCATTTTCGTCTACTGCAAAAATCAGAGGATATTTGCAGGTATTAAAAAGCCGAGGTAAGATAGAAACGACGCACCGGGGCAGTATTCGGGCAGATGAAAGGCTGTGTTCGGAGTCCGTGAACGCACCGCTTATCGGGCGGGTTGCGTGCGGACAGCCGATCGAGGCGATAGAAAATATCGAAGGAAGTTATTCTCTTCCGGCGGGAGTGTTCGGGCATGGCGAGCTTATGATGCTCCGTGCGGAGGGAGAGAGCATGAAAGATATCGGAATCAATGACGGCGATCTCATCGTATTTCGCAGACAGGATACGGCGGAATACGGGGATAAGGTGCTGGCTCTTATAGGCAACGAGGCGACCGTTAAGACGTATCGCCCGCGAAGCGACGGAAAAATTGTTTTGCATCCGGAAAACGAGGCATACCGGGATATTCTTGTGGAAGATTGTAAGATACAAGGCAAAGTAGTGGGGTGTATCAAGGTATATTAAGTTCGCGTGAAATTGCGTGGAATTTATATAAAGTAAAATTGATCAGGAGGCAGGGAAATGAAAAAGTATGTAGTATGCGGAGATTGCGGAAGAAAACTTTGCAAGGCGGAGCCGGGTTCCG
>CALVST010000059.1 GCA_944359365.1 uncultured Clostridia bacterium
AATACTTACTTCCTTGAACGGTACGGGCGAAATGATTTTCAACCGCTCGGCTCGCCGGAAGAAGTACAACACTCTTTACCAACCTTGCAAGTTGCTGTTTGAGGTTAGCCCTTTCACGAACTTTGGAAAATCTGTAACGGGAGAGAGACTTTAACTGTTCATTGTGGTATAATGCTTTGGAGTAGGGCTTGAGGCCCACCGAAGACAACAGCATTAACGCAATGGTTTTGGAGTCAACCTTATCCGTTTTGGTCTTGCGCAAAGAGACGGCTTTACGGTAAAGATTGGTGTGCAAAGGGTTAAAGACGAAACAGGCAAACCCCTTTTCCAACAGGTAACCCAAAATGGCGAAGCTGTAATGTCCGGTGGCTTCAAGCCCTGCTTTTACTTTTTCGGGATTATTCTCGAAAGAGGAAACGAGGGAAAATGCCGCAGGGGATAGAAAAACATTCTGTTTCGTAAAATAAAGGTATGGAATACGAAAAAGTGTATATCGAAACGATCGTGCGCTTTGCGGCGGACGGCGGCATGCGCCCGCTGCGCATCGTGTGGGAGGACGGCAGAAAATACAAGATCGACCGCGTGAAGTTTACCGAACGCGCTCCTGCACACGTTTCGTCCGTATTGCCGCTACGCTATACCTGTATGATAAGCGGGCGGGAGAGATACCTCTATTTCGAAGAGGCGGAAAGGCGCTGGTTCGTGGAACGGGAGAGATGAGAACCATCCTGCACAGCGACCTCAACAATTTTTACGCCTCGGTGGAGATGCTCAAACGTCCCGAACTGCGCAACGTGCCCGTCGCCGTGTGCGGCAGCAAAGAAGACCTCCACGGCATTATTCTCGCCAAAAATCAGCTAGCCAAAGAGGCGGGCGTAAAGACAGGAGAAGTGATCTGGCAGGCAAAACAAAAATGTTCGCGCCTCGTGCAGCTCCCCGCCGATTTTTCTGCCTATCTGCGCGTTTCCAAAGAGGTGCGAAAATTTATGAGCGCTATACCGACCGCGTGGAGGCGTTCGGCATCGACGAGTGCTGGCTGGACGTGACGGAAACGCAAAAACTGTTCGGCGGCGGCAGGGCGATCGCGGAGGGCATCCGCGCGGCGGTGAAAAAGGAGATCGGCGTCACCGTCAGCGTGGGCGTGAGCTGGAACAAAATTTTTGCGAAACTCGCCTCCGACATGAAAAAACCGGACGCGGTGACGGAGATCACGCCCGGAAATTATCGGGGAACGGCGTGGCGGCTGCCCGTAGAAGACCTGCTGTATGTGGGTGCGGCGACGAAAAGAAAACTGAACGCGCGCGGCATTCATACCATCGGCCGGCTCGCGCAGACGCCCGAAGCGCTCCTGCATGATTGGCTGGGCAAGTGGGGAACTACCTGTACGCGTTTGCCAATGGGCAGGATCAGACGCCCGTGTACAGGCGGGAAGAGGAACAGAACATCAAGAGCATCGGCAACAGCCTCACCTGCTACCGCGACCTCAAAACGGACGAAGACGTGTACATGCTGCTGTTGCTGCTGTCTGATTCTGTCGCCGCGCGCCTGCGCGAGAGCGGGCTGGGAAAGGCAAAGACGGTGCACGTTTCCGTCACGGACAACGCGCTCGCCGTTTACGGCAAGCGGGGGAAGATGCCTCTGCCGTCCAAAGTTTCCGCCGACATTTCAGACTTTGCCTTTTCACTCTATAAAGCGGTGTACCCTGGCATTCTGCCCGTGCGCGCGCTGGGCGTATCTGTGAGCGGATTCACGGGCGGGAACGACCAGATGAACATTTTTACCGACATTCTCGGCGAAAACAAGCGCGAGCGCATGGAAGAGACGGTCGACAAACTGCGGGCGCGGTACGGGAACAATATCATTCAGCGCGCCACCGTACTCAAAGACGCGCGCCTGAAAGACCTCGACATAAAGGGCGGGCACGTCATTCATCCGGAAAATTTTTTCGGGAAATAAGCCATACTGTTAAAAAGGAGAACGGTATGGCTTATTCATATAAATGCAGCATCAGTTTCGGGCTGGTGTATATTCCCGTAACTTTGCACGCGGCGGTCAAGACGCAGGATATCGGCTTTAATATGCTCGACAAAAAGACGATGAGCCGCGTAAAGTATAAAAAGACGTGCGAAGAATGCGGCGGCAGAGAAGTAAAGCAGGAAGACATCGTAAAGGGTTTTGAATATGAGGACGACAAATACGTCGTGTTCACAGACGAGGACTTTGAAAAGCTCAAAACCAAAAAGGACAAAAACATTACCATTGAAAAGTTCGTGGACATCGCCGAAGTCGATCCCATCTATTACGACCGTCCGTATTATGTGAATCCCACGGGCGCGGAAAACGCCTACGCGCTTTTGCTCCGCGCGATGGAAGAGGAAAACAGGGCGGGCGTGGCGAAGGCGGTGCTCGGGAATAAGGAAACGCTGCTTATACTTCGCGCGCACGGCGGGCAGATGCTTGTAAACACCCTCTTTTTTGCGGATGAGATACAGAAGAACCCCGCCAAGGAAGTCAAGGCAAAATGCAGCGCGTCGGAACTTGCCTTGGCAAAATCCATCATCGAGGGCATGAGCGGCGAATTTAAAGCGGAAGAGTATAAAAACGAATACCGCGAGCGGATAAAAGAGGCGATCGGGCGGAAAGTTGCGGGCAAAGAGATCGTACAGGCAAAAGACGGCGCGCTGAATGCGGCAGTGAATCTGATGGAGGCGTTGCAGGCAAGCCTCAAAGGGCTACAAAAGCCCGCGAAAAAGGCGGTGCGCAAGACTGCTCCCGCGAAAAGGGAAAAGCGGGCATGATCGATCTGTTTGAAGAAAAGGATATCTCTCCCATGTTGTTGGGGGAAGAAAAACAGCCGTTCGACGATTCGGATTCTATTTATGAACTGAAACTGGACGGTATTCGGTGCATCGCCTATCTGGAAAAGGGGAAAGTAACGCTGCGCAACAAGCGGAACAAGGATATAACGGCGCTCTATCCTGAACTTGCTGACATACACAAATGCGCAAAAAAGCGGTGCATTCTGGACGGGGAACTTGTAGCGTTTACGGGCGGCAAGCCCGATTTTTATGCCGTGCAGAGGCGCAGCCTAATGACGGACGGTTTCAAAATAGGTATAGCGTCAAGGCAAAAACCGGTTCAGTTCGTTGCATACGATATCCTGTACGTCGGGAAA
Source organism: uncultured Clostridia bacterium (assembly GCA_944359365.1). GTDB lineage: Bacteria > Bacillota > Clostridia > Christensenellales > Borkfalkiaceae > Borkfalkia. The sequence continues at coordinate 3,176 of CALVST010000059.1, forward strand.
GAACGCATCACCGATAAGCCTTTGCTGTACAGAAAAGAGATTTTGTCGCAGACGGTGGCGGAAGGATATAACCTGAGTCTATCCCGCTATATTGAAGGACGGGGAACAGATTTTTTCCGGTTGACGAAAGAGCAGAATTTGGAAGGTATCGTGGCAAAGAAAAAGGACGGGTTGTACCATATCGGCAGACGCACGCGCGATTGGATCAAGATCAAGGTGATGCAGGACGAGGACCTTTTAATATGCGGATACCAGTCAGACGAAGAGGGAAACGTGAAAGACCTCGTGCTCGGGTATTTTGACGGAAACGGAAAGCTCAAAAACCGCGGCAAGGTATATCTCGGCGTATCGAAAGAGGATAAAAAGGTCGTGCAGGAATTTGCCGTGGGCAACAGGGTACAAAGGCCGTGGTTCCCGCAATACAAAAATATTGTTTGGATAAAGCCGGAACTTGTCGGCACGGCGCACTTTATGCATGAGACGGAAAGCGGCACAATGCGCCAGCCTGTGTTTAAAGGCATCCGTTCGGACGGTTGAATAAAAAATATTGAAAGCATTGACATTGCGGCATAGTTATGCTATAATTATGGTACAGATAGAATATGCTTTCTATAAGGAGATATGCATGCCTAAAATCATTCCTATCCGCGATATGCGGGATACGACCAAAATTTCAGAGATGTGCAACGCCACAAATGAGCCGATATTTGTTACAAAAAACGGATATGGCGACATGGTGGTTATGAGTATGGCGGCATATGAGCAGCAACTTGCGCGTGTCGATATGTATTCAAAAATTATGGAAGGCAAGGCACAGGCAGATAAGGGCGAACTATTAAACGGCCCTGCCTCTATCGCGCAGTTGAGAGAAAAATATGCAAAGTAATTTTTCCTATAAACTGACGCCGCTTGCATTGCAGGATATTGACGACACCCTCGCCTATATTTCTGATAAATTGGCAAACGCAAAAGCGGCTGCTGATCTGTTGGATGCATTGGAGCATACTTTGGAACAGATATGCTCTTATCCGTATGCCTTTCCGGATTGTTCGTTGTTTTTGATAACCGATTCTTCCATTCGCCATGCGCCCGTCAATAATTACCTCATCGTCTATGAAATAGATGAAGAGGTACAACAAATCAATGTTTTGCGCTTCCGCTTTGCGAGAACAGACATGGCGAATACGCCGATCAAAAAGAGTAATCAATAAGAAAACATCTTCCGAATGCGTCAGCCCGTATTCAAAGGCATCCGTCCAGACGGATGATTATTCGAGGGGATATCTCTTTTCTATGTCAAAATCAATGCAGCGGCTAAACGATTGCAACAGTTCCAAACAATCCGCATAAGCGTATCTTTGCCCGATAATAAAATCATCGGCAGGTTTGCAGCGCCGCAGTTCGTCGAGAGAAGACAGAATGTGCTTTACCAATTTGTTCAAGATGTCAGGTTTCTTTCGTGATTGCAACTTCATTGTATAACTCCTCATAAGAATAAGGTTTTATATCGTTATGTGAGAGCAAGATGTTATCATAAAATTTTTTATCGGATTCGGGAAGAATGCTCTGTGAAAGGAAAGATTTCAGGTTTTTGAGCGTTAAAAAACGATAGGGATACAACGCTTTGCAAAAATCCCTATCGAAAATAAAGAGTATGTAACGGGTGATCAAAAGTTGCGTCGGAAGAGACTTGTAGCGACAGTAATCACGCAGGAAGTGACTTTTATATTTTTTCCAATCTTTCCGAACGGTTTGTTGTTCATAATGCAGAGGGCCTTGTAACCCGTTGGCATCTTTCGAATAATTGTCTTTATTAAAAATCAGTTGGATAAAGTTGTGGAAATGCGTATGTTTAGTATTGGAATCGGGATCGAGCCAATAATTAGC
>CALVST010000060.1 GCA_944359365.1 uncultured Clostridia bacterium
TCAAAAAGCGCGCCGCAGAGGGCAGCGCCCTCAAATCACGGAAAAAGGATTTGTCAGCACAAATCATTTTTCGTGAATACATAATAAGGAGTTCCCATGGATCTTTGGTTTTCCGAAAAACATACGAAGGACGTAAAATTCAGCATCCGCGTGGACAAACAGATCTACAGCGGGCAGAGCGAATATCAGCGGATAGACATTTTCGACACGCCCGCGTTCGGCAGGGTGCTCGTTCTGGACGGCTACCTTATGCTCACCGAAAAGGACGAATTCATCTACCACGAAATGATCGTGCATGCGCCCATGGCGGTGCACCCGAACGTGAAGGACGTGCTCGTGATCGGCGCGGGCGACGGCGGCGTGGTGCGCGAACTTGCAAAATATCCCGAGATCGAGCGCATCGACCTTGCGGAAATAGACGGCGACGTGATCGAAGCGAGCAAAAAATACCTGCCCTTTACCGCCTGCAAGTTAGACGACGCGCGTCTGCACGTTTATATTGAAGACGGACTCAAATTCGTGCGCAGGAAAAAGGCGGAATACGACCTGATCATCGTAGACTCGACCGATCCGTTCGGCCCGGGCGAAGGGCTCTTTTCCCGCGAATTTTACGGCAACTGTTTCAAGGCGCTCAAAGAGGACGGCATCATGGTCAACCAGCACGAGAGCCCCTTTTACGAGCAGGACGCGCTCGCCATGCAGCGGGCGCACAAGCGGATCATCGAATCTTTCCCCTTTTCGCGCATCTATCAGGCGCACATCCCCACCTACCCTTCGGGGCATTGGCTGTTCGGGTTTTCCACAAAAAAATACCACCCCTTGCGCGATTTAAACGAAAAGAGGTGGAACGAGCGGCATCTTTCCTGCCGCTACTACACGACCACGCTGCACCGCGGGGCATTCTATCTGCCCGCATACGTCGAGGAGATGCTCAAAGATGTTGAAAACGAACGTTGAAACTTTTATCGGCTGCGACGCCGCTTATAAAGACGCAGACACCGTGCTCTTCGGCGCGCCGTACGACTGCACCACTTCCTTCCGCCCGGGCACGCGCTTTGCGAGCGCCGCGATGCGCCGCGAATCCTACGGGCTGGAACTGTATTCGCCCTATCAGGGGAAAGAACTTACCGACCGTAAAATTTTCGACGGCGGAGATTTGGAACTGCCCTTCGGCGCGCCCGAACCGATGCTCAGAATGATCGAAAAACAGGCGGCGACTATCCTAAAAGACGGCAAGCGCCCCTTCATGCTGGGCGGGGAACACCTCGTTACCCTCGGCGCGGTGCGCGCGGCGGTCAAAAAATTCCCCGACCTTCACATCCTCCATTTCGACGCGCACGCAGACCTGAGGGACGATTATCTCGGGCAGAAACTCTCGCACGCATGCGTTCTGCGCAAATGCCACGAACTCGTCGGCGACGGCAAAATTTATCAGTTCGGCATACGCTCGGGCGACAAGAGCGAGTTCGATTGGGGAAAGGAACACGTTTTCACCCGCCTGTTCGACTTCGAAGGGCTGGACGGCGCTTTGCGCGCGCTCGCGGGCAAACCCGTATATCTGACCGTCGATTTGGACGTGCTCGATCCTTCGGTGTTCCCCGGCACGGGCACGCCCGAGCCGGGCGGCGTGTCGTTCGACGTTCTCAGAAAGGCGGTCACGGACGCATGCAGCGCGCTGAACGTCGTCGCGGCGGACGTGAACGAGCTTTCCCCACACTACGACGCGAGCGGGGCGTCTACGGCGGTCGCCTGCAAGATCGTGCGGGAAATGCTCATCGCATTAAAATAAAAATATACAAAACCGCCCGCAATACGCGGGCAGAAATATCCGAAATTTATACGAAGAGAGGTACATTTTATGGGAAAAGCGCTCATCATCGGCTGCGGCGGCGTCGCTTCCGTCGCCATCCACAAATGCTGCCAGAACAGCGAACAGTTTTCCGAAATTATGATCGCGAGCCGCACGAAAGAAAAGTGCGACGCGCTCAAAGAGAAACTGCAAAACACGACCAAGACCAAAATACATACCGCAAAGGTGGACGCGAACAGCGTGGACGAGCTCGTCGCGCTCATCCAAAAGTTCAGGCCGGACGTCGTTTTGAACCTCGCCCTGCCCTATCAGGATCTGACCATTATGGATGCCTGCCTGAAAACCGGGGTGCACTATGTGGACACGGCGAACTACGAGCCCGAGGACACGGCGAAGTTCGAATACAAATGGCAGTGGGCGTACCGCGACCGCTTTAAAGACGCGGGCATCTGCGCCCTGCTCGGCAGCGGGTTCGACCCCGGCGTTACGGGCGTTTTTACGGCGTACGCGCTCAAACACCACTTCGACGAGATCAACTACATCGACATTCTCGACTGCAACGGCGGCGACCACGGCTATCCCTTCGCCACCAACTTCAACCCCGAGATCAACATACGCGAAGTTTCGGCAAACGGCTCGTATTGGGAGAACGGGCATTGGGTGGAAACAAAGCCCATGGAGATCAAGCGGGAATACGACTTTGACGGCGTGGGCAAAAAGGACATGTACCTTCTGCACCATGAAGAGATCGAGTCGCTCGCGCTCAACGTGCCCGGCATCAAGCGCATCCGCTTTTTCATGACTTTCGGGCAAAGCTACCTCACCCACCTCAAATGCCTGGAAAACGTGGGCATGACCTCGATCAAGCCCATCCTTTTCGAGGGAAAGGAGATCGTGCCCCTGCAATTTTTAAAAGCGGTGCTGCCCGATCCCGCGTCGCTCGGCCCGCGCACGGTGGGAAAGACGAACATCGGCTGCATCTTCCGCGGCAAAAAGGACGGCAAAGACAAGACCTATTACCTCTACAACGTATGCGACCATCAGGAATGCTATAAAGAAGTCGGCTCGCAGGCGATCTCTTACACGACGGGCGTGCCCGCTATGATCGGCGCGATGCTCGTGATGAACGGCACCTGGACGAAACCCGGCGTTTACAACATCGAAGAGTTCGATCCCGATCCCTTCATGGACGCGTTGAATAAATGGGGGCTCCCCTGGAAAGAGGACTTTGATCCCGTATTGGTAGACTGATGCGCACCCCCTATTTTCTTATAGACGAAAAAAAACTCGTACAAAACCTCGAAATATTGCACGGCGTTGCAGAACGGGCGGATTGCAAAATACTGCTCGCACAGAAGGCGTACTCGGTATGGCAGACCTATCCGCTCATTGCGCGCTATCTTGCGGGAACAGAGGCGAGCGGGCTGTTCGAAGCGAAGCTCGGGCGGGAAAAGTTCGGCAAAGAGGTGCACGTTTTTGCCCCCGCCTACCGCGAAGAGGACATCAAACAGCTCGTAAAGATCGCCGACCACATCGTGTTCAACACGCCCGCGCAGGTGCGGCGCTTTGCCCCGCTCTGCATGGAAAAGGGAGTTTCGGCAGGGCTGCGCGTCAACCCCGAATGCTCCACGCAGGAAGGGCACGAGATCTACGATCCGTGCGCGCCCTTTTCCCGCCTCGGCACGACGCTCGCCAACTTTGACGAAGAGATACTGCCCCTGCTCGACGGGCTGCACTTTCACACCCTGTGCGAACAGAACGCGGACGCGTTGGAGGCGACCGTTTCGGCGTTCATGCAAAAATTCGGCAAATACGCGAAGGGCATGCAATGGCTCAACCTCGGCGGCGGGCACCACATCACGCGCGAGGATTACGACAGGGAACTGCTGATACGGACGGTAAAAAAACTGCGCGAAGAAACGGGCGCGCAAATTTACCTCGAACCGGGCGAGGCGGTGGTGCTGAACGCCGGCACGCTGCACGCGCGCGTTCTGGAAGTGATGAAAAACGGCATGGACATCGCGATTTTAGACGTTTCCGCCGCCTGCCACATGCCCGACGTATTGGAAATGCCCTACCGCCCGCCCCTTTTCGGGAGCGGCAAGGCGGGCGAAAAGGCGCACACCTACCGCCTCGGCGGGCCGACCTGCCTCGCGGGGGACGTGATCGGCGACTATTCCTTCGACGAGCCGCTCGCCGAGGGGGACGAGCTCGTATTCGGCGACATGGCGCTGTATACGATGGTCAAAACGAACACCTTCAACGGGATGCCCCTGCCCGACATTTACATCGAAAAGACGGACGGAAAAATACTTCCCGTCAAAAAATTCGGCTATAAAAATTTCAAAGAAAGGCTGTAAACGGCAATTGCGGGCGCTTTGGCGCCCGTTTTTGTTGACGAACGGCAAAAAAAGGTTTACAATAGCCGAGATAACGGAGCTTTTATGTACATCGACACGCACGCACATTTGAATTATAAGGATAAATACGGCGATACGGACGCGCTCGTTGCGGAAATTTCCGCTTCGGGCGTAAAAAAGGTGATCGGCGTCGGATGGGACCTCGCCTCGTCTGAACTCGCCGCCAAACAGGCGGAAAAATACCCCTCGCTGTACTTTGCGGCGGGCTTTCACCCTTCCGACGTTGCGGGATATAAAGATGGCGACCTCGAAAGGCTCGCGGCGCTCCTCTCTTCCCCCAAGGGCGTCGCCGTCGGGGAAATAGGGCTGGATTACCACTACGAAGGGACGGACGAGGCGGCGCAGAAAAAGATGTTTGCCGCCCAACTCGAACTTGCAGACGCGCTGCGTCTGCCCTTTTGCGTGCACAGCCGCGACGCCGCCGCCGACACGCTGAAAATACTCAAAGACAACCGCGGAAAGATCAAATGCGGCGGGGTGATGCACTGCTTTTCGGGCAGCCCGGAAACGGCGAAAGAGTATTTAAAACTCGGGCTGTACATCTCCTTTGCGGGGCCCGTTACCTTCAAAAACGCGCGGCG
>CALVST010000061.1 GCA_944359365.1 uncultured Clostridia bacterium
TACATATCCACGACGACCACGTCGCCCTCGGTGAGGCTGTCGATCACCCACTGATTGTAATTGCCCTTTCTGCCCTCTGCCGCGCCGACGCCGAACATCACTTCGTGCAAGTCGGGGCGGGTGGGAACGAACGTCGCCGTGACGGCCCTGCCGATAAGTTTGCGCCCGTCGTCGTGCAACGTTTTCAGATCGCCCTCGAACTGGCTTTCGTACCCTTTGAGGAAAATGGGCTTCCAAAGTTCCTCCAATGTCATCTTGCGCATCTCTTCGAGGTATTTGTCGGCAACGCGCGGCCGCCCGTCGGGGAAACGTTCCCCTTTCCACAACGGCGTAAGCGCGATAATATCTTCTCTGTTGTTGAACCGTATCATGGTTTTTGCTCCTTACAGGCTCATGCCGCCGTCCACTGCGATGTCCGCGCCCGTTATGTAGTCGCCCCCTCTTCCGCAAAGGAGAAGGACAGCCCCGACGCAGTCTTCGGGAATGCCGAATCTCCCCATCGGGATCAGACTCTCCACCTCTTTCCGCTGCGCTTCGTTATTGTAAACGCATTCATTCCTCGGCGTTACGATCGCACCGGGTGAAATATTGTTTACTGTGACGCCGAAGGGCGCGACTTGTTTTGCGATGTTCTTTACCAGGCTCATGTCAGCACATTTCGTCGCGGAATAAAGCGCCAGCTCGGAATGTCTCCTGTGCTGATTGACGCTGCCGATCATCACGATCCTGCCGAATCTGTTTTGCTTCATGGCGGGATAATAGGTCTGCATAAGTTTTAATGTGCTTTTGATATTGATATCGATCTGTTTATCGATCGCATCGTCTGTAATATTTTCCCACGTCTGCTTATACTGAACGCTCGCGTTTATGATCAGGCAGTCAACGGGGCCCGTCTTTTGGTACAACTCGCCGATTTTCTGCCATTGCAAGAGATCTGCGACCACGGCGTGCGCCGCGCCGATCTCTTTCCGTATCCTTTCGGCTTTTTCTATATCTTTGCTGCAATGGACGGTAACTTCGTCACCTTCCTTCACAAACGCTGCGGCGATCGCTTTTCCTATGCCCTGCGTTGAGCCTGTCACCAAAACTTTACGTTTCATTCACTCCTCTCCCGAATATTCTTAAATTCTCTGTATCAAAAATCAATTCTGATCTTCATAATTCAAACGGCGCTGTATTTCTTTTGCACCTTTTATCAAAATGCGGCACAGTTCCTGCTCTCGCTGTCTGAAATCTTCGTCCTCTTCCGTCAATTTCAAAGCAAGCCCTATTGCACCGATGCAGTTCGATCTTCGGAACAAGGGACAGGCGTATCCGTTCGCCTTTTGCTCTCCTATGTTCTTTTCGCCTTTGGATACCACAACCGTTTTTTGCCGAATAGAATTCAAGGCCTGCAGCAGTGTTTCATACGAAGTGATCTCGTCCCAATGCCCGGGCGGCGGCGTACCGTACTTATCCCAAAACGCCTTGATCTCATCCCTGTCCATATGGGAAAGAATCGCCCTTCCCGTTGCTGTACGATAAATGTCGTCCGTCCTTATATTCGGATGCTCTTCAAACAATTTCTGCTCCGCGTCCGCATAATCGATGATAAATTTCTGATTACTGCGTATAACCGATAAAATGACCGTCGCATGGCTCTTCTGCTCCATCCAACGCATGACCGGGCGACACAGCGATACAAAGTCCTTTTCGTAGCGACCGTATCTCGTCAGGTTATATAACGATGGGCCTAAAATATATCCTTCTTTATGAGAAACACGAGTCACATAACCGCCGATGCACAACGTTTCCAATAAATGCGAACAAGTGGCTTTCGGATATCCTGTTTTACCCGCGATATCCATAAGAGAAATTGAATTGTTTTTTGCGTCGGCGATGACGGAAAGTATCTTCATTGCCTTTTGCACAGATTGAATCATAAAACTCCTCTTTTGTATTGTTCCGCTTATCACATCACAATTATTTTAATGCGCTTTCATAAATCCGTCAATATATTTCACATTGTGAAACTTCTTGACGCACAGTCCAAATTCTGCCATAATATTGCCGATGAAAAACGATAAATTTTGCTATTAAGGACAATATTTATGCTTCTTACGGACTACTTCAAATACAACCATGATCCCGTTTGGGATATTGCCCGTCAATGCGGCATCCGTCACGGCGTGATAAGGCTACCCGAAACAAACGATTTCGACGTTTGCGACCGCTCTCATTGGGCAGCAGTTTATAAAAAGTTTACAGATTTCGGCATCACGCCCGTCGTGATAGAGCCCATGCCGAACGAACTGCACGACCACATCAAAACGGGCGACGATTTGCGCGATTCTTCTATCGAAAAAGTTCTGAAAATGTTTCCTATTATGCGCGATCTCGGCATCGGTACGATTTGTTTCAACTGGATGGCGCATATCGGCTGGCTGCGCACTCGCACGGATTTTCCCGAACGGGGCGGCGCGACCGTTACGGCATTCGACCTTTCCGAAGCCGCTCCCCCGAAGGCCGCCATCACGGCACAAGAACTTTGGAACAACTATGCTTACTTTATCAAAGCGGTGCTGCCCGCCGCTGAAAAATGCGGCATTAAACTCGCCCTGCACCCAGACGATCCGCCCCTTCCGAAAATCGGAAACGTCGCGCGCATCATGGTTTCCAAAGAAAAAATCAAAAGGGCGGTTTTCGATATTTACCCGAGCGAATCTTTGGGCATTACACTTTGCCAGGCTAATTTTTACCTGATGGGCGAAGATTTACGGGATATTACCGACCTGTTTGCAGATAAAATTTTCTTTATCCATTTCCGCAACGTTACGGGGACGGCCGAATGTTTTCACGAAACCTTCCATGACAACGGGGATATCCGCATGGCAGACGCCCTACAATATTACATTAAAAAAGGTATCGACGTGCCTATCCGCGTCGACCACGTACCCACAATGTACGGTGAACAAACTGCCCTTGCGGGATACGGCACATCGGGCAGGCTGTACGCCATAGGCTATTTGAAAGGCATACTTGAAGCAAACGGCGCTGTCCGATAAAGTCACGATACAATACGGAGTTATATTATGCAGATAAAAGTTTTTGAAAGAGTGGAAATAAAATTTGAAAAGGAGATCGCATCGGCAATGCTTGCCTGCGATACTCTCCGCGACTCCCTACGCCTGCAACCGTTCGTATTGCAGCCTGTCAAATTTTTGTACGACGAAGAAGGCATAGAACACTGCGTTCAAACCGATGAGCGATTTTCCGCGGTTCGTTTTACCGTAAAGAGAGAGGGAACCTATACCCTCGACATAGCGTTCAAAGACGGAAAAACCTATCGGGAACGCTTTGACGCCGTCGGATTTTCCGATAACGGCTATATACAAGTCAGCAAAAAAGACGCGCGGTATTTCGAATACTTCAACGGCTCGCCCTTCTTTCCCATCGGCATCAATCTGGCTTTCCCCCGCAGGATACCCGTTTCAAACAAAAAGGAATTCGGTATAAGCGGCGATATTGCATTCATGGGTATGCGTCAATACGAACGTTGGTTCAAACGGTGCGCGCAATGCGGCGTAAATATGGCGCGCGTATGGGTAGGCCACGAATATTTTTCTCCCGACACAACCGATGCAAACGTTTTTGAATATGCGCAGTTTTCAAAGATCGACAAACTCGTCGAACTTGCAAAAAAATACAATATCAAACTGAAGCTGACGTTGGAGCAGTTCCGCTCTTTCCGATACGATGCAGACGGCAAAGACAATATTTCGCGGCACTTCGATAAAAAATTATACTTGAACGGAAAGCGGTGCGAATCGATCGGGCAATGGCTTTCCGGGCAGGAATGGAAAGACGCCTGGCTGAATAAAGTCCGTGAGTTTGCGAAGCGTTACGCAGGCGACACGACCATTTTCGCCGTTGAGCTTTGGAACGAAATGAATTGCCTCGGCGATATTAACGAATGGAACCGCGAAATGCTCCCCGCCGTAAAGGCGCTGTTCCCCGACCAATTGGTCGTAAATTCTTTGGGAAGTCTTGACAACAAGTACTCTCTCGCAAATTACCTGTCTTTCCCGTGGGAATGCGCTGACTTTAAGCAAATGCACCGCTATCTCGATCAGGGTGCGATTTTTGAAGATACTAAAAACGACCCCATCGAAGTTATCCAAAAGGGGTTGCAACTTATCGACAAACAGGATATGCCCCTGCTCGTTGCCGAAACGGGAGCGGTAAACAACAACCACAGCGGCGAATTTAAGTATTATTCCTGCGACGACCGAGGGATCATTTTCATCGACTGCGTGTATACGCCCGTATTCTTATGCAGTGCAGGCTGTGGCAACATATGGCATTGGGACGAGCGTTACGTCGAAAGCAAAAATTTGTATAAATACTATAAGCCTCTTGCCGATTTGATTTGCGGAATCGACTTCGCAAAGGAAAACTTCAAATCTTATGACCTTTCCAACGACGATGCGTATTTGTTCATTCTGCAAGGGAAAACCGTAAACCTCGGGTTCGTCAGAAATAGATCCGATTCCTGGAAAAATGTTTTACGAGATTTGAACGAACCAACGCCAATCGAAAAACTTACAACTACTTTACATTGCAAAAAAGTAGTCGCGTATCCCATTTGGGAAAACGACACGACAAAAGTATATCCGGAAAACGGATCA
>CALVST010000062.1 GCA_944359365.1 uncultured Clostridia bacterium
GAAGAGTGTTCGTACTTTATAAACCGTTACGATTATAGCAGGTATGTTCCGTTTGCCGAATTGGATTTTGCAAAAAAGTTGGCGGACTATCGGCAGGGTTTACAGGAAGAAAACAGGCAAATGTTTTCTGCCCGAACGGACGGGATCGGGCTAACTCATACGTTCCGAAAAGTTCTTAAAAATTTCTGCGATAAATTTTTGCCACAGCAGCTTCGCATTGAAAAACGTCTTTGGCTGATGATGGATGGGGAAGGTTGTTTTTCGGCAAAAGACGTGCAGCCGCGTAAAGATCTGAGCGCAACGGAAGATACGCTGCTGCAATATTTTTGTTTTTTAGATATCAACCGCTTTTGGGGCGTAGTGCAAAATGCAACGGGACGTACCGTACAAAAGCCGCTCTTTATTGGTGCATTGGCGGATAGCATCGACTTCTGTATCGACCTTGCATCGCTTCTGATGCCTGCGTTCGGACTTGGCAGACAGGTGTTTTTGTTTGCACGGGATAAAAACATTGCGGAGCGTATGGGTGATGATAAAAAGCAAGTAATTTTAGTGTAATGTACGTTTGAAATAGGAGGCGTCAAGGAAGATGTGTAATAAAAGCTGCGTTTGGCTTAATAATGTGCCATATCTCGGTAAAGATGCAGATAAGGAATTGGCAAGTTTGATTGCATCTTCCCCAAAATTTCTAACACTCTCGACAGATGAAAAACAAAGGCTTGTCTATGAAATGGAATGGCTTGAGGAATGAAATGTAAAATACACATTTGAGTGTAATATTAGGAAAGAGTTTAAGATAATATGAGTAAAAAGAAAAAGCAGGATCGGGACGATTTTATCGCAAAAATGAAAGAACAGGGGATCGAGGTAGTTGACGAGCCGCCAACGAAAAATCCGTTCAAACGGTTCGGGGAGTGGCTATACTATATTTTTCGGGATATCCGCCACTTTTTTCATGAGCGGAAGATGCGTAAGTTAAAACTCGGCACTGTCTGTTGGAAAGACAATGAATTAAAGACGATCAATATTTCGTGGGATATCCATTGGATGAGCAATGTATATCTTGCCGCCATCATCCGCGATTATCTGCGCTTTTTTATCCAAAACACGGCGGCTGTCGGCAACTATGTGTATGAGCACAATCCCGAAGGCTACGATTATTGGGAGGCTGAGGAAAAATTAGATACAGATGAAATGTTCCGCCGCTGGCAGAAGATCGTCAATGACACTGCGGACATGTTTGATGAACTTGTTAAGTCGGTAGAGATTGAAGAGACAAACGAAGAATATCAAAAGAAAGTCAATGTCGCGTTCGATGCTCTCAAAGAGATATTTTACGATTTAGAATGGTAAAATTATCCGGTTGCGATGTTATGTACCGTTTTTCGTACATTTTGTGTTGTATAATAAGTGCGTAATCAAAATTTATCTCTTTTCTATCTTGTAAAATAATCAATGCGAGGTATATATGAAAAAGATTTTTGCGTGTGATCGGTTTGCAGCGGATGAAAACAAGGAATTCTCCTTTACAGGCGTAACTCCCGAAAAGTATTTGGAGACCATGCTCTCCTGCATCGAAAACGGCAAATTGTATATCGCTCACAAAGAGGATGATGTCAGTATCGAACTTGCTGCTGATCTGACAGACGCCTCTTATGCGAAAAGGTATGTCATCGATGTTGCCAAAATGGATATTGCAGGTATCATCGAAAAAGAACAATCGCTTTCAAACATCTGCAAGGAGATATCGGGCAAGATCAAAAGAAGAAGCATCGCGCGTGAAATACTCAAAGCTGAGGTAATAAAAGTCGCTGCGGAAAAACGAATGTGTATTAAAAATATTTTTAACCGCGCGCTGCGGCTGGAAAAACTTTATGAACTCGGTGCGCCCGATTTTGTCATCCATAATGAACGGCTGTATCTCGTCGAAAACATTGCGCTCAATGCATTTGCGACAGAGTGCGAAGTGATCGGAATAGAGGACTTTTCAAAGGTCTTCGGCATTTGAAGGAGGAGGAATGTGTGTCAAATTTAATGATTTGCCGAAGGACATACAAAACCAGATTGCAAAAATTCATGAAGAAATACGGATAAACAAGGAATTATGGGAACGCCGCAATGCTGCCCTGCGGGAATTGGAGCAAAACTATAAGACTGACGAACCAGTTTTCGGAGCTATGTACATGACGCCTTTCGGCACGCTGATCGATTGCAGCGCTTTCCTGAACGGTCATGCGGATGTCTCTGCCTGGCTGCATGAACAAGGATTGGAAATTGACTATCGGCTGGGCGAGCCGTCGCAGCTGCTGCATCTGAAAGGCTGGCTGCGGCTGAATACGAAAGTCGGCTATGTTGAACAATCGGACAGGGCAATCACGGTGCGCCAACGGCGGCGCATCGCAGAAATTTTCGGGGATGGGGAAGAAACATGACAGAACAAACAAATTCTACAGGGCAGAGAACGGGCAGAAAATTGCAGATCGCAAAAAAGAAGAGCGCGCTTACTTTTGCGGGATACATTGCGGGCGAGGGCGTTTTTCGTCTTGCAACGCATAAAGGCGGGGTAAAAAAATGCGTGTTACAGCAAGATATCTGCATTATAGATGACAGAAAGCGCTATTGTCTGACAGAGGAGCAGGTGCAGCGCTTCAAAGATGCAAAGGCGGAATTTCAGTGCGATTATTGCGCCGCAAAGCGGGGAGAGGCGGGCTTTCTTTATGCTTCAAAAGACGGCGAAACGCGCTATGCCCGCCGTTTGCCCGATTGGCGGTATCAGTTTATCGCTGAGCGTCCGAACGGCGATGTGGTGCAGATGAAAACGAGCATCGCCGATTATCTGAAAGGGAACCGGTTCGACCGCGAAATCTGTTTTCCCGATTCGAATGGCGGCCTGCACGAATGGCGCGCCGCCGAAGAGCGTTTTTACCGCCGCGAGACGGATCTCCTGCAGCGCACGGCCGACGATTACCTTACGTACGAAGTAAAATATCTGTCAGACCTGGCAACGAAAGACGAAGTGGGGTTTTTGGTGTGCTTGGACGGAAAGCTGCGCTTTTTCAAGAGCAAAGAAATTTACGATATCGGCGATATCACCGTCCGCGATTTCAAACGCATTCCGCCTTCGCTTTTCAGCCGTTCAAAAAAATATTGGCTCACGGTCGAGGTGGAGGACGGCGTTTACAGAGCGTTCGATTTTTGCGGCGAATCGATCGATATTAAATCGGAAGGCAAATCGACGAGATGCCCGATCACAGACGCGTTGCGCGGGCAGATAAACCTTTTAATCGCGAGCGGAAATCGCGAACGGCAAAACGCGGAGGCGCGGCGCGATCTCATATTCATCGCAAAGGGAAAATGCGTCGGCAAACTGACGGAAAAGGGGGAGGGCGAAGCGCCGCAGGTTTGCTGTTTTGCAGGCCCACGGCCGAAAAACTATCCGTGGGGCGATGATAAAGAGCGGGAACGGGAGGCCTTTGCGCGGTTGAAAGAGGAGATCGGGGCGGCGTATGCGCGGGGATATCGGCACTTTATTACTGGCATGGCGGCCGGCGTCGATATGGTGGCCGCAAAAATCGTCTTGGAGCTGCGCCGAAAAAACCCCGAAGCGAATATCGTGCTGGAAGCGGCCGTACCGTTTCCTTCGCAGCCGCTGCGGTGGACAGAGGAGACGAAGCGGGAGTATTATGCCGTTCTTGCGCAATGCCGCGAGGTGTATGTCGCCGCGCAAGAATTCAGCCCCGCTGCGTATCGGGAAAGAGATCGGTACATGATCGATCGCAGTTCGCTCGTGATCGCCGTGGAAGGACAAGGGGACGGCGGCACGGCGCGCACGCTCGGCTATGCGGAAAAGTCAGGCAAAACGATCATACGTGTGCGATGAAGCGCACCGAAGATCGGGGGCCGTGCGGTCACGACCCGGGGAGGGAAAAGTTATGATAAGCTTATACGAGCGTTTGAGAAAGAATAAGGCCGTTGTGTTTCATATCTGCGCAGCAAAGCGGCCGAACGGCGGGGAGGGGGGAGGATCATATCCTTGAAATTTGCGCCGAACGGCTGGAAAATCTGCACCCGGCGGAAACATTTCATGCGTATGCCGTTTGTTCGGCTCACGTTCCGGAGGCGCCCGATTCCTCGGGGATCGTTCCCGCCGAAGTGCCTGAAAACGTGCCGCCCGCAGCACAGGCGTTCCGCGATTTTGCGGCTTTTGCCGAGGGCGGTATTCTGGTCGGGTACGATCTTTCGTTTACGGGGAAATTGCTGGATCGCTGTGCGGCGGAATACGGGGCCGTATTTACGCAGGAACGGATAGATCTTCAGCCAATCGCAAAGCGGCTATTTTATAAGAAAACGAACGATTATTCCTTGGCAGGGCTCGATCGTTTCTTCGGCGGGAATAAAGAGTGTAAAACGTGCGCGCAGTATACCGAGGCGGTGGCAGAGCTTGCCCACTTGTTGCCGTATTTGCAGCAAAGTTGGCATAACTATGTCCCATATTTCCATATTGTAGTGCCGCGGCGAAAGATCCGGATGGAAATATGCAATGCCAAACAGGCTATCGCGTTTACCCTG
>CALVST010000063.1 GCA_944359365.1 uncultured Clostridia bacterium
CTCTGCAGATCCTGAATGGCGAGCCCGGGCAGCTGATTCAGCCCGTGCAGCGCGCCGAAATGGTCGACGATGCCGATATAGCCGCCCTTCTCTTTGCAGAACCTGTCGATGGCGATCTCGTACTTCGCCTGTTCGCGCACCACGTCGATGCGGTCGGTGCCCATCTTGTACTTTTCGGCGTATTCCGCCATCATGGCGTCTACTTCCTTGTCGGTCACCCGATTGATGTATTCCACGAGGTCGCCGATGGGGTAATAGTCTACCTGCCAACCGAAATCGATGTGCGCCTCTACCTTGTCGCCCTCGGTAACGGCGACGTCGCGCATGTTGTCGGAGAAACGGCATACCTTTAACGTTTTTGAGAAGGCATACCCCGCCGCCACTTTGCACCATGCAGCGAGTTCTTTGAGCGCCGCTTCGTCTTTATAATAACCGACGACGACTTTATTGTCCATACGAAGGCGAGTCACGATATAGCCGAATTCCCTGTCGCCGTGGGCGGCCTGGTTTTCGTTCATGAAGTCCATATCGATGGTGTCGTAAGGCAGTTTTTCATTGTACTGCGTTGCGAAATGGCACATGGGCTTTTGCAGTTTGGAAAGCCCGCGAATCCACATTTTTGCGGGAGAAAAGGTATGGCACCAGGTGATGATGCCGATGCAGTCGTCGTCGGCATTGACCTTTTTGACGGCGGCTTCGATCTCGTCGGAGCTCTTGCAGGTGGTCAAATATTTGACGGTGACGGGCATATGCTCGCTGACGTAATTTGCCATCTCCTCGGAGTGCTGCGCGACGTGTTCGAGCACGTCAGCCCCGTACAGCGTCTGCGAACCTGTGATCCAATAAACGATTTTTTCTTTCATAACAATATCTTCCTTTATTTTGATTTTTATTTAATGACGAGGGCCGTGCCCTCAAAATCCTGCGCCTCAGCGGGTGAATGCGGCGCGCGTCTTATGGCGTGCCCCTGAACGGCGAACCGCAGAGGGCAGCGCCCTCAAAATCACGACAAATAATTTTGACAGCTCAAAATTATTTGTGTGAACCCTGTCCGTAGTACGCGTTCTTGCCGTGTTTCCGCAAATAGTGCTTGTCCATCATGAACTTATCCGCGCGCGAAACGTCCGGGTTGACCTGCTCGGTGATGAACGCCATTTTCGCGACCTCTTCGATGACGGTCGCATTGTATACGGACGCGTCGGCGTCTTTGCCGAAGGCGAACACGCCGTGGCTTTTTATGAGTACGCCCGGCACCTCTATCGGGTTCAGGTTATCCTTTTTGAAACGTTCGATGATGACGAGCCCCGTGTTCTTTTCGTATTCCCCTTCGATCTCCTCTTTGGTGAGAGAACGCGCGCAGGGGATATCTCCGTAAAAATAGTCGGCGTGCGTCGTACCGTAGAACGGGATGTCGCGCCCCGCCTGCGCCCACGAGGTCGCAAAGGTGGAATGGGTATGGGTAACGCCGCCCACGTTCGGGAACGCCTTATAAAATTCGATGTGCGTAGGCGTATCGCTCGAAGGGCGGAGCTTGCCTTCCACCACTTTGCCTTCAAGGTCAACGACGACCATATCGTCCGCCGTCATATCGTCATACGAAACGCCGCTGGGTTTGATGACGATCAGTCCGCTTTCGCGGTCGATCTCGCTGACGTTGCCCCAAGTGAAGAGCACGAGTTTATTTTTTACGAGGTCGAGGTTTGCCTGCAAAACTTTTTCTTTCAGCTTTTCCAACATAGTTTTTATCTCCTTTAATCCATATCTTTTACTGCCTGCCTTACGATAGGCAATCCTTTTACATACCTTTCGGCGAACGCGTCAAACCCCGCAACGTCGTCGGGATCGGGCGCGAGGGTAACGCCTTCCTGCCCGGCGAACACTTTGTGTTCGAGATAGCTTTCGAGCGATTCGCCCTTTCCCTTGGTTATGACGTAATTTGCAAGTATCGCGATGCCCCACGCGCCGCCTTCGCCCGCCGTTTTCATGACGGTAACGGGCGCGTTGATCGCCGCCGCAAGATAACTCTGCCCGACGTGCGGCGTTTTGAAAAGCCCGCCGTGCCCCGTGATGGAGTCGAGGCGCACGCCCTCTTCCTTGAGCATGATGTCGCACCCCACTTTCAGCGCGCCGAGCGCGGAAAACAGGTGTGTGCGGAACAGGTTGGCAAGGTTGAATTTGCTTTCCGACGTTCTGACGAACATAGGGCGCCCCTCGTCTACCTTTGTAATATGCTCGTTGGAAACATAGTTATACGCCAAAAGCCCACCGCAGTCTTTATCTCCCTTTTCCGATTCAAAGTACAGCTTGTTGTACAGCTCGGCTTTGCTCATGTCAAGCCCGCACAGCTTTGCAAATTCGCCGAACACGTCTACCCAGCCGTTGATATCCGACGTGCAGTTATTGCAGTGCACCATTCCCACAAGATCGCCCACGGGCGTAGTCACAAGATCGATCTCGGGATGTACCTTGGAGAGCTCTTTTTCCAGAACGATCATCGCAAAGACGGATGTGCCCGCAGATACGTTGCCCGTGCGCTTTTTGACGGAGTTGGTGGCGACCATCCCTGTGCCCGCGTCCCCTTCGGGCGGACAGAAAGGTATGCCCGCGCAAAGATTGCCCGAAGGATCGAGCAGTTTTGCCCCTTCTTCGGTCAGCTTGCCCGCCTCTTCCCCCGCGACGAGAATCTGAGGAAGGATGTCTTCCGTGCGGAAGGGCAGGCCGTTCTCTTGCAGCAGGCCGTCGAATTTTTTCAGCATAGCGGCGTTATACTTTTTCGTTTTTACGTCCACGGGGAACATGCCCGACGCTTCGCCGATGCCGATGACTTTTCTGCCCGTAAGTTTCCAATGCACATACCCTTCGAGCGTCGTCTGAAATGCGATGTTCCCGACGTGATCTTCCCCGTTCAGGATCGCCTGATACAGGTGCGCGACAGACCAACGTGCGGGAATATGGTAGTTGAAAAGCTCCGTCAGCTTTTCCGCCGCGGGCGCGGCGTTGTTGTTGCGCCATGTGCGGAAGGGCACGAGCAGTTCGCCTGCCTTGTCGAACACCATGTATCCGTGCATCATGGCGGAAAAGCCGATGGCGCCCACCTTTGTCAGCGTTACGCCGTATTTATTTTTTACGTCTACCGCCATTTCCTGATAGCAATGGCGCACGCCCGTCCAAATGTCGTCGAGCGAGTAAGTCCAAATGCCGTTTTCGTAGCGGTTTTCCCAATCGTGCGCACCGGACGCAACGGGATTGTTGTTTTCGTCCACAAGTATCGCTTTGATGCGCGTAGAACCGAATTCGATACCGAGCGCGGTCTTGCCGCTTCGTATCATATCCTTTATGCTTTCTGCCATAATTTACCTTCCCTTCGGTATTTGTTCGTATATAATTATAATGAAAGTATGCGAAAAAATCAACAGTTCATAAAAAATTTATTTTGATTTTTTTCAAAAAATGAGCGAAACGTTCACTTTTTAGCATGAATAGATATTATTCTACAAAATCACACAAAACAACATATTTTTTGCGGCCTGAATACCCCTTTACGAACAGAATAACGGCGCGGGCAAATGCCCGCGCCGTTTGTTTTGCGCCTTTCGTTTGTATTTTTCTCCGCTCAAATATCCTTTTTTTCCCCGCCCGCCAGCGTCAGTTCGCGCGGGTTTCCTTCCATATCGTAAAACACGGTCGTGCGCGATTGCGTGCTGTTATTGATGACCGTATATTTGCCCGTTTCGGGGTAGTAACTGCATTCGGTGTCGGGATTCGAGGAAAACGCCCTGTACATCTCTTCTTCTTTATGCGCCGCCCAGAACATGGCGCGGTACAACAGCCGCGCGTTCTGCGCGCTGTACGGGAGCCCCGCCATGTACACACCCCTGCCTTTTCCGTAGTCATTTGCCGCAAGTTTTACTTCTCCCACGTTCACGCTGCGCCTAAACCTGTCGGAGAAGGTGATATCCAGCACTTCCGTACCGTTCAACGCGTAAACGTTCTTCATTCCCTCGCCGTAGTCGATCTCTCCCTCTACGTCCTCGGTGATGAAATGCTCTTTCTTTTCGATGTTGTACTTATCTTCGCTGAGCGTAAAGCCGAGTTCCTTGTCCACGCCCAGAACGTCCGCGAGTTGGAAATACCTGCCGTTCTTTGCGTATGCGGTCGGCTCGCCCACGCCGATAAACCCGTGCCCTTCGCGCACCCATGCGCGCATCCTTTCCACCAGTTTCTCGTTCGCCCAATATTCTCCGCCCGAATACGCGGTATAGGCGTCGCCCGCGTTGATGATGACGTCTATGTCTTGCTCTATTCCCTTTTGCAGGACTTCATCGAAAGAGATGAACTTCACGTTCACCGCAAGCCCCGAAAGAGCTTCGAGGATTCCCTGATAGGAATAGATCTGCTGATACCACAGCTCATGCGCCACCATGTGGCTCTGCCAGCTGCGAAGGCTCCCCCACGCGTTGAGGATCGCCACCGTAAGCCCGCAGTACGGCTTTGCCTTGCTCGCCGTTTCGACAATATTCCGGAACTCCTCGCAGATCTCTCCCGC
>CALVST010000064.1 GCA_944359365.1 uncultured Clostridia bacterium
CTTTAACTTATTTCCGCCCCAAACGTAATCTTTATATGCTGGTAGTAATTTATACATTTTTATATAATCTCCGCCCATACGGGATAATGATCGGACAAAAAGCCTCCGCTCCGCATCGTTTTGTCGCATACGATTTTTTCGGCCCGAAAGCCTCCTTTGCCGAAAATATAATCGATCTTGCCTCTTTCTTTTCCATAGCCATGAAAAGTATCGATCAAACCGCCGGACAAATCGATATATTCTTTCGGTATCCACCGTAAAACGACTTCGGGTTCCTCATTAAAGTCTCCGCAAATCAAAACTTTCTCTTTGTTTGCCGCGCGGCCGAGTATCAAGGCAAACCCTTTTTCTCTTGCAACGGGATCGGCATTGTCGAGGTGCGTCGCAAACAAAGAAAACGCGCCGTCTGCACCGCAAAAATCCGCCGCCGTACAAGTTCGCGGCCAAAATTTTTGCGTAGGATACCTACTTCCCGGAATTTGAGGCGTATCGCTCAACCAAAAATGAGAAGAATTTTTCAGATCAAACTTATTTTTATTGTAGGCGACCAAGTTGATCTCATCGTCTTCCCTCGGTTCCGCAAGGCGCCCCTTGCCGACAAAGTAATATTTATCGGAAAGAAACGCCTGCATTTCTTTTTTGACTTCGGGAACGACCTCCTGCATGCAAATTATCTCTGCATTGCTCTTTGAAAGGTAATCGAATACAGCGTTTTTCCTGTATTTCCAACTGTTTTCGCCGTCGTCCGCAATCGCATTCCTTATGTTGAACGTCATGACTTTCATCTGTAAAGGCCTTCCATTATTTCGGAATATTTTATTTTATATTTACCACTTGTTTTTCCAATAAGATCGACTGTTTTCCCGTTCAAGCAAATTTCTGCGCTATCAGCCAGGCACCCCGTAACGGTAAACTCGTCTTTTCCAGGGCACATGGGATAGAACCCCAACACGGCAAATATGTACCAGCATGCCGTGGTGCCGTTGTCTTCATCGCCGGGGAAACCGTCGTCTGCCGAAGAAAAATAATTGCGTGCGATATGCTTTACGATCTTGCGTGATTTTTCTTTATCCCCGAATTCTGCGTACAGGAAAGGGATATGAAACGACGGTTGGTTAGAAATCGCGCACTGGCCGAGGTCAACGGCTGCCATTTCCGTCATTTCATGAATTTCCCCGCCGTATCCACCGATCGCATATAAAGGCTCGACTGCGAATAATTCGTCTATTTTGTTTAAGAACGCCTCTTTCCCTCCATATAATTCCGCCAAGCCCGCGTAGTCGTGCGGAACGGCAAATCCGTTTTGCCATGCGCTCCCTTCCGTATAATCTCTGCCCCACATAAAACTGTCGAATTTTTCTTCGCGGAAACAGCCGTTTTCGTCTTTCCCGCGCATAAACCCGACGGACGGGTCGAACAGATTTTTGTAGTTCCTGCTCGATTTCAGATACGTTTCGGCGATTTCTTTCTCGCCGAGCGCGGCAGCCGTCGCAAAAATGCAGAAATCCCCGTAAGCGCTGTCTAGCGTTTCGTTTACGCTCTCTTTGCAGAGCGTGTACGGCACATAGCCGAGCTTTTCGTATTCGGGAACGCACTTGCGCGCTATTTTCCTGCCCTCGGAGATGAACTTCGAGTTTGCGACCATCGCATGCAGGGCGCGGCGCGCATTCTTTTCGCTCAGCAATCCCTTCACGACCGCGTCGGCAAAAACCGCCTCGATCAGCGTTCCCGGCATGCAGTTGAATTCGGAAGGCGTGGGCCAGCGCGGGAGCACGCCCCGATCGTCGTATAAATTCAAAAATCCTTCTATGATCTCGTTCAGCTTTTCCGGTATGACCAGCGAATAGAAAGGATACACCGTGCGATAGGTATCCCAAAAACCGTTGTTCGTATATGCCACACCGTCTTTGACCGTAAGCGTTTCCGGATCGATATGGATATTCTTTCCGCATGCGTCCGTTTCATAAAAACGGTTCGGAAACACGAACGCCCTGTACATGCACGAATAAAAAGTGCGCATGACCTGCTCGTCGGCCCGTATCTTCACGCGTGAAAGCAGCTCTTCCCAGGCAGAAACTGCGAACGATTCGATCTCTTCATACGTTTTCCCTTCCGTCTCCCTCCGCAGATTGAGCATCGCCTGCTCTTCACTGATGTAGGAGGTGGCTATGCGCACGGTATAACGGCGCGAATCCAAATATACCCCCACGCTCTCCGTTTTCTGACAGCCGCGATCGCGCATTTCCCCGCCGATGCCGCAGTCGAAAGCAAAAACGAAATAGATTTTGAAGTCATCGCGGTACGGCGCGTTCGTATAAGAAGTCGTATATCCCGTGATCGTCCTTTCGCGCTCGTTTACCCTGATCTCCGAGTGAAAATCAAACGGCAAGACCGAAAACACCGGGCGATCGGCACTGTCTGCCACGCAGACCTTCATGACCGCACCGCTCATGGTGGGGGCGAGAGAAAATTCCGTATGGTAGCGGAGAAGTTTCAGTTTCATGCAGTACGGCGTGAGCACGGCGTCCTGCGGGCGGAACCCCGACCACCTCGCGTTATAGTCGGCAATCAGCCGCCCCGTCTGCGGCATAAAGCAAAAATAGGAAAAATCATTCACCCACGGGCTTGCCTGGTGCGTAAGGCGTATCCCCTCGAAACTCCTGTCAGCGGGATGATAGAACCATGCCCCCCTGTAATTGTTCGTCTGCGGCGCAAACATGGCGTGCGCATGCGGCAGACAGGTCAAAGGCAACGTGTTCCCGTTGGAAAAGCGTGCCTGCGAATCCGTACCCTGCTTGATATTTACATAATCAAGATATTTTTTATTCATAACTGTTCACCTCTTTCCGTTATGCAAAGCGCAAACATAGAATTTGCCCAAGCAAACCAAGGTCTGGTGTATTTTCCGGGATCGTTGCAGTCGAACCCTTCGTGCATCTGAAGCGTGCCCGCATCGGTATCCCGCAACACGCCGAAAAGCCGCGCGACCTCCTCTTCGGAGCGGGACGTAAGGAGCTGCACGCACAGCCCTATGTGCCAAATATAGCCGTCAGGCGTGTGCGGGCTCCCCACTCCGTTCGCCGCCGCCCCTTCGAAATAAAAAGGATTCCGATAACTCAATACTTTGCCGCGCGTAACGCAGTAGAGCGGATCTTCCGCAGGGCAAAACCCCATAAACGGAGCGGCGAGCAAAGACGGCACGTTCGCATCGTCCATGAACAGCGCGTTGCCGAGCCCGTCGACCTCGTAGGCGTAGAACGTTTCCCCGTTTTCGCAGATCGTGCCGTATGATTCTATCCCTTTACGTATCTCTGCGCCCAATTTTTCCGCACGGCGCGCCGTTTCTTCCTCTCCGAGAATGCGGCAGCCGTTTGCGATCTTTGCAAGCACCGCCGCCGCCAGCATGTTTTCGGGGATATTGAACCCGAATGCGGCTGCATCGTCGCTGGGACGATATGCGGTACGCACCATGCCCGTATAACAGCAGACGCCTCCCCTGCCGCCGTTGATGAGCGTGTCGCCGATATGCGCCCCTTCCCCGTACCTCTGATGACGGTAAGGGGAATTTTCGGGATGCTGTTCCGTCTCCATGACCGCAAGCGCAGCCAGAACCGCCGAAAGGTATTTGCTTTCGTAAATTTTTTTATCGCGCGCAGCCGAAAAATACAGATCTGCCAGCCAGAACGGATAACACAGCGAATCCAGCTCGTACTTCCTTTCCCATATCCACGGGCTGTATGCGTCGCAAAGATCGCCCGAATGCCCCCTCCCGTTCGGTTCGGAATTAAAAGCATTCGCGTAAGGATCGATGAGAATGTACCCGAACTGCCGTTCGCAAAGCCCGCGTATCAGCGCGGAGACATCCTCATCCTCCTCCGCAAACGGAATATAGTGCATCACCTGCGCGGAAGAATCGCGCAGCCACATGGCGGGGATATCCCCCGTAAATACAAACGGCAGCCCCTCCGATTTTGAAACCGTTGTATCCAGAGTGGAGAAAAAACATTTCAAAAACATCTCGCGCAATTTTTTATCTTTGATCTTTTTTGCCCTTGCGCCGACCTTGCGCCGCATCGTTTCGCATCTGTATCTTTCTGTCATACCCTTGTTGTCCTTTACTTTTACTGAAATAGTTTTATAGAGCCGCGCGGTATACCGCGCGGCTCCTTTTCACCCGCTTATGCGGTCACCTTTCCGGCGCTCTGCCCGTCGGCTGCGCTCCCCAGGTGGATCTCCTG
>CALVST010000065.1 GCA_944359365.1 uncultured Clostridia bacterium
GAAACGGCGAAAGAGTATTTAAAACTCGGGCTGTACATCTCCTTTGCGGGGCCCGTTACCTTCAAAAACGCGCGGCGGCTGGACGAAGTCGCAAAGATCGTGCCGAAGGAGCGCATCCTTGCGGAAACGGATTCCCCCTACCTTGCGCCCGAGCCTTACCGCGGCACCCTGAACACGCCGAAAAACGTCGTAAAGGTATACGAAAAACTGGCAATCCTTCGCGGCGAACCCCTGGAAGAGCTTGCCCAAAACATATGGAACAACGCGCACGAACTGTTCCCGAAACTCAAACATATCCACGAAACACAGAGGCAATGATATGGAAAAATACGAAAACTTCACTTACGAACTGGACGGCAATTTATACATCAACCTGACGAGCAAATGCACGAACGACTGCACTTTTTGCGTGCGCAACGAAAAGGCGGATTACTTCGGGCATAAACTGTGGCTCTCGCGCGAGCCTTCCGCAGAGGAAGTGATCGCCCGCCTTCCCGAAGACATCGCCCGCTACAAGGAGTACGTTTTTTGCGGGTTCGGCGAGCCGACGATCAAACTACCCGTGCTTTTGGAAGTGGCAGAGGAGATCAAACGCCGCGGCGGCACGACGCGCATCAATACCAACGGGCAGGCGAACATGATCTGGAAGCGCGACGTTACGGGCGAACTTGCCGCCGTAATAGACAAAATCAACGTCAGCCTGAACGAGGCGAACGCGCAGGACTATGTAAAACTGTGCAGACCCGCCTTCGGCGAAGCGGCTTTCGAGGGCTTGCAGGACTTCGCAAAAAAATGTGCCGAACAGGGCATAAACACCTGGTTTTCCGTCGTGGACGTCATCGGGGAAGAAAAAATACGGCAGTGCCGCGAGCTCGCAAAAGACTGCGGCGTTACCTTGCGGGTACGCCCCTTCATCGAATGACGCTTGGGCGCACGCCCCTTGCCCCGAACGGCGGCCCGCCTTATCCGCGCGGCGCACATCTTTTTGGCAAAAAAAGAAAGCCGTCTTTCACGATGTAACGTTTCAATAAAAAACGGAACTCATAAACTACAGCTTTCCCTATCATTTGTAAGGATATAAAAATACCCTGTTCAACCCATTCCGCCCGTCTTGGCATAACTTTCGTTTCGTAAAAAACTTCCGTTCGCTCGGACATGAAAAGGTTTACGCTGACAGTATGCCCGCAGGCGAGCGGTTTATACTTTCACCCCCGGAGACAAATTATGGAAGATATGCGCCTGATCCTGTCCCGCCACGGCTTTTCCTTCAAAAAGCAGTTCGGGCAGAACTTTATATCGGATACAAACCTGCTCAAAAGCATCGTAACCCTTGCAGGCGTGGATAAAGATACGGCGGTTCTGGAGATCGGCTGCGGCGCGGGCACGCTCACGCGCGAACTTTCGCTCGCGGCAAAGTCGGTCGTCGGCTACGAGATCGACAAAAATCTGCAGCCCGTGCTCGCGGAAACCCTTTCCGGCTGCGAAAATACCGAGGTGGTGTTCCGCGACTTTTTAAAAGAGGACATGAAGGCGATGGAAAGGGAGATGCCGCCCTATACGGTCGTTGCGAACCTGCCCTATTACATCACTTCCCCCCTCGTGATGAAGTTCGTGGAAGAGAGCGAAAAGGCGGAAAAACTCGTCATCATGGTGCAGGACGACGTTGCAAAACGCTTTTGCGCGAAGGCGGGCACGCCCGAATACGGGGCGATCACCGCGGCGATCGCACGGCGGGCGGACGCAGAGATCGTAAAATATGTGCCGCGAAAGATGTTTTACCCCGTGCCCAATGTAGACAGCGCGATCGTAAAACTCACTTTTTGCGAAGGGCGTATACCCGTAAAGAGCGCCAAAACCTACCGCGACACGGTGCGCGCCGCATTTTTATCGCGCAGGAAAACTTTGGAAAACAACCTGATGAACGCCTTTTCCCTGCCGCGCGAGGCGGCCGCCGAACTTCTCCGCGGGGCGGGCATACCCGACAAGGCGCGCGGCGAAACGCTTTCCCCCGAGCAGCTCGCCGAACTCTCCGACAAAATTTACGAACTGAAAAATTAAAAACGTCCGCCCGCCGCAATATTGTGGCGGGCGGTTTTACCGGAAAGTTTGTTCCTATATTCCGTTCGGACCGATTATCCCCGCACCAGCCGTTTGCACGTCCATTCGGATACGGTTATCTTTACGACTTCCGTCAAAGAGAGGGCGCGCGCGTCGAACGAGCGGTCGGAAAACGCCTCGCCCGTATAGTGCGCCATGAGTACTTTCAGCCCTTCCAGCCGCTCGGATTCTTCACGCAAAACTTCCGCCCTTCCCCTGCCGCACACGCTCTCGTAGTCGGTGGTGTAGCCGCAGGGCGCGATGCCCTTGTTGAACACCCGCAGCATATTCGCCGCGCAGAAGGAAACTTCCCCGTCTTTGCGGAGCAGTTCGAGCTTTTTGCCCTCCTTCGCGCAGTGAAAATACAGGACGAGCCCCTCTTCCCGCAGTGCCGCGCCGAAGTTGAGCGGCACCTGATAGGGCGCGCGCTCTCCGTTTGCCGCGAGCACGATGTACGGGCAGCGCATGAGCGCCGCGAACTTCTCTTTTACGTCCTTCACTTCCCTTTCGGTTTTGCGCATAAACTTACTCCGCTTTTTTGGCTTTATAGTCCTCGATCGCCGCCTTGATCGCCTGTTCGGCGAGCACCGAACAGTGTATTTTCTGCGGAGGCAGGCCGCCCAGAACTTCGATGACCTTTTTGTTCGTCACTTCCAGCGCCTCGTCCACCGTCATGCCCTTGATCATCTCGGTTGCGGTGGAAGAGGTGGCGATCGCCGCCGCACAGCCGAAAGTTTTGAACTTCGCGTCGGTAATGACGTTGTCCTTCACCTTGATGAATACCTGCATGATGTCGCCGCAGGCTTCGCTGCCGATCATGCCCATGCCGTCATAGTCCTGTATTTCTCCGACGTTTTTGGGGTTCTGAAATGCTTCCATTACTTTTTGCGTATACATATCATTGCTCCTTGGGATAAACTTCGTTTTTCAGTTCTTTGGGAAAGAGCGGCGAAAGCGCCCGCAGGCGCAATACGATCTCTTTGAGCGCGTCCACTGTATAGTCCGCCTCTTCCATGGTGTTGCCTTTGCCGAAGGAAAAGCGGATGGAACCGTGCGCAAGCCCTTCGGGCAGCCCCATCGCGAGCAGGACGTGCGAAGGTTCGAGCGAGCCGGATGAGCACGCCGAACCGCTGGACACGGCGATATTTTTCAAGTCGAGGCTGAACAGCAGCGATTCCCCTTCGATATAGCGGAAGGAAAAATTCGCGTTTGCGGGCAGGCGCTTTTCGGGATGCCCGTTGAGTTTCACATAGGGTATCTCGCGCAATACTCTGTGTATAAAATGGTCGCGTATCGCGGAAACGTACGCCGCATTTTCGTCAAGGCTTTGCGTTGCGATGCGAAGAGCCTCCGCCATGCCGACGACGGCGGGAACGTTCGTGGTGCCGCCGCGCATGCTGCGCTCCTGATGCCCGCCGCTGACGAGCTTTTCTATTTTCAGCCCCGAACGGATATACAGCACGCCGATCCCCTTCGGGCCGTAAAACTTATGCGCCGAAAAGGAGAGCATATCCGCGCCGATCTCCTTTACGTTCAGCGGTATCGCGCCCGCCGCCTGTACGGCGTCGGT
>CALVST010000066.1 GCA_944359365.1 uncultured Clostridia bacterium
CGGTGGGCGCCGCACCATCTAAACAAAAAAAACGGCGTATGCCGTTTGCCTTTTTATTCGAACTGTGCGGAATAAATGTCCGCATAAAACCCTTTCTTTTCCAAAAGCTCGGCGTGCGTGCCCCGCTCTACGACGTCGCCCTCTTTCACGACGAGTATGATGTCGGCATTGCGCACGGTGGTCAGGCGGTGGGCGATGACGAAACAGGTCCTGCCGCGCATCAGCCGCGCCATCGCGTCGCGTATCAAAAGCTCCGTGCGCGTGTCTACATTGGAAGTCGCCTCGTCGAGTATGAGCAGCTTTGCGGGCGAAAGCATGGCGCGCGCAATGGTCATCAGCTGTTTCTGCCCCTTGGAAAGGCTGCCGCCGTCCGTCAGCCGCGTATCGTATTTTTCGGGAAGAGATTCGATGTAATCGGCGATGTGCGCATCCTCGGCGGCGCGTCTGACTTCTTCCAAAGTAGCGCCCTCTTTCCCGTAGGCGATATTTTCGAATATCGTGCCCTCGAACAGCCATGTATCCTGCAATACCATGGTGAACGCCGCGCGCAGGCTTTTGCGCGTGTAGGAGCGTATGTCTTTCCCGTCCAGCAAAATGCGCCCGCCCTGCGGATCGTAAAAACGCATCATAAGGTTGACGATGGTCGTCTTTCCCGCGCCCGTCGGCCCGACGATCGCCGCCGTCTGCCCGGGGGCGACGGCAAAGGAAAGGTCGTGGATGATCGTTTTGTCCTCTTCATAGCCGAAGTGCACGCGATCGAATTGTACCGCGCCGCGCGCGTTTTCGAGCACTGCCGCGTCGGGCGCGTCCGCACTTTCGGAAGGTCTGTCGAGCAGGCGGAACACGCGCTCGGCGGCGGCAAGCGCAGATTGTATTTCGCCGATGACGTTTGCAAATTCGTTGACCGGCCCGGAAAAACGGCGCGCATACAGCAGGAACGCGGAAATGCTCCCCACCGATATTTTCCCGTACAAATACAAAAACGCGCCCGCCGCGCTGATGAGCACGGTGCCGAAGTTGTTGACGAAGTTGATGGAAGGGCCGATCAGGCTCGCGATATAATCCGCCCTGTAATACGCGTCGGCGGCTTCGGTATTTTTCGCATTGAATTTCGCCTCGATCTCCTCTTCCCGCCCGTAAGCGCGAATGGTGTTCATGCCCGTGATCATCTCTTCGGAAAACCCGTTCAGTTCGGCGAGTTTTGCCGAACGCCTGCGGAAGAGCGGGCGCATCGCCTTGCCGCGCAGGACGGTGATGGTGACGGAGATGGGAATGGTAACGGCAAAAAAGCCCAACAGGACGGGCGAGGTGAGCACCATGCCTATAAAGGCGCCGACAATGGTTATGATGCCCGTTGTCGCCTGCAACACGTCATTGGAAAGGGACGCGTTCAGGGTTGCGATATCGTAAGAGATGCGGTTGATGAGATCCCCCGCGGAAAGGCGGTCGAGATCTCCCACCGGCAGGGTGAGCATCTTGTCGAACACATCCTGCCGCATTTCTCGCACGATGTTTTGGCTCAGGCGGATCATGAGGACGGATAAAAGATAGGAAAATGCGGCGGAAACGACGTAAAAGACCGCCATCCATACACAATAGAACCCCACCGCCGCAAAATCGACGCCGCTTTCCAGCTCGATCGCGTCGATCGCCGCACCCGAAAGCCACGGACCGAGCAGCGCAAACAGATTGCTGCCGAGCATGAGCACAAATGCCGCGACGACCTTCCACTTCACGCGCAGGTAATAGCGGAAAATGCGCCCGATAACGGCTTTTTTGCTTCCCGTGGGCCTGTCTCCCGCGATCGCCCGTTCATTCATCGGCATACCGCTCACCCCCTTTTATCACGTCGTCCTCTCCCAATTCGTGCTGAGAGGCGTATATCCTTTGATAGACTTCGCAGGTGCGCATCAGCTCCTCGTCCGTGCCGAACCCGACCATTCTGCCCCCGTCCAGCACGAGTATATGGTCGGCAAAGCGCACCGAGCTGATGCGTTGGGCGATCATGACGACCGTCGTGCCGCGAAGATCGCCGACGATGGTCTTGCGCAACTGTGCGTCCGTCTTATAATCGAGCGCGCTCGAAGAATCGTCGAGCACGAGAATTTCCGGCGAGGCGGCGAGCGCCCGCGCGATGAGCAGGCGCTGTTTCTGCCCGCCGCTGAAATTGGAGCCGCGCGCGGTGAGCTGCCCCTCCATGCCACCGTGTTCGCCGATAAAGGCGGCGGCGCGCGCGTGTTCCGCCGCGCGCTCGACCTGACCGCTCGCAAGCCCCCTTTCAAAATCGATATTTTCCTGTACGCTCGCCGCCATCAGAAAATCGTTTTGAAAGACGACGCCGAATTTTTCGCGCAGCGCCTGCGGATCGTAGCTTTTTACGTTCTTTCCGTCAATATATACGGCTCCCGCGTCGGCGTCGTAAAAGCGCATCAGAAGGTTCACGAGCGTGCTCTTTCCGCTGCCCGTGGCGCCGATCACGCCGAGCGAGCCGCCCTTTTCCACCGAAAAGGATATATTTTCCAACGCGGGCGCGCCGCCGTAAGAGAGAGTTACGCCGTCAAAGCGGATGAATGCGCCGCTGTCGTCGGCGGGGCACTGCTCGGGCAAAAGCTCCGCGGGCAGGGCAAGCACCTCTTCGATGCGCTTTGCCGACGCCGCGCCGCGCGACAGGTCGACGAATATGCGGCTGATGGAGATGACCGCGTTGAGTATGACGGTGAAAAAGGAGGTGAAAGCGACGATGCCGCCCACTTCCACCCTGCCCGCCGCCACGCGGTAGGCGCCGAAAAAGATGACCGCCGTCATGCCGAGATTGAGCACCACGTTCATGACGGGGTTGGAAATGCCCGTGGTGATGTTCGCCTTCGTTTCGTTGGCGACGATGTCTGCATTGATCGTGCGGAAAGAGTCGCTCTCGTAACCCGACCGCGAAAGCGCCTTGATGACGCGTATGCCCGTATGATCGTCGCGCACTTTCCGCACCATCACGTCCACCGAATTGTGCAGGCGGGTGTACAGCACGATGCCGCGCTTT
>CALVST010000067.1 GCA_944359365.1 uncultured Clostridia bacterium
AGCAATTCGTTGTACTGCACGTCGGAAAGCCCCGCTATTTTTATGATGCCGTCGCCCGAATAGACGATCCTGCCCGTCGAGCGCTCGCCGTTATCTTCGGGAGCGCGGGCGATCTTTTCTTTCAGGCTGCGGCCTATATCGTTCAGATCTAACATAATACTCTTCTCTTAAAATACCTGACGGACGGTTTCGAGGCGGCTCCGCAGAGAACCGTCGTACACCTTGTTGCCGATCTTGATGACGATGCCGCCGAGAATATCCGGATCGATGACGTATTCCGTCTTATAACAGCCCTTTTCTTTGACAAATTCCGC
The DNA here is from genome assembly GCA_944359365.1 of uncultured Clostridia bacterium. GTDB lineage: Bacteria > Bacillota > Clostridia > Christensenellales > Borkfalkiaceae > Borkfalkia. The sequence continues at coordinate 315 of CALVST010000067.1, forward strand.
AACCATGCGCAGGATATCGTCGTCCGGTTTTTCCGAAACGACCACCTTCGCCACAAGCTGTTCCTTAGCCATTTTCCTTACCGCTCCATTCTTTCAGGCTTTCTTCGATCAGGCGGCGGTTGTCTTCCTTGGAAATATCCCGCCCGATGACCTTCTCCGCGACAGCCAAAGACACGTCTGCGATCTGTTTTTCCACATCCGAACGCAACATTCTGCGCTCTTCGTCCATCTCCGTTTCGGTACGGTCGACGAGCGCCTTTGCTTTCTCCTTCGCGTCCGCCATAATATCGTCCGCCTTCTGTTTGGCGACTTTTACGGCGTTCTCGTGAATAACGGCGGCTTCCTTTTTCGCCTCGGAAAGCACCTTTTCGGAACTGCTTTTCAGCTCTTTCACCTCTTCGTTGAGTTCGGCGTTTTCCTTTTCGATCTTTTTGACCTTCTCCTGCCGTTCGCGGATCATCTTTTTGACGGGCTTGAACAATAAAAAGTACAGCCCGACGGTAAGGATGACTAAATTTATTAAATGGAGAACGATGCCCTGCCACGTTATGCCCATTTCGTTAAACATATCGGTCAGGGCAGACAGCAGCATCGTTTCTGTAAAGGATTCAAACATTGCGCACCTTTGCCACAAATATTTTTTTGCTTAACTGATTGATCGGTTTACATAAATATCAGCAGTATGCTGATGAGCAATCCGTAAATTGCCGTCGTTTCGGCAAAGGCAAGTCCCAAAAGGAGCATCGTCCTGATTTTGCCGACCGCTTCGGGCTGACGCGCCGTGGCTTCCACCGCCTTGCCGGTCGCAATGCCCATGCCGATGCCTGCGCCGAGCCCCGTGAGCGCCGCAATGCCCGCGCCGATGGCGGGGCCCATGTCGACGAGTAAATTGACCATCATAGTAACTAAAAGTTCCATTTTCTACCTCCGTGGAATTCGGTTATAATAGGATAGCTCAGACGGACGCGTCCGTTTGCGGCTGCGCCTGCCGTCTTCGCTTCTTTTTCTGCTTTTTCGGGACGGGTTCGATCGCTTCCGATACGAACGTAAGTGTCAGCGACGCGAATACATATGACTGTATCAGCGCGTGGAACAGCGTAAATATCGGCGTCAGTATCGCGGGTATCACGATGGGAAGCCCCAAATACCATATGCTCTGCACCACTATATATATAAGGTCCATGATGACCATGCCGCTCAAAATGCTGCCGAACAGACGGAACGTCATGGAAACGGGAACTGCGAGGTCGGTTATGATATTGATGGGATTGAGGTAATGTTTCAGCCTTCGCTGTTTGTTTTTCGCAAAGCCGAGCGTATGGATGAACAGGAAGGTGCAGAGCGCAAGTGCCACGCAGGCGCACACGTCCGCAATGGCGGGGCGCAACCCGAACAGCTCGATCAGCACGCCGCAGCAGATATATGCCGCCGCACCGAGAGTGTACGGCCCCATCAGCCCGCTGTAATTTTCCGTCATTTCGTCGGCGCTCTTGTCGAAAAAGCTCACAAGCCATTCGAGGAACATCTGCCCGCCCGAAGGCGTCGTTTTCCATTTCCTTATAATGGTAAGGCGCAGTATGAGCGCAACGATGAGCAGCGCGACGACGACGATAAAGCCGGAAAGCACGCTGTCGTTGACGACGAATATGCCCTTTTCTATTATGTTTTTCGGGAAGACTTTTTCGGTCAGCTCATCGCTGATATTCGCTGCGAGCAACCCTGTCGTCTGAAACACGGCAAACACCTCTCTTCTTTCTCAAGCCCGAAGTTATTTTACACCTTTTGCTCTGTTTTTACAAGCAAAATGACAGTATAAACGGATAAAAAAAACTTATATATTGCCGTCAAAAAACAAATGATATGCGTCGATGCGGGTTTCAGCCGCAAAAAAATCGACAAATGTCGGGAAGTCTCTTGCATTTTTTCCGTATCTATGGTACAATCGTTTTATAAGGAGCAGCCATGAAAACTTATAAATTCCGACTTTCCAAGCTCGTACTTGCGTTGCTGATAGCGGCGCTCGTCGCCTCGTTCGGCGGGATAGGCTTTACCGCGTACAGGATTTACCGCCTCGGATTTTCCACCGTGCTTTTGGGCATTCAGCATGTAGTGATACTCATTGCATGCGTCCTGCTCATCGTCATCCTTGTGTCGATACTCATTCGTTCCTGCTATAAAATTACGGATAAAGAAGTGCTCCTGTGGTTCGGCATCATCAAAAGCGCTTATAAAATCGCGGACATAGAATCGGTACACCTTTTCACGAAGACAAACAAGCTTGTCCTCTACTTTAAAAACGAGCGCTATACGGTGATCGTCGTAAAACCCGAATGGTATAACGACTTTATCAAGGAACTTCTTTCCAAAAACAGCAAGATCCGCTACGACGTTTCCACCACCGACGGAACGGAAGACGACGACGTTACCAAATAACACAAACGCTCTATTATTTTATGCAATTTGACGATCCGCATACAAAAACATCCGCCGCATCGCGGGCATTTTTGTGCATGAAAAAAGGACGGGCTTTTTGAAGTGAACCCCAAAGTTTGGACAAAAAAGAATTAGATTGTTTTGGAATGAGTTCGGTACCCAACCGGGCTCATTC
>CALVST010000068.1 GCA_944359365.1 uncultured Clostridia bacterium
CCCGCAAGATACCTTAACACCACTTCGGAAGCCGAGCTTGCCTCCCACTGCATGGAAGACATCGACAAAGACTTCGTAAAAAATGTGAAAAAGGGCGACATCATCGTCGCGGAAGACAACTTCGGCTGCGGCTCTTCGCGCGAACACGCGCCCATCGCCATCAAGGCGAGCGGCATTTCGCTCGTCATCGCAAATTCCTTCGCACGCATCTTCTACCGCAACTCCATCAATATCGGGCTGCCCATTCTGGAATGCCCCGAGGCGGTGAAGAACATCAAGGCGGGCGACGTCGTATCCTGCGACCTTTCCAAAGGCGAGATCGTCAACGAAACGACGGGGCAGAAATTTCAGGCAGAACCCTTCCCCGAATTTATTCAGAACATCATCGACAAGGGCGGCCTGATCGCCTCGATCAAGGCGCGGCGCTGACGATGAAAAAGTTACGCGACAGGAGATCGGCGCTGATACGCGAAACGCTGCTGTACGGCATTGCTGCTGCCGTATTTGCGGGGTTGGCGGCGGCCCTTTGGTTCTTGCAGCGCACGGTCGGCATCGCCGCCGTCGCCATCGTGTGCGCGTTTGCCGCCGTGGCGATCGGCAATTTTGCCGTCGGCCTGCGCATCTACCGCTCTTTTAAGAAACTTTCGCGGAACACGGCCGTTTCCTTCGCATTCATAAACGAATACGGGCATCTGGAAATATTCGGCGGAACCGAGGACTCTGCGAAGGCTTATGCGGAGTACTGCGTGAACAATTATGCGAAAATGTACCGCCCCGCGGGCGAGCGCCCTTCCGCCGAAGAGATAAAGGCGGTAAAGGCAATGCAAAAGCGCGACCTCGCCAAGGAAAGGGAACTGCGCAAGAAGTTTTCCCCGTGGCGGCAGTTCGACAATTTTACCCCCGCAGATCTCCCCTTTTTACAGGGCAAAAAAATTTTTGTGAGCGAGCGCATGTACGCCTATGCCGCAACGGAAGAGGCGTGGCATGCCGCCCGTGAAAAGAATACTTTCGAATTGTTGAAAAATCCTCCCATCGGCGGTGCGGCGCAATGAATGCGGCGAAACAAAAGCGGCACACTCTGCGCTTTGAACGAAATGCGGTCTGCGCGCTTTGCGCGATCATCTTTTTGGTATTTGCGGGCGCTGCCGCCGCGGGGTGGCTCGCGGCGCCCTTCCCCATCGGCGCGGTGTTGACGGGCGTTGCGGCGTTCGTGCTCCTGTTTACGGGCATACTCAGCGTAAGTTGGATAAAATTCGCCGCCCGTTTTTACGCGTTGGCGCGCTCGGCGGAAGCTCCCTGCGCGGCGCTGAGCGAAAACCTTGCCGTTACCTTTTACGCCCTGCCGCCCGAAAAGGCGGAGGCATACCTGCGCGAGCTGAACGCGGTACCGCCGCTCGGCGAGCGGTATACGCGGGAAGAATGGTTGGAACGCAGCCGCAGGCTGAACGAAATACATAAGAGCCTGCCGAAAGGCGCGGCGCACTCCTTTGCCGCCGTATGCCCGAAAGACCTTGCGGCGATCTCGGGCAAAAACATCTTCCTTTCCCGCACGGCTTACCATACCCACCGCGCGGCGTTCGACTATACCGCACTGAACGTAAAAAACAAATTCGTCTTTTACGGCGAAGAAAATTCTATATAAGAGAATAAACAGAGGTGATTTTCATGAAAAAACACATAGCAGTGCTCGCGGGCGACGGCATCGGCCCCGAGATCACGGACGGCGCGATCGCCGTACTCAACAAGGTCGGAGAAAAGTTCGGCCACGAATTTGAATTCGAACACCTTCTGATGGGCGTTTGTGCCATCGAAGAGACGGGCGAACCCCTGCCCCAATACACCATCGACCGCTGCCTCGCTTCCGACAGCGTACTTTTGGGTGCGGTCGGCGGCGCGGTCGGCGACAAGCGCATCGAAAAGCTGCCCGGGCACCTGCGCCCCGAGGCGGGACTTTTAAAGATCCGCTCCGCGCTCGGGCTGTATTCCAACCTGCGCCCCGCAAAACTTTTCCCCGCATTGGCGGGCGCCTGCCCCCTGCGCAAGGACATTGCCGAAAAGGGCATCGACCTTGTGGTCGTTAGGGAACTCATCGGCGGCATCTACTTCGGCGAGCGCGGAAGGGGCACCGAAGAGGGCGGCGAATACGCTTACGATACCGAAAAGTACAACGTTTCGGAAGTTACGCGCATCGCAAAGATCGCCTTCGAATTGGCAAGAAAGCGCAGAAAACACGTTACGTCCATCGATAAGGCGAACGTTTTGGAATCTTCCCGCCTGTGGAGGGAAGTCGTGCACAACGTCGCAAAAGACTATCCCGACGTGGAACTGACCGACATGCTCGTAGACAACACGGCGATGCAGCTCGTTAAAAACCCCGCGCAGTTCGACGTGGTGCTCACTTCCAACATCTTCGGCGACATCCTCTCCGACGAGGCGGCGCAGATCACGGGCAGCATCGGCATGCTTGCATCCTCTTCGCTCGGCGCGACCAAGCGCGGGCTGTATGAACCGATACACGGCTCCGCGCCCGACATTGCGGGGCAGGACATCGCAAACCCCATCGCGACCATTCTCTCCGCGGCGATGATGCTGCGCGACTCTTTCGATATGACGGATGAGGCGAAAGCGGTGGAAGATGCCGTGAACAAGGTGCTCGACGAGGGTTACCGCACGGCGGACATCATGAGCGAAGGCATGAAAAAGGTCAAAGGGAGCGAAATGACCAAACTCATCG
>CALVST010000069.1 GCA_944359365.1 uncultured Clostridia bacterium
ATCAACATGAGCAAGAGCCAGGAAGAAGAAAAGCGCGCGGTCGACTGCGGTTACTGGCAGCTTTACAGGTACAATCCTACACTGAAAGAAGAAGGCAAGAACCCCTTCACCCTCGACAGCAAGGATCCTACCGCAAGCTATCAGGAATTCATCCTCGGCGAGACTCGCTACTCCTCTCTCAAAAAGACACAGCCCGCGATCGCGGAAAAACTCTTCGAAGAGAGCGAAGAAGAAAGCAAAGCGCGTCTGGAAGGCTACAAACAGCTCGCAAACAAAGATTAAAACCGACTTTCCGAATAACGGGACCGAGGCATCCGCCATACGCGGATGCCTCGGTTTTTATTTAACATATAGGCGGCGCTTATGCCTGCGCTTACGGTCGCCGCGCCGGCATTCCCGCAGCCTCTTCCCCCTGAAGAGCAAGTGCATTCAAAACGCTTGACATGACGCGATTTTGAATTTAAACTAAACATAAGGAGGCTCGCGGGCTGTATGTATAAAAACGATGTAAATTCTCAAAAAAATTTTGTTTACGCTTTATCCCCTTCTTCATTTGACGATATACATAATTTAGGGAAAGCGCTCGCCTCTTATGACAGGCTGAAAATCCTTCATGCTCTTACGCAGCCGAAATACATGTCGGAACTTTCCGACGAACTCGGCATTCCGCTGACGACTGTTTCCCGCCACATAGATCTGCTTGCCAAAGCACGGCTGATCAATATAAGCTACGGTCCGGGATTGAAAGGGCACTCCAAGCTGTGCTCCAAAACGATGTGCAAAGCCGAGATCGTTTTAGAGAGCGCAACCCCACCTGAACCGTCCCCTTTCTTCTATAAAACCGAAATGCCCATAGGGCTGTACTCCGAATGCGAAGTAACGGCGCCTTGCGGCATGAACAGCGCTGCGGGCGGAATAGGCGACTTTGACGATCCATCCGTTTTCTATACGAAGGAGCGGGTTGAAGCAGAACTTATTTGGTTCAATACGGGATTTTTGACCTATTTGATACCCGTCAAAATGCCGGTCGAACAACCTGCGGAAGAGCTGGAAGTGTCTTTCGAAGCTTGCTCGGAAACCATTTATTTCAGAAATACGTGGCCGAGCGACATTACCCTTTCGATCAACGGCAAAGAGCTGTATACATTTACCTCTCCCGGAGATTTCGGCGGCAGGAGAGGCATGTACACGCCCGAATTTTGGCCATTGAACTCTACGCAGTACGGCATTTTGATGAAATTTACCGTCAAAAACGACGGGGTTTACGTTAACGACGTACTCAAAAACAAAAAAACTGTTTTAGCGGACCTGCTTGACGGCAAACCCTATATAAAACTCACGTTGGAGATCAAAGAAGATGCCGTCCATAAAGGGGGGATGAACCTGTTCGGGAAGAACTTCGGCGATTTTGATCAGGCGATCGCCCTCAGCATAAAGGGTTCGGCAAAATGATCCGGATTCCCGTCAAAGCGCCGTAAAATCCGACTCATCGTCCTGTATAACGATCTTTAACGGGGTGCATTCCCCGCCGTTGCAGAAACTTTCCGAAACGCTGCAGGCGGCAATACCCAGCCGCAGATTTGCTTCAGTCATCAAAACGATCTTATCGCCGGCCCTCGAAATCGGCGGACAGACCTCTATTTTGCCGTCTGGAAATATTTTTGTGTTCATAAACAAATTGACTGGCTGAATGATCGGTCTTTTTTCGTTCAAAACGGCGTTTATATTGTCCAAACAATTCGGATGTCCTTTTCCGTTACGATAAAAAAACTCATACATTTCGATGCGGCAGCAAGGATGCAGTAAATCGTGCACACCCACGTCATCATATATGACTTTTAACATCGGTCTGTATAAGTTTGAATAAATATGATCGCCGATCCTCAAGTTTAAGGACTCGTTGCAGTCTATCGTAACGCCCGGTGAAATAAATTCGTTCGGATCGTTCGCGTTTTCGGCAAACAGATCTGCTACCTGCCCGCCTTTCAAGTCTATGATCGCAATCGTTTGCCCCGTTTTGAGTTCAAAGGACATTCCGCGGCAAGGCGCTATAATATATTCTCTTTTCAATTCCTTTCCCTTTTTTCTACGGATGTCAGCTTTTTGTTTCAATAAAAAATCTGAAAGTATCTTTTCAAATTTTTTCATCCCGGCTCGTCTATTATATCATATAACACGTCCGGACGCAAGGTCGTATCCTATAATTCCCGTTGAAAATGCTTTCGGCAAATTTTTAAATAAAAGGCAGAGAGGATGATACCTCGCTGCCTTTCTTCACCTGTATCCGATCCGATTTATTGTCGGATCTGCCTATACGTCGCTCCTCTTGCTCTCCTGTACGCGCTTTTGAAGATTCCGCAAGGAGACCTCTCCTTCGCCGAACTCAACATTCACGCTGATATGACTGTCAGGTTCTTTGTGGGACAAAAGAACCAGCGTCTCGACGTGTGTCGCCGCCGCCTTTTTGATACACATCTTCGCCCTCGTATTCTGACGAGTGATACGATTCTTTTCGGGCGGCGTAGCTCTTGCGCGGACTTCTGAAATCGTGCGCAGTAAGGCTGTCCTTAAAACCCGATTTATAGATAAAAGTTATGAGTTCGGGGTCTTTGTTGCCCTCTTCGTCATAACCGCCGACAATTACCTTTTCGACAATGCTTTCAAAGACATATCTGTCGAATTCTTCAAGCACGGCGTGTTCTTCCAGCGTCTTGCGGAATACCGCTATTCT
>CALVST010000070.1 GCA_944359365.1 uncultured Clostridia bacterium
CCCATCAAGTTCATCGGCGTGGGCGAAAAGCTCACCGACCTCGAACCCTTCTATCCCGACCGCATGGCGTCGCGCATTCTGGGCATGGGCGACGTCCTTTCCCTCATCGAAAAGGCGCAGGAAGCGGTCAGCGAAGAACAGGCGAAAAAGCTGGAAAAGAAGATGCGCGACGCATCTTTCACGCTGGAAGATTACCTCGACCAGTTCGAGTCGCTCAAAAAAATGGGCGGCGCGTCGCAGGTTCTCGGCATGATGCCGGGCATGGGCAAGTTGAAGATCAAAGAGAGCGACTTCGACGAAAAGAAAATGGAGCGTATCAAGGCGATCATCCTTTCCATGACGAAGAAAGAGCGCGAAAAGCCCGAAATCATCAACTCTTCGCGGAAAAAGCGCATCGCGGCGGGCTCGGGCACGAACGTGCAGGACGTGAATCAGCTCCTGAAACAGTTCGAACAGACAAAAACCATGATGAAACAATTCAAAAACGGAAAACGTTTGCCGTTCATGCGGTAAATTTTGAGCCTGTCAAGTAAAAATGCTTGACAGGCTCTTTTTTATCCGCTATAATAGGACGGTAAATGCGCAAAGCAAATCAATTTTCAGTATAAAGGAGCAACTATCATGGCAGTCAAAATGAGGCTTACGAGATTGGGCGACAAAAAATCCCCCTTCTATCGTATCGTCGTCGTCGATTCGAGAAAGGCGCGCGACGGTGAGTACATCGACAAGGTCGGGCACTACAATCCCACCAGCCAGCCCGAACAGATCGTGATCGACGAGGCAAAGGCGAAGGATTGGCTTTCCAAGGGCGTTCAGCCTACCGAAACGGTCAAAACTCTTCTTATCCGTCAGGGCATTATCGAAAAGAGCGAAAAACTCTCCGCGCCGAGGACGAAAACGAGGAAGAAGAAGTAATCGTAAGGGGTGCGGAAAATGCTGGATTTGGTAAAATATGTCGTCGAGCAGTTTGCCGAGCATAAGGACGAGATCGAATATCAGGTCAACGAAAGCGAAAAGGCGGTGGAGATCGTCGTCCTTCTCGAAGAGTCGGATATGGGCAAGGTCATCGGCAAACAGGGCAAGATCGCAAAGGCGCTCCGCACGCTCGTGCGCTGCGCTTCCGCGAAAGAAGGCAAAAAATATAATATCGAGATCAAGGAAAAGGCAAAAGCGGAATGATCTTCCGCTTCTTTTCTTATCAGGGAGAAAAATATGCCCGATACCATCGTCATCGGCGAAGTGTTAAAACCGCAGGGCGTGCGCGGGGAGATCAAGGTCAAACCCCTTTTAGACGACGCCGCGGATATGTGTTTATTTAAAAAGGTGTACATCGCCGGCAAGGAGTACAAAGTCCTTTCCTGCCGCAGCGACGCGCAGGCGGCGTACCTCGCCCTTTCGGGCGTTGCCGACAGGGACGCGGCGGAACTTCTCCGCGGAAAAGAGATAGAGGCGCTCCGCGCCGACGCGCCCGCGCTCGAAGAGGGCAGGTATTACATTGTGGATATCATCGGGTGCGAAGTGGTCGCCGATACGGGCGAAAGTCTGGGGCAAATTGCCGACGTTCTTCCCGCGCATACGGATATTTACGTTCTGAAAAACGGAAAAAAAGAGGGGATGTTCCCCGCCGCCGACGGCGTTATATCGGACGTGGATACCGTAAATAAAAAACTGACCGTAAACAAAAAGCGGTTCTTTGAAGTTTTCGCGGAGCAGTAAATCATGCGCATCGATATACTTACGCTTTTCCCCGAAATGTTTGCGCCCCTTTCGGCGAGCATTTTGGGCAGGGCGAGGAAGGAAAACAAAATAGAGATCAACGTCGTCAACATCCGCGACTACACCGAGGACAAGCATCTCAAGTGCGACGACTATCCCTTCGGCGGCGGCGCGGGCATGGTGATGACGGCGCAGCCCATCGGCTCCGCAGTGGAGGCGCTCGATCCCGGGCATAAGGCGCGGCGCATTTATATGTCGCCGAAGGGGGAAACCTTCCGCCAGCAGAAGGTGTTCGAGCTTTTGGAATACGAACACATCATCCTTCTGTGCGGGCATTACGAAGGGGTGGATCAGCGCGCGCTCGATCTGTTTTTCGATGAAGAGATCAGCATAGGCGACTATGTCCTTACGGGCGGGGAACTCCCCGCGATGGTCGTGGCGGACTGCCTTTGCCGCTATGTAGACGGCGTTATCAACACGTCGTCGCTGGTGCAGGAGAGCTTTTCGGAAAACATGCTGGAATACCCGCAATACACCCGCCCCGTGGAATACAGGGGGCTGACGGTGCCCGAAGTTCTTCGCAGCGGCAACCATGCGGAAATCGACAAGTGGCGGCGCGAACAATCGGAAAAGCTCACGCGGGAAAAGAGACCGGATCTACTTGATTCACAAAAAAAGTTTTAAGCTGATAAAACTCACGGAAAACCGCAGGCGGCGTCCCGCCGAGGTTTTCGTGAACCCAAATAATTTACTTGCGTTTCCGAAAATCGCACTTTTCGGAAAAAGCCCCCGATTTGCGCGAAGGAATCGGAGATTTTTGCTTGCTTGCAATGGCAAAAATCGATGTTTCCGCAATATCGAGGCTTGCCTCGATATTACACGCGGCCTCGGGCAGGAAAGGTGAATTCGGCGCATCTATATTAGTGCAAGCCCTATAAACAGGGCTCCCAAAAATCGCAACGCGCGCAGCGGTGTGAGATTTTTGGGAATAAG
>CALVST010000071.1 GCA_944359365.1 uncultured Clostridia bacterium
TTTCACGGAGGAGGCTCTGAAAAAATGGGGAAGGTCGTAACGCTCGGAGAACTGATGCTGCGGCTTTCTCCGGAAGGACACCAGCGGTTCGTTCAGGCGGAATTCTTCCGTGCCGTATACGGCGGAGCGGAGGCGAACGTAGCCGTAAGTTTGGCAAATTTGGGGCAGGAAGCCCGTTTCATAAGCAAATTGCCCGAGAACGAAATTGGCAGGGCGGCATTGTGTTCGGTGCAAAAATACGGGGTGGATACTTCCTGTATATTGCGGGGAGGAAAAAGGCTCGGGATCTATTATCTTGAACAGGGCGCCTCTCAACGGCCCGATCGGGTGATCTATGACCGCGAAAACTCCGCTTTTGCGTTGTCGGAAGAGAACGAATACGATTGGGATAAGATTTTCAGCGGTGCGGATTGGTTTCATATCACCGGCATCACGCCCGCACTCGGGGAAAACTGTTTCAGGATTTCCGAAAGGGCAGTACGGGAGGCAAAGTCGCGCGGCGTAACCGTTTCGTTTGACGTAAACTACCGTAAAAGTTTATGGAGTAAGGATCGGGCAAAGAAAGCGATGGAAAAACTGTTGCCGTATGCAGATGTATGTATCACGAACGAAACACAGGCATCGGAATTGTTCGGGTTGCCGGCAGATGAAAACGGAAGTAAAATCGCAGAAGCGCTGATAAAAAAATTCGATCTGCAGATTGTTGCTCTCACTTATCGCAGGACGGTCAACGCCAATCGTAACAATATATGGGCTGTTCTTTTCGACGGAGGAAATTCTGTCTGTTCCAAAAAATACGAAATGGACATGGTCGACCGCGTCGGCGGCGGAGATGCATTTGCGGCAGGGCTGATCTATGCGCAGATGCACGACGGATATGATCTGCAAAAAAGCGCAAATTTCGCGGAAGCGGCAAGTTGCCTGAAACACTCGGTCGTGGGGGATTGTAATCTCGTGACCGTTGCAGAAGTGGAGCAACTTGCATGGGGAGATCCAAGTTACAGGGTTTCCCGTTGATGCAGGGCTTAAAATATAAAAACGGGTATACCCGTTTTCGCATTTTTGAATGCGAAAATTACCGATTGATAGCAATAAAATTTGCTGTGTCAATAAAAATTTTTAGGGAATGGAGGAAAATGTTATGCATTTAACCAAGTTGGCAAAGCGAACGACCGTTTGGGCGTTGACGATCGCCATGTGCCTGTCTTTCGGGTTCGCGGCGCTGTTTTCCGTGCTGCGTGCGTCCGCGGCGGACGGAAAGGTCGAAAACGTTACCGATCTTGCAGAGTGGAGCGAAGAACTCACCCCGACTTACAATGTTTCCGCCACAGACTTGAAGTTTGCAGACGGCACAACGATCAATTCATCCGAGTCGGCAGCGAAAACCCCCAAGGATACAACCGAAACGGTAGGCGTAAAACTTTCCAGCGGCGATACCGTAGGCGAAACTCTGCTCGGCAAGGGTATCAATTTCAAGCAGACCATGAGCGGTACCTTCGAGATCAATTACCGCGTACTGCCGACGCAAAATACTTATAGCGGACAAGTCGCCCAAGAGTGGCAAAATGATACCAGTCTCGATGTGCGTGAAGTCGGCATCACCGTTAGCGATACGGACACGAACGAAAGTTTTACCATTTATGTGGCCGGCGGCGTTGAATGGCTGCCCGGCTGTGTAAATGCACGAGTCGGCTACGGCGACGCAAAAACAAAATCAGGGAAATACACGTCAGAAGATTATTCCGGAACGGCCGGGCTTTCTTACGAGGTCGATAGTACAGAATCAACAGGTTTTGGTTCAGGCGCTTATAACAATACGCGGCTGGCGGACACTTCGTATTCTAATTTTGTTATCCGAAAGTTTCCGGAGGGTGATTGGTATCCGACCACAAACAATACGGGACATTCCACGCGTATCGGCTTCGATCCCGCCACGCGTAAGATCTATGGATATTCGTACGGCTTTTCAACACAGGGAACAGACACTTCTGTAACAAAGCGCGTGATCATCGACCTGAGCGATATGTCGCATTATGCGCAAATCGGCGATTCCGAACATAAACTCGCAGCCAGCACGTTCGAGCATTATACCGTCAAAATGACGATCACAAACATTGCAGACGGCAGGCCGGCAAACTTCATGCTCTATTCCCTGAACGGGCAGTCGCTGGCGGGCGAAAACGGTGTACTTACCGATAACCGCGGTCCGTCCGTCATCCCCGTAGCCGATTCGCTTCCCAACGGCGTGAAAGGGCAGGCGTATAAAATCCCCGCGATGAGCGCCTATGACGTCATGGAAGGTGTCATACCGTTCAACGGCAAGGTGACCGTTTACGGGCCGGACGGCTCGGCGCTTTCGGGGTTGAATAGCGTTGATTGGAGCGATTCACTCTCCTTTACGCCCGAAGACGGGGGCGAATATCGCATCGTCTATTCCGCGCCGACAGACAGCAAAGGAAACGATTGGAAAACGCCCGGAAAGGGATACAATACCGATGGGATACTTGCCCGCGACGTGGTCGAGTACAACGGCGCCCC
>CALVST010000072.1 GCA_944359365.1 uncultured Clostridia bacterium
CATTCTCTTCATCCGCTCGGCCTTAAACGCCTGCAGCGCTTCGATCAGGGCATCCGTGTTATTCACAATGTCATCCAGCGCAAATACTCCGTGCCTCCGGATCGCCGGAAGGACTTCCGATGTCACCCACCTCTTGAAGCGTTTGGCGGACGGAAGTTTGCTGGAAAGGATTAGGCTGTACAGACCGGATTCGTTGATAAGCACCGGCGTCTGCTCTCTTCCGATGGAGTCGCGAATCGCTACCCCATCCATTCTGTCCTCTTCATCCACATGCTTCGCAAGAGCATCCCTGGTATTGGCGTAGCCAAGAATCTCCGCTATATCCTTCCCGACAAAATACGGCTCGCCATTGACTGTGATACTGCGGACCGAGCCGAACTCCGCATTGCTGAATACCTGTAACTCACTCATGAATTACCCTCCTTAGATATGAAATTTTTGAAGGGTCTGCTCCCTTCAAGTCACAGGCAGCAAAAAGGAGAGGATTTTTACCCTCTCTCTGTATTTTTTCAACTTTTATATTTCCTCTTGACTTTGCTAACCGAAAGCAATAAAATATTCATCAGCAGAAACGCAAAATTAATTCAAAAACTATTGGATTTTTCAAAAGATTTGTATATAATATAGATAGAGGTACATGAGTCCTCAAAGAAATGTTCTTTCGCACTTGAAAAAGTGTTTTTTGGCCGACAAGGCCGCCTAAGAAAGGATAATTTGACCGACGAGGTCACTCTGGTTAGCCAGAGCAGGGTATGGTTAGCGCCGTACCCTTATTTTTTACCTATAAATGCTAAGGAGAACACATGATTGAAAGAATATATTAAAGCACAAAGTAAAACTAATGAAATCATTGTAGGAAATACGGTCAATGCAGATGAATTAGATCGCTTTTCAAAATCAGACTTCCGCTGGGCTGATAACCGAAAAAAATCCTTTCAGCATAGACCTGTAAAAAAGGGAGAAATCTATCAATTTGAATTTGGAAAGAATTTTATTCCTGAAATGTCTTACGAGCACCGTGGACTTGTGATAGGTGTTAAGCAGAAGCTTCTTTATGTCCTTCCTATCTTCTCTTATGATCCTCACAAGCATACAGATGTGTACCACCCCGTGGATTTTCCGACATCCAAAAGCGATAAATTTCTGTTGAAAAGCAGTGAATTTTCGTTTATTTCACATGATTCGGTATTAAAGCTTAATGATATAAGAACAGTGAGCATCAACCGAATTCTCTACCAACAGAGCGGACGTATCAATCCTTCTTCGGATACTTACAGGGAAATCGAATCATTAGTCTTGCGGAAATACTTTCCGAGTTTTTTGTATGATTATGAGAATAATAAGAAAGCCTTAGACTCTCTCTATAATCAGCTTGCAAGCCTGACAGAGGAAAAGAACAGTCTTGAGACCGAAGTCGAAAGACTCAAATCTGAAATAGATTCTCTACATAAAAAATTAGCATCTGCAGCAAACACCTAAGCTTAAAGGGTACCTCCAATACTCACGGAAGTACCCCTTTTCTTAATCTTTTTTATAGAACAGCGTCTCATACCCGTCCGCTCGGAGTACCAGCCCTTCCGCCCAGGGCGGCGTCCTTCCCATCTGCTCACAGATTGCATCCAGTGAATCATCCTTCCGGCACTCGATGATCAGTTCATCATGCACATGGGCGCAGATCCGGCAGTGTGACAGCGTCCTCATGGCGTAGCAGAGGATATCCCTGGATATGGCCTGCACAATGTTCTCCACAAACTTCGGACCGTAACTCTCAATCCGCTCCCACTTCTTTGTTCCTCCCACGCCTTCGTAAGTCACAGATTCAGTGCCGAAACGATTTTCTCCAATCCTCGGCTTCACGTAGGAAAGCCTTCTCCCGGAAGGCAGGGTAATGAACAGCATCCCGCTGCGGCACTCAAAACGGATTTCCCGCAGGACAGACGGTTCCCGCTGCTTCACCGCCTTCTTTACCGCCCGATCCACATCCCACCAGAACCGGACGATATTGGGATTCGCCGTCCGCCAGGAATCCACCAGCGGCTGAAGTTCCTCTTCCGCCAGTCCCATTTCCATGGCTCCCATCGATTTCAGGGCACCGACAGATCCGCCGTATCCCAAAGCCAATTCCGCGATCTTCCCTTTCTGCCGCAGTTCCGCATTCCGTCCATGCTTTTCCACCGGCACCCCGAACATCGCCGATGCGGACGCGCAGTAAATATCACCATTATTCACAAACACTTCCATCCTCCACCGCTCCCCGGCAAGCCAGGACAACACCCTGGCCTCGATCGCAGAAAAATCCAACACACAAAACTTATTTTCATCTCCGGCAACAAATGCTGTCCGGATCAGTTCCGACAGCACATTCGGCACGGAATCATACAGCATGGACAGGGCTTCATAATCCCCATTTTTGACAAGGCCTCTCGCCTGCTCCAAATCCTCCATATGGTTCTGCGGAAGGTTCTGCAGCTGAATGATCCGTCCGGCCCATCTGCCGCTCCGGTTAGCCCCATAAAACTGAAACATTCCCCTCGCCCTGCCGTCCCTGCAGACAGCGTTCCGCATGGCCTGATACTTTTTTACAGACGATTTTGCCAGCTGCAGACGGAGCTTTAAAACTTCCGTAACAGCTTCCTCCACATCCTTATCTGCAATCATCTTTGCCACATTCTTTTTTCCCAGCGATTCCGTCTCCACGCCCCGGCTGGACAGCCACTGCTTCATCTGC
>CALVST010000073.1 GCA_944359365.1 uncultured Clostridia bacterium
ATTATGGATGAGCCATCTGAATCTTTTTCTCTCAAAAAGAGGGGTAAGATTGCAATTGACAGATGAAGTGAGGAATGTGTCTGATATATCCCGTCGAATAATTGCACGCGGCTGCGATATCGTTGAGAGAAATATCGAAAGTATAATTTTCAGATATAAAATCAATGATTTTTTTATATACAGAGGAAACGTAAAGACAAGATTTGTTTTTTTCAATTTGAAGATACAACAGCTCGAACATACGGCAGAGAGGCTGTATAAGTGTTTTTATATAATTTTCAGACGGGATATTTTGTTTGAGCCGATTATAACATTTCAGCAGCGTTTGGGCATCTTCGCGGTAATGTTTCGCGATTTTCGATATATGGTTAAAAATACGCGGCGCAGGTTTTGCGTATCCCGTGATGCAGATAAAGCAAAGGGGAGTTTTTTCGTTGAATACGGGGAATACGAATTCATGTACCCCCGCCCAGCACATTCCGCAAAAGAAGCCGCCGCTACAATGATCTTGGACGGTAAATTGCTTTTCAACACATTTTTGATGCGCGGCGGCGGAAAATTTGATCGCCATGCAGTATTCGTTTTTGTGCCCGTGAAACGGAAGGAATTCGGGTATGTTCTTTATAAAGTAATATTGATTGTCGATAAGGCAGATTTCCAAAGAAAGGCTTTCCAGATAAGTGATATAATCGACGATATTTTTTATTAATTCTGTATACATAAATAGCCCTTTTTTATAGATTTATAGCCGAAAAATTAAGGTAAATATCCATTTATAATTATATAATAAAAACAACAAAAAGTAAATCGTTGTATCGGAGGCTGTATGGGTGCGATTACGGAAAAAATAATAAATACGGAATTTTGCGTTATCGGAGGCGGCCTTGCGGGGGTATGCGCGGCTATTTCCGCCGCCAGAAGGGGCGTAAAGGTCGTTCTGATACAAGACAGACCTGTTTTAGGTGGGAACGCGTCCGGAGAGATACGAATGTGGATACGTGGGGCAAGTGTTTCTTTCCCCGAATATCGAGAAGGCGGAATATTGGAAGAATTGGCTATGGACAATATTTTCTACAATCCGCGGATGAATTACAGTGAATGGGACGGTGTCGTCTATAATAAAGTAATTGCGGAAAAGAATATCACGCTGTTGCTGAACACAAGCTGCGTGGGGGCAGCAGAAAAGAACGGTAAAATCAAGGCAATAAAGGCATGGCAACTGACGACTTACACAAATTATTGTATACGGGCGCAGTATTATGCGGATTGTTCGGGTGACTGCATTATTGCCGAATTTACCGATGCAAGATTTTGTAAAGGCAGAGAGAGCAAAAAGGAATACGGAGAGTCGTATGCGCCCGAAAAGGCGGATAGCTGTACAATGGGGAACAGTTGTTTGCTGCAAGCCCGCGAGACGGATCGCTTCGTCAAGTATATAGCGCCGCCGTTTGCTCATAAGTTTACCGAGGAAGAATTTCAAAACCGATTTGATATAAACAACAGGTCAAGTTTTAAAACCAATAATTTTTGGTGGATAGAGATCGGCGGCGACGGCGACGTAGTCAAAAACGCCGAGGAGTATAACAGGGAATTGATCGCGCGTGCATTCGGGGTATGGGACTATATTAAAAACAGCGGTCGGTTCGATGCCGATAATTGGGAATTGGATTGGGTGGGATTTCTTGCCGGGAAACGCGAATCACGGCGGTATGTAGGGGATTATGTGCTCAACCAAAACGATATAGAACGTGCGCAGACTTTTCCTGATGAGGTCGCTTACGGCGGTTGGAGCATGGACGATCACAATCCGCTCGGCATTCATACGCAGGATCTTCCGAATATCCATTATCCGGTAACGGCTCCCTATCCGATTCCCTATCGCTGCCTGTATTCAGCCAACATATCGAACCTGTTTTTTGCGGGCAGAAACGTGAGTGTTACGCATATGGCGCTTTCGTCGACGCGCGTCATGGCAACGTGTGCGCTGATGGGGCAGGCTGTCGGCACGGCGTGCTCGCTCGCGGTCCGTTACGGGATCTCTCCCCGAGAAGTGGGAGGGCATATGGAAGAATTGCAGCAATCGCTGCGCGACGACGATTGCTTTTTGCTGCATACGCCGAGAAAGATATCCGAAACGGTCCGAACGTCATCTTCGAATATAGGAAAGGACAGGCTTGCCGGGTTTTGGGAAGGGATTGAGCGGACGATAGGCTGCAAAGACGGCGCAATCGTTTTACAAAAGGGCGAGCCGCTTGAATTTGTTTTTTCCCGCTCCGTGCAGTGCGGGGGGATCCGCTTGCTGTTCGACAACGATATTTCCGGTAAACGATACCCCGATTCGCAGAGCTTTTTGAAGATGTTTCCCAACAGGTGCAGTTATCCGCTCAACGGCGTTCATGCGACGATAGCAAACGAATTGACAAAAGAGTTCCGCGTATATATTCTGACCGAAGGCCAATGGGAATTATTGAGAGGGATTGCGGACAATCATCAAAGGCTGGTGAAAATTCCCGTCGATCGAGGTATTGAGGGGATACGTTTTGTCGGCGATGAAACATACGGACATGATGAAATTCGTCTGTATTCTTTCGATATATACGAATAAGCAAAACGAACAGAAAAGTAAAATCGGAGAAACTTCCCGAAAAGGGTAAAATCGTATCGTGCGGATGCCGCGTCTATGAGCGCTTTTCTTATCTGTTTGCATTCGTGAAGGGCGCAGCCGGTAACGGTAAACGCGCCCTTGAATGTGTTGCCGTACTTTGAAAAATGTTAAACGGCTGATCCGTCATAATATTTCAAACTTCGACATAGAATGTAACATCGCGAATAAGCGGGGAGCATACTATGTGGGAATATATGGAAAGGCGCGCGGTGCGATGCGCGGAGTATATTTTGGAAACGAAGGCGACGGTGCGCGACTGCGCCGCACACTTCAACATCAGCAAATCGACCGTACATAAAGACGTTTCGGAACGGCTTGCCGAAATAGATGTGCAGCTTTACCGCGAGGTGCGCGCGGTACTTGAAAAAAACCTTGCGGAAAGGCATTTGCGCGGCGGCGACGCCACCCGCCGCAAGTATCGGACGAAAAGGGAGCGCGCGGCGTTATGCAGAGATGCCGAACCGTAAACATCTGAATGGGTGCGCGGCGCTTTTTGTTCGGTAAAAAAGTAAACGTGATATTGTTCGTATAAAGGGGGCTTTATGCCTCCTTTTGTTTTGGAGGCATATTTTTCCGCGGCGGCGGTGGTCTATATTCTTGTCATTTTTTTAAAAGTATGTTAAAATAAAGCGAAACTATCGTTTTATTGTCAGAAAAATCGATTTTTGTTCAGTTTATTGACAAAAAAGGGTGATTATGGCTAATTTATTGGGAATAGACGTCGGCTCGACGACGGTCAAGGTCGCCGTTTTGTCCGAAGAGAAAGAAATTTTATATACGAGTTACGAACGCCATTTCGCACGCGTCAAGGAATGCGTTTTGGCGCAGCTTGCCGTGGTAAAAGAAAAGTTCGGCGGCGATTTTCGCATCAGCATAACGGGCTCGGCGGGCCTGGGGCTTGCCGAGCGCAGCGGCGTTTCCTTCGTGCAGGAAGTGCAGGCGGCGTTTACCGCGATACGAAAGTATTACCCCGACGCGGACGCGGCTGTCGAGCTCGGCGGCGAGGACGCAAAGATCATCTTTATCACGGGCGGCACCGAACAGCGCATGAACGGCAGCTGCGCGGGCGGCACGGGCGCGTTCATCGACCAGATGGCTACGCTCCTCAATATATCCGTCGGCGAGATGGACGAGCTTTCCCTGCAAGCGGAAAAGGTGTATCCGATCGCCTCCCGCTGCGGCGTGTTCGCAAAGTCGGACATCCAGCCCCTTCTCAATCAGGGCGCGCGCAAAGAGGATATTTCCGCGAGCATCTTTCAGGCGGTCGTCGATCAGACGGTTTCGGGGCTTGCGCAGGGCAGGCGCATCAAGGGCAAAGTGCTCTTTTTGGGCGGGCCGCTCTACTTTATCAAGGGGCTTCGCAAGGCGTTCAAAGACACGCTGCACCTCGACGACGGGCACGCGGTGTTTCCCGAAAACGCGCCCTCGTTCATGGCGATCGGCGCGGCGCTGTATTCGGAAAACGTCGATCCCATGCCCATCGAAGAGGCGATCTCGCGCATCGGGAACGCAAAGGGCAGCGACGACGTGGTGACGGGCGAACCGCTCTTTAAAGACCGCGCCGAATACGACGCGTTCGTCGCGCGCCATAAAAAGAGCGACCTCGCGTTCGAAGACATCAAAACATATAAAGGGGACGCTTATCTCGGCATAGACAGCGGTTCTACGACGACCAAGCTCATTCTCATCACTCCCGACGCGAAGATACTCTATTCGCATTACCAATCCAACAACGGGCAGCCGCTCGACATCGTTCTGGAACGGCTGCGCGAAATTTATACCCTCGCGGAAGGGCGCGTCCGCATAGCGGGGGCGGCGGTCACAGGCTACGGCGAAGATATGATGAAGGCGGCGCTGAAAGCCGACTTCGGCATCGTCGAAACGGTCGCGCACTTCAAGGCGGCGCTCTATTTCGATCCCAAAGTCGATTTTATCATCGACATCGGCGGGCAGGACATCAAATGTTTCAAAATTAAAAACGGCGTCATCGATTCCATCATGCTCAACGAAGCGTGTTCTTCGGGCTGCGGCTCGTTCATTCAGACGTTCGCCAAAGCGATGGGCATGGAAATTGAAGAGTTTTCCAAGTTAGGGCTTTTTGCCAAACATCCCGTGGAGCTCGGCAGCCGCTGCACGGTGTTCATGAACAGCTCCGTCAAGCAGGCGCAGAAGGAAGGCGCGGGCGTGGAAGATATCTCCGCGGGGCTTTCCTCTTCCATCGTCAAAAACGCCATTTATAAAGTTATCCGCGCCAAAACGCCGGACGAACTCGGCAACAACATCCTCGTGCAGGGCGGCACCTTTTTGAACGACGCCGTTCTGCGCTCTTTTGAAATAGAAACGGGCAAACAGGTCGTGCGCCCGGGCATCGCGGGGCTGATGGGCGCGTTCGGCGCGGCGCTGTACGCAAAGGAGAATATCCGCGGGGAAAGTGGCGTCATCTCCGAAGAAGAGCTGAAAAACTTTTCTTATACGTCCAAGAGCCACGTCTGCAAGGGGTGCACTTCGCACTGCAACGTCAACGTGATCGGCTTTTCGGACGGACGAAAATTCATTTCCGGCAACAAATGCGAAAAGGGCGCGGGGCTCAAACCGCATTCGGATGAGTTGGATATTTACGCCTACAAATACGATCGCATCCAAAAGTGCGCGACGGGCGCGAAGGGCAAGCGCGGCAGAGTGGGACTTCCGCTGGCGCTCGGCTTTTACGAACAGCTTCCCCTTTGGGCGGGATTTTTCGAAACGTGCGGCTTTGAAGTTGTCCTCAGCGAAAAATCTTCCCGTCAGCTGTACTTCAGGGGGCAGCACACCGTTGCGAGCGATACCGTCTGCTATCCCGCGAAACTTACGCACGGGCATATCGAAAGCCTGCTCGACGCGGGCGTGGATTTCATCTTCTTCCCCTGCGAAAGTTATAATCTGGACGAGCACGATTCGACCAACCATTACAACTGCCCCGTCGTCGCGTACTATCCCGAGCTTTTGAAGGCGAACAACGAGCGGCTGGACGGCAACAATTTTATCATGCCGTACATAGACCTGAACGACGAAAAGACGACGGTGCGCGCGCTGCATAACGCGCTCAAAAAATACAAACTGTCCAAAGGGCTTATCAGAAAGGGGCTGAAAGAGGGCTTTGCGCGGTTGGAAGCGTATTACCGCGACATACGCGACAAGGGCAACGAAATACTTGCCAAGGCGGAGCAGAAAGACATTCCCGTCATCATTCTGGCGGGCAGGCCGTATCATATCGATCCCGAGATCAACCACGGCATCGGCAAACTGCTCACCTCCCTCAATATCGCCGTCCTTTCGGAAGACAGCGTGTTTTTCAAGGGCAAGGAAGTGCTCGTAAACGTGCTCAACCAATGGACGTATCACGCCCGCCTGTACCGTTCCGCGGAGTATGCGGGCGAGCACGACAACGTGAACCTCGTTCAGCTCGTTTCCTTCGGCTGCGGCATAGACGCGATCACGACGGACGAAGTCCGTTCCATTCTGGAAAAGAGAGGAAAGCTGTACACACAGATCAAGATAGACGAGATCAACAACCTCGGCGTGGTGAAGATCCGCCTTCGCAGCATGCTCGCCGCGATCGAGGAGCAAAAGAGGCGCAAGCAAGATGAAGAAGGAAAATAAAGAGCAGAAACCCGTCGCAGACTTCCGCGACGAGTATCCCAAATTTACCAAAGAGATGAAGCATACGCACAAAATTTTGGTGCCCGATATGCTTCCCGTGCACTTCGGCATCATCGTCGAAATACTCAAAAAGGACGGATGGGACTTCGAGCTTTTGCACAACGATTCCCGCGCGGTCATCGATGAAGGACTGAAACACGTCCATAACGATACCTGCTATCCCGCGCTGTGCGTTACGGGGCAGTTTATCGACGCGCTCAAAAGCGGAAAATACGACGTGGAGCACACGGCGGTCATGATCACGCAGTCGGGCGGCGGGTGCCGCGCGTCCAACTATATCCCGCTCATCCGCAAGGCGCTTAAAAGCGAGTTCCCGCACGTTCCCGTCGTTTCGCTCAACTTTGCGGGATTGGAAAAGGACAGCGGTTTCCCCGTTTCGCTCAAAACGCTCGCGAAAATGGCGTTCGCCATTTTTTACGGCGATACGCTCATGTCGCTGTACAATCAGTGCAAGCCTTACGAAACGGAAGAGGGTGCATCCGATAAGGCGCGCGAAGAGTGCATAAAATATATTTTGGGAGAGTTCGACCGCAAGAAGTATCTGCATTACAAGCGCATCACGCGGCATCTTTTGGAGCGCTTTCAAAAGGTGGAGCGCAAAAAGGAAGATAAGGTTAAAGTCGGCATCGTGGGGGAGATCTACGTCAAATATTCCCCGCTCGGAAACAATCATCTGGAAGAATTTCTGCTTTCCGAAAACTGTGAGCCTGTCGTGCCCGCGCTGATGGATTTCGTCATGTACTGCGCGGTCAACAACGTCAACGACGCGAAGCTGTACAACAAAAAGAGCGCCGCGACGCCCGTATTCAACATCGTTTACAAATACCTGCACCATGTGCAAAAGAAAATCATAAAGCTGACGGAAAAGTACGGGTTCGAGCCGCTGCACGACTTCGAACATTTGAGAAAGTGCGCCGATAAGGTCATCCATCAGGGCGTGAAGATGGGCGAAGGCTGGCTGATCCCCGCGGAAATGGCGGCATTGGCGGAAACGGGTACCGACAACATCGTCTGCGCGCAGCCTTTCGGGTGCCTGCCCAACCATATCGCGGGCAAGGGCACGATCCGCACGCTGAAAGAGATGTACCGGTACGAGAACATCGTCGCGATCGACTACGACACTTCCGCGACCAAAGTCAATCAGGAAAACCGCATCAAATTGATGCTCGCAACCGCGAGAGAAAATTATGGACGAATAAAAAATCAAAAAAAAGAATGATTATGTGCCTTTAATTTGAGATAATTTATTAAGCAACTTAATAAATTCCATTCTAAAACAACGATAAGTAATTGCTTATCGTTGTTTTAAATTGCTTAAATTGACAGAGTATAAATTATGGACTAATAGTAATGTAAATATATTATGTTATGGTTATACTTCTTCGAGTATCAAAAGTTGAATACTATTCGGCAGCTATCCAATGATGGCTGCTTTTCATTTTATAAGGAGTTTATAATAATGCATTGTCCAATGAAATTCGAATGGGTAAAACTGTTACGAAGCAGATTGCCCGAGGGAAAGGGAGTCATGGGAGCATGGGCAAAATTTGCCGCCCGCGCCGCTTTCCGCAAAGGACAAGCGCATTATTGCGGATATACAAATGAGGTCGTTCCGGGGATGTGGTCGGGAGGAATTGTCGGATTGAAAAGTATTCTCGGAATTAAGAATCGAGCCAAAGCATTGAACGTCTTGGATACGCTTGCCGGTTTCGGGTATATAGAATATTGTTTAGATTCAACGACAAAAAAGCTGACATATTCGATTAAAGATTGGGTAGTAAAATGTTCCGGCAAAGAGTGCATGGGCGGTAATGTTTATACGACGGAGGGGTTCGGTTTTCTTTGCTTGCCGCGCGATATAACCGAACGCCTTGCACAATGCAATTACATATTTGAGGAAGCAGACGCATGGCTAGATCTTTGGTGCCACACGGTATTTGAAGATCGCGGCAATGCGTTTTCTTTTTTGGCTCCGGCAGTACAGTACACGCACGACGGAGCCGTTCTGACTTTGGAAACCCTGGGCCGTCGTTGGGGCTGGGAAAAGACAAAGGTATGGAGATTTTTTCAGAAGCACGGGGATGTCTTTGCTCTGTACCGCCTTCCCGGTTCTTACGGTTGCCTTATTTTCAATAGAGAGTATCCTGTCGGGAAAAGTATCGTTCTGCCCGAACAAGGAGAAATAGAGATGCTGTTCAGGAAACTGAACGGCTATTCCGAAAGTTGCGTAAAGGATAAGAGGATCGGTTTGAATAAGCTTACGGCGAATAACAGTGGGCGGATACTGCTCAAAGAAAGCCAAGCTATTCAAAAAGATCGCGTTGCACTTTTTGCACATATAATACGCGCGTATATTTCTCCTTGTAGGGTTTGTAGTAAGTATGACTGCAAAGGTAGTTGTATAGGCAGGGTAATCGAAATTCAAACAATACGAGGTTCATGCAGGGTTTTGGATCTCGATTTATCAGGAGGAGAATTTGACAATGAAAGAGAATAAAAACATCTCCGCGGAAACGGTTATGAACATACTGTTGAAGAGGGGATATATCGCGGATCAGTGCATTGCAAACGAAAAAGCACGAGTTGCTTCTAAAGAGAAACAGCGTAAAGCCTATCATAACACCGAATTGCTGTTGAAAAACTATCGCACGATATCTTGGATGCTGGAATGCTTTCCGAGTACGGTTGCGGAGGAACTGGACAAGCCGTTTGAAAGTACGGATGAGATAATAGAAAAGCTGGATATCGAAATGACTCTCGGTAACAGGAAATTGGAAAATCGTATGGAAAGCGTCAAGAAAATTCGGCTCGTATTGGATCGCATCAATGACGCACTGACGGTTTTGAAAAAGAAACCGGAAGACGGGGAACGGCTGTACGAGCTCATTTATTTGACGTACATATCGGCGGATGTGCTGAATCACAACGAACTTTTATATCGGCTGAATTTATCGTCGCGGCACTATTACAGGCTGCGAGAACAGGCGATAGCGGTGATTTCCCTGCGCCTTTGGGCGGCGCCGAACAGCGAGACAGACGCATGGCTTGAGGTATTGTCTGCTTTGGAAGAATGATTCAGCCCGTAACGGGAAACAACGGCTGATTATTTGGCAAGGAAAGTATATCCGCGGCAAACGAAATATCGCCGAGCCACTTTTCATGGTTTTCTGATTCAACTAAAATCGGAATACGGTCGTGATAGGCGTCCACGGGCGGCGTGGCTTCTTTGGTAAGAATAACGAAAGAGGCTTCGCCGCCCTTTTCATAGCGGCAGATTCCGCCGAGAAGGAGTGGCAATCTGTCTTCGCGGCGGAAAAATACTTTTTGTTTGTTTTCCGTCCATTCGTAAAACCCGTTTGCGGGTATCAGGCAGCGCTGCTCGAAAAAGTCTTTTCGTGCGTTACCGTTTCTGACTGCGCGTTGATGAGCAGCCCCTTTTTGCCGAACCGTTCATATCCCCAACGGGCGAACAGCGGGGCGGCATTTTTCGTCAGCACGGGAGCGGTCGCAGACGGATAAACGTCGCCGGATGAGATTTGCGCCTCTTGCGCTTTTAAGCCGCCCAATAAGTTTTGTATATTTTTGTCCGCGAAGTCGATAAAAAATCTTCCGCACATAATAAAAGAGTATTGATGATAGACGACAAATGGTCCGACTATTACGGAAGTTTTGAATTTAACAAGGCTCGTTTTCCGGACGCGGCCGCTATGATAAAAAAATTGCGGGAAATGGGTTTTCAGGTCATGCTTTGGGAAACGCCGTTCATTTCCGCAGATTCTCCGGAATTTCGTTTTTTGAACGAAAGGAATATGCTCGTGCGAAATGCCGACAATTCGGTTGCCGTGCGGAAATGGTGGAACGGATACAGCGCGGTGCTTGATCTTTCCAATCCCGAAACCGTTCTTTGGCTGAAAGAAAAAAACGAAAAATTGCTCAGAATGGGCGTGGGGGGATTTAAATTCGACGGCGGCGATATCGGCTACTATCGGAACGACGATATCACTTTCGGAAATCTGGATGCGGAGGCGCAGTCCCATACCTATTTCGACTTGGGTGCGCAATATACCTATAACGAGTTCCGATCGGTCATCAACAGAAGTGGCGGATCGGCAATGTTCCGCCAATACGACAAGGTGCATCGCTACGGAAAAGGCGGACTTGCCGACGTGATCCCGAGCGCCGTCATGCAAAATCTGATGGGGTATTGGTACTGCGCGCCCGATATGGTGGGCGGGGGCTCGATCGATTCGGATAAAGTTGTAGATGAAGAACTTGTGATAAGATTCGCCCAGGCATCGGCGTTGCTGCCTATGATGCAATTCAGCCGGCTCCCGCACAGGATCCTGAATCGGGATCATTTTGAGATCTGCATGAAATTCGCAAAGCTGCATTGCGAATTCGGGGATTATATCTGTTCTCTGGCACGTCAGGCGGCAGCCACGGGGGAACCCATCGTGCGGTTGCTCGAATACGAATTTCCGCATCAGGGATTTGAAAAGGAACTGAATGCTTTCGCTTTGGGAGAGAAAGTTCTCGTTTTTCCCGTACTGAACAAAGGAGAATATCGTAAAAAGATCCGGCTGCCTTCCGGCAGATGGCGTTTTGCGGACGGCAAAGTATATACGGGAGGGGAAGAGCGATGCTTCGATACGCCCCTCGAAACGCTCCCGTATTTTATAAAGGAAGAATGACCGGGATAATTTCAATCTTCATCGAAATATTTTGAAAGATTGGATTTCCTGTATTCGTACGGGGTGAGTAAAACGGCCTTTTTGAATTGCACGGTCAAATGCGACTGCGATGAAAATCCGCATTCGTATGCAATTTCGGAAAGGCTTTTTTTCGTGTTCGCCAAACATCTTTTTGCGTTGTTTATTCTGATTTGCAGCAGATATTGTTGCGGCGTGATCCCCATGATCTCGGTAAAAATACGATGGAAATAATTGGGCGAGTATCCCGCGTGATCTGCCAGAATTTCCAACGTGATCTTTTCTCCGAAACGTTCCTGCATGAAACGCAGACTGCCCGAAATAAAACGCTCATCGCCCCCGGGATACAGCCGGATGTAGTTTGCGTTTTTTGGAGAATCGCGCCGGATAAAATAAAAAAGCTCCAGAAGTTTTGCGGTTATGAAATCGCTTTCCGTATCGTTTTCGGTCTGCATATGTAAAATGAGTTCTTCCATGATCGATTTATATTTTTCGGAATCGATGATCTGAAAAAATTCCGGCGCATGAAGGAGCATGTCGTAGTATTCGCAATTTTCCCGCATGGATAAATGAAAAAAATAACATTTGAAGTGCAGGATACTGGAGCAGATCTGTTTCGGTTTGCGCAACAGGAATGTATTCGCGCGCAGCGGATACTGCCTGTCGTTTATAATAGAAGTCGCCGAAGAAGAAAGGAAATATTCAAATTCGAAGGAAGAGGTTTGCCTCGCCTTCGTTTTTTTCAGATTAGGGAATTTCACAGAAGAATCGAATACGCCGTATCCGACGATCTCTCCTACTTTCATCGTTGTTCCTCCCGAAAACGTTATAATAAAATTATAATAAAATATCATGGGTAAGTCAAAATAAATCATAAGATTTTAAAATATTATGTTTAAATTATGAAAGAATTTTCCCGATACGTAATGTATAATGAAAACAGAAAGGAGACGGGAGATGAAGGTAACGGACGTAAAAACATTCGTTGTGGATTGTTACAGAACGAACTGGGTTTTTGTGAAGGTTTATACGGACGAAGGGATTTCCGGCGTGGGAGAAGGTACGCTCGAATATAAAGAAAAGGCGCTTACAGGCGCCGTCGAACATATCAAAAGCTATCTCATCGGAAAAGACCCCCGACAAATAGAAAAACATTATCACGATATTTACCGTGATGCCTATTGGCGGGGAGGAGCAGTTTTGACGAGCGCGCTCTCCGCGGTGGAAACGGCAATGTGGGATATTCTGGGCAAAAGCCTCGGCGTACCCGTTTATCAGCTTCTCGGGGGAAAGGTCCGCGAAGACTGCCGCATCTATGTAAACGGATGGTTTGCCGGCGCAAAGGAACCTGCAGAATTTGCGGAAAAAGCAAAACTTGCCGTAAGCCGCGGCGTAACCGCTTTAAAATGGGATCCGTTCGGGAAGGCATATCTCAGGATTTCCAACCGGGAACTGGATAGGGCGCTCGAATGCGTGTCCGCAGTTCGGACTGCTGTCGGAAAGGAGATCGATTTACTGATCGAGGGGCATGGCAGGTTCGATGTTCCCACAGGGATAGAGATCGCAAAGAAACTTGAGGAATTTTCACCCATGTGGTTTGAAGAGCCGGTGCCTCCGGACAATTTGGATGCGCTCAAAGCGGTTCGGGATAAATCGCCCGTGGCGATCGCGGCGGGCGAACGGCTTTATACGAGATACGGTTATCGCGAGTTGTTCAAAAACCGTTGTTGCGACTATATCCAGCCGGATGTTTCGCACGCGGGCGGGATCATGGAGTTGAAAAAACTCGCCGCGATCGCAGAAACGGAATATATCGCGTTTGCCCCGCATAATCCGAGCGGGCCCGTCGCCAATGCGGCGACGTTGCAGCTCGAGGCGTGCTGCCCGAATTTCTGTATCCTGGAGATCATGGCTTCGGATGTGGATTACAGAAAAGAGATCACGAACGAGCGTCTGGAATATGCCGACGGGAAGATAAAGATCGGAAACGGCGCGGGGCTCGGGATCGAACTGAACGAAGAAGCATGTGCGGAACATCCTTATAAGGAACACAATCTGAGACATTATTCGGGCGCGCTGACAGATATCCGCCCTTCAAAAACCGAATTTTATTTTTAATAAGGAGAAATTTATGAAAAAATTGACTGAGATCGGAAAAATCAGACCTTTAGGGAAAAGCGATGAGAAAAACGCAAGGTTCGGCATTGGACTGGAAAAGCTGGACAGGAACGTGTTCGATCCGAGTAAAACATACGACCGGCTCGCCGATATCGGTATGAAGTATGTCCGTTTGCAGTCGGGATGGATGCGGACCGAGAAAGAAGAAGGGATCTATGATTTTGCATGGTTGGACGAGATCGTGGATAATTTGGTTTCTCGCGGCATGGAGCCATGGCTGTGCTTGTGTTACGGTAACCCCGTTTATACGGAATCCGCAAAAAAATATTTCGGGGCCGTAGGGTGTCCTCCCGTTTTCACCGAACGGGAAAAAAGAGGGTGGGAAAACTATTGCAGCGCCCTTGCCGGACATTATAAGGGGCGGATAAAAATGTTTGAGGTCTGGAACGAACCGGACGGGGATTACTGCTGGAAACACGGAACAAACGGAAAGGAATACGGGGAATTCTGCATCGCCACGGCGAAAGCGGTCAAGGAAGTATACCCCGAGGCAAAGATCCTCGGTTGCTCCACATGCGACAGGGGAAAAGGCTTTACCTGGATAGAGCCCGCCATGCAGACCGGGATGTTCCGCTATGTGGACGCAATCACTTATCACGCATATACTGTGGACGAAACGCAGATTTTCGAGCGCGTGAGCGCCTTGAAGGCCGTTTGTGCAAAATACGGGAACCTCGGGTTGATCCAGGGGGAAAACGGATGCCCGTCCTCCGGGGACGGATTCGGAGCGCT
Organism: uncultured Clostridia bacterium; assembly: GCA_944359365.1. GTDB lineage: Bacteria > Bacillota > Clostridia > Christensenellales > Borkfalkiaceae > Borkfalkia. The sequence continues at coordinate 13,984 of CALVST010000073.1, forward strand.
CAATACGGGGGCGTTTACGCCGCAAAAACAGGCAAAATTGATCCTTCGCCGCCAAATCGTCGATATGTTAAGCGGTGTGGAATTTTCTTCCGTATTTACAACGGTGGATATGATAGAAGCCCTTCACGGAACAGTAGGGGATAAATCTTCTTATCTCGATTACGGCTTTTTCGGACTTCTCGCCGCCGAGTTTGACGAAAACGGCCGTTCTATCGGGGAATATAAGCCGAAACCGTCTTATTATGCCTTCCAGAATCTGTGCGCGGTATTTGGGAAAGATGTCGTCTTATCCGAAGTCCCTGTTTTCTTTTTCCCCACGATGTCGCCTGCGCTTTTCGCACGGGAAGAAGAGAGGAAAAATCTTCTTACCGCAGGTTTTTGCAACAGGAAAAACGGCGGGTTGGCTTTTGTATATTGGAAACCCGCGCAGCTTTTAAGCACTTCTTTTGAGGGAACGATCAGTTTCCAGGCTTCCGGATTCACGGATGCCGTTCTGACCGATCTGCTTACGGGGACGATCTATCGGATCCCCGAGGAAATGCGTGAGGATCTGGGATACGGCGTAACTTTATTCAAACACGTTCCCGTAAAAGACTATCCTCTTATTATCTCGTCGGCAAATTTTATGGGGAAAGAGTAAATATGCAGAAAACGGTTCTGGTAACGGGGGCATGTATAAACACCGGTGTGGCTATAGTGGAAAAGTTTGCATCGGAAAAATGGAATGTCGTTTTTACGGGCAGGGATGCCGAAAAAGTTTCCGCTGCAGAAAAGGCGTATCGGATAAAATTTCCAGATGTAAAAATCCGCGGATACGTGCTCGGCTCTCTGCAAAAAGACGGATCCGTGGATGAAAACGGGATACGGGAATTGTTTAACGAAATGGACAGGGCGGGGATCTTTGCAGATTGCCTTGTGTTGAACGCTTCCGATCAGGGATTGGGGCAGGAAATATTCGTTACCCCGCTCTCGGATTTTGCCCGGGTAATCTATACGAACGTTATCTGGGATTATGCCCTTTCGGAGGCGGCGGCATTGAGAATGAAAAATCGCGGCGGGGGAAGCATCGTGTTCGTGAATTCCAATACGGCATATCGCGCCATTCCGAACAGGATAGCGTATTCCGCTTCCAAGGGCGGACAACTCGGTATGATGCGCGCGCTTGCCTTCGATCTCGGAAAATATAATATACGCGTAAATGCCGTGCTGCCCGGCATGATCAGAACGGACAGATGGGAAAAAGACCCAGAATGGTATAAAAATGTACCCTCGGCATTTACGCCGCTCGGCGATGTGGCCGACGGTGCAGATATCGCAGACGGCGTGTGGTATTTTGCCGCTCATGCGAGAAACACGACGGGTGCAGAACTCGTTATAGACGGCGGAAATACTATTCAGCTTTATCCGCTTATTCCCGAGGAGAAAAAATGAAGATCGTTTATTTGGGGCAGGCAGGTTTGCTTTTCGATACGAACGGGATGCGCATCCTGGTGGATCCTTATCTTTCCGACAGCGTTGCCGAAAACGAACCTTCCAAACATCGCCGTACGCCGGTTGACGGGCGGTTTTTGGATTTACGACCCGATATAGTCATCTGTACGCATGCCCACGGGGATCACTGCGATTTACAGACGTTAGAACATTACTTTACATTCTCTTCGGAAATTCTATTGCTCGCGTCGCGGAACGCATGGGAGATAGTAAGGGATTTCGGCGGGGAAAGAAATAATTACGTGCTCTTCGATGCGGGAACGCAATGGACCGAAAAGGACGTCCTGTTCCGCGCGGTTACGGCAAAACATTCCGATCCGTCCGCCATTGGCGTGATCATTTCTGCAGAAGGAAAAAATTATTACATTACCGGGGATACGCTTTACAGCGAAAAAGTATTTGAAGATTTGCCCGAAATGGAATTCGATGCGCTTTTTCTTCCCGTAAACGGAAGGGGAAACAACATGAATTTTCCCGATGCGGAACGATTTGCCGCGCGTATCGATGCAAAATTTACCATACCTCTCCATGTCGGACTTCTCGACGACCAGACCGCAGAACGATTCATCTGTAAAAACAAAATAATCCCTGAAATTTACAGAGAAATAAAATTTTAATTTTATAGGCGTTCAGGGAGCGGAGGAAAAAATGGATAAGAGGATAGCGGTGGTAAAGATAAACGACCTTGAAGAAACGGAAGGGATCATGAGCGCGCTGCGCGCATACGGGATAGAGCGAGCGGAGATCACGTTCCGCACGCCGTGCGCGGAGGAAGCGATCGCCGTCGCATGCGGAAAATTTACGGATATGAGGATCGGTGCCGGAACGGTGCTCAACGGCGCACAATGTGAAAAAGCGCTTGCCGCGGGGGCAAAGTTTATCGTATCGCCCGGATTATCGGAGGAAGTTGCCGGGATCTGCCGTAAGGCGGAGGTGCCGTATTATCCCGGGTGCGTAACGCCGACGGAGATCATGAAGGCGATTTCTTTGGGACTGACGGTGATCAAATTTTTTCCGTCGAACGTATTCGGGGGGATCAAGGCGATGAAAGCGTTATCCGCGCCCTTCCCGCAAGTCAGGTTCATTCCCACGGGGGGGATCGGCAAAGAGAATATAGAAGAATATCTCGCATGGGATAAAATTTACGCTGTGGGAGGAAGTTCTTTTACGGAAGAGGCGCTCCTTGCCTCGGAGAGCGGCGCAAAAAAGCGCTGAGGGAGAAAGGAAAACATGAAAAAGATAGTGACTTTCGGGGAAATCATGCTGCGTCTTGCGCCGGAAAATTATCTGCGTTTCGTACAAAGCGAAAAATTGGAAGCGACATACGGCGGGGCGGAGGCGAACGTGGCGGTAAGCCTTTCGAATTACGGGGATCACGCGGTATTCGTAACGAAACTGCCGGCGCACGAGATCGGACAAGCGGCGGTAAACAGTTTGCGGAGATACGGGGTAGATACTTCTGAGATCGTGCGGGGAGGGGAACGCATAGGGATCTATTTTTGCGAAAAAGGAGCGAGCCAGCGCCCTTCCAAGGTGATATATGACAGGAAGCACTCGGCAATAGCGGAAGCGAAAAGAGAGGAGTTCGACTGGATAAAGATCATGGAAGGAGCGGACTGGTTTCATTTCACGGGGATCACGCCTGCGCTCGGGAAAGAAACGGCGGAGATATGTCTGGATGCCGTAAAAACGGCAAAGGAAAGGGGCATTACCGTTTCATGCGATTTAAATTACCGGAAAAAACTCTGGAGCGGGGAAAAAGCAAGCAAAATAATGGGAGAACTCTGTAAATATACGGATTACTGTATTGCGAACGAAGAGGACGCGGAAGAAGTGTTCGGGATCGAAGCGGAAGAAAGCGATATCCGCGGAGGAAAATTGAGTGAAAGAGGATATCTTTCGGTAGCGGAAAGGCTGACGGAGAAATTCGGATTCAAAGGGGTGGCGATCACGTTGAGAGAAAGCAGGTCGGCGAGCGATAACGACTGGTCGGGGCTGCTGTATACGGAAGGAAGGGGGTATTTTTCAAAAAAATATCCTGTTCACATAGTGGACAGGGTAGGGGGAGGAGACAGTTTTTGCGGAGGGCTGATCTATGCCCTGCTCAACGGATATCCCCCGCAGCGGACAATTGAATTCGCGGTGGCGGCGAGCTGTCTGAAACACAGTATAGAAGGAGATTATAACCTTGTATCCCTCGCGGAAACCGAAGCCCTCGCAGACGGAGATTCCAGCGGCAGAGTGCAGAGATAATTTTTGATTTGTTCAGAACAAGTTCTACTATTTGCAAACGCGGTACTATGACCCCGAAATCTGCCGTTTCATCAACGCGGATGATTACGAACTGATCGCCGAGCTTTCCGAAGTCCCCGGTCAGCTCAACCTGTATGCGTATTGGCTACTTTTTATGATAAAGATCAATAGAAAAATGCTTCCGATGTCGTGCTTGTATTATTTATAGAAAGAAGGCCGAAACAGACGTTTCAGACTTCCCCTCTTTTAGATGTTTTCTTGTATTTTTATTCCGCCTTTCAGAACGATGATAGGTGAATTATCTCACAGAATTTTGTTCGCCTATTAAAACAATAGGTGAACAAAACCGTAGACTTCGGACACCTATCGAGAGTATTTACGAATTTTATTATTTTTCTGACCGCGTGAAAGCATTGCACATTGACTTGCCTTGCACTAAAATAGCGCGTTCTTTTTCTACACAAACAACATTTACACTTAATGTTTTGAGTCAAACTTATTTGCAATGCAGTTGACAAAAAATCCGTATTTTATGTATTAGCGTATCGGTATAGAAATACAATTTGTTTGCATTATAAGATGCTTACATTTTTTTGTAAGCTTTAGGTGATATTCCAAAGTTTCGTTTGAAACAATGGCTGAATGAATACACATCAGAAAAACCGCACCGAATTGCTATATCCGAAATAGGCTTTGATGTATTCAAAAGTAATTGTTCTGCATTATTCAGGCGAATGTCCTTCAAAAATTCATGCGGTTTCTTTTTATATACATCATAAAAAACACGTCTGAAATGCTTTTCACTCATGCCTGTCATTTTCGCAACCTCGCTTATTTTCAAATCAGAATGGCTGTAATTTCTGTTTAGATAATCAAGTGCAATTTCTATTTTATTTACCGTTTTATGAGTAATTTCATCAAAAACAAGGTCATTGTAAAGCTGACCTATTATCTGATATAAAATCCCGTTGCATATTGTTCGAGAGCCGGGCAAACCCAAACTATACTCATTAACAGCTTCCCGAAATAATTTCTCATATCGGTATGCGTTTTTTGACGAGCAAACAGTTCCAAACGGCAGATTCTGTCTTGATGATGCAGGGCTTGCGTCAAAATTAAAATTGACTGCGATATATGAAACTGCATCGCAACCGTATGTACTGCTTTTATCTATAGAGCCCTTGGCTATATATGCGATTTGTCCCTGTTTTATCTGAATAGTCCTTCCTTGTTTTTCATATCCAAGTGTTCCGTCTGTAACAAAAGCAAGACTATCGTGGTTTCTGGGGTTATTGGAGATATAAGGAGTGCTGTATGTCAGCGTGTCGCAAAAAAACACCGCGTCATGGGTATGTACCATAGTTTCTGTTTGCATTTTTCTATTTTCCTCTTTTTTATTTTATTATATCACATATTTTTTGGTTTTTCAATAATAATGTCCGTTTGAAACAAATTTATATTTTTTGAAACATTTACATTTTTGAATTTTGCTATATAATAAACTGGAGAAAATTTTTAAGGAGTGAATAAAATAAGAAAGGCTTTGGTTTCAGGTGCAAGTCGGGGTATAGGATATACAATTACAAAAAAATTATTGCAAAATGATTTTGCCGTCGTTATAACAGGACGAAATATCTCAAATCTTGAATGTGTTGCGCGCGAACTCGGAAAAAATGTATTTCCTATGGTTTGGAACGCTATGGAATTTGATAAGGCGTAGGAAAAAATTAACAATCTTGCAATATACCTTTTGAGCGACAATGCAAAGATGATTTGTGGGGAAACCGTTATTTTTGACGGCGGATATTCAATAAGATAATATGGAGGACAAACAAAATGGATGAAAGAATAGAAAGTTTGGTTAAGAAAACTGTTTCAGGTAAAATGTATGTTTACCCGGTAAAAACAGAATATGATCGATGCGACTTGTTTTTGCCGCCGATAAAAATGTCCGCAAAAAGAGTCTGCGAATATATAAGGAATCAAGAACCCTTGATTGTTGCCGAATCATGCTTTACAGGTTTGATTAAATTTGACGGCAGCGTTGAGGGCGATGTTTTCAACAGAAGCGGTCATGTGAATTTTGGTATTGCTTGTAATAATTTTTACAATAAGCCGGTAGATAATCTGCTTACTTTCGAATGGCAGCATTCGGCAGGCGATTTTGCTAAAATCATTAACGGCGGAATAGTCAGTATTAAAGATGAAATTAACAAATCAATCGAAAAACACAAGAATGATGCGGAGGCAACTCAATTCTTGGAAACGCAATCTGATATATGTGACGCTTTGATTGATTGGGCGTGTAAATGCTCCGAAAAAGCATTGAGTTTTTCTAAAACAGTGTCAAATGAAAAGTATAAGAAGAATCTGGAGAAACTATCCCGAGCACTTAAAAATGTGCCGAAAAAATCAGCAAATAGTTTTTATGAGGCGATTTTGTCGTTGTATGTTTGTTACGGTTTAATTCCTGACAGTATCGGATTAATTGACAGGTATTTATATCCGTTTTATAAAAAAGATGTAGAAAAAGGAATTTTAACCAAAGAGGATGCATCTGAATATTTGCAGGAATTATTCCTAATGCTGCAAGCGAGAATACATATTTCCAGCGATAGATTTTACCGCGGTGGCGAATCTCATTTTTGTGTGGGCGGATACCTTGAAAACGGCGAGGACGGTTTCAATGAATTATCAAAGTTGATTGTTGATTCGCTTATGGAATTGCCAACATGGATACCACAGATTTCTCTGCGATGGACGCCGAAAACTCCTCATGAGGTTTTACATTATATGATGGACTGTGAGAGAAAAGATCCCAACAAGCGTATTGCGTTTGTTAATGACGTGCCGCGTATAAATGGCTTGATGAAATATACCGGATTTTCACATGAAAAAGCGGTACATTATACAATGATTGGCTGTAATGAGATAGCTATGCCGGGTGGAATTGTTTTTGGGTTTGACCCTATGAACATTGTTAGGTGTGTTCAAAACACATTCTTTAACAGAAGCGATGATATTGTAAAAGCAAAAACATTCAATGAATTTTATAACATATTCCAAGAGGAAATGTTTAATGATCTATGTGAGGCTGACAAAATAGGAAAAGGATTTCAAACTATACGCGAGAGGGACTGCAATCTTGTCAGTAGCATATTTATTGACGGCTGCATAGAAAGCGCAAAGAGTGTTACGCAAGGTGGGACGAATACATATATTGCAGTGGGGCTTCTTATTGGCATTTCTAATGTAATTGACTCTCTTTCCGTGACAAAGCAATTGGTTTTTGATGAAAAGCGAATAACAATGGAACAATTAATTGACGCACTGCGAAATAATTGGAACGGCTTTGAAGATTTGAGAGAGTATATCCTAAAAGAAGGATTGTTTTTTGGCAATGACGACGATTTTTCAAACGGCGTTGCCAACAGATTTTTCAAAAGTCTTGACAATTGGAATACCGGCGATAATTATTTAAAAAAGCCCTTAGTATTCGGAAATCTTGTCGGTTATAATGAACACCATAAATTTTTTGGTGACAATACAAAAGCTACGCCAGACGGAAGATTTGACGGAGATATGATAAATTTCGGAATCGGACAATCTAAGGGCAAGGACAGAAACGGACTTACGGCACTTCTATCATCGGTGGCAAAATGCGATCCATATTCGATATTGACAGGCCCGAGTGTTACAAATGTTTTGCTCGATGAACAATTGGTGAAAAAAGATGAAAATTTCGAAAAGCTTGTTTACCTGTTTGAAGCATATTTCAAAATGGGCGGAACTCATTTCCAACTCACATATGTTTCGAAGGAGGATTTAATTAACGCGAAAAAAACACCCGATAAATACAAGAATTTGCGTGTAAGAGTTTCAGGGTTTTCCGACTATTTCGTGTTTTTAAACGAAGGTTTGCAAGATGAAATAATACAAAGAACGACGCATGCAAGATAGGATGTTTTGATTATGAACACAGCAATAATTTTTGATATTCAAAGAAATTCGTTTGTTGACGGACCGGGAATACGCACTACAGTATTTTTCAAAGGCTGTAACTTAAAATGCAAATGGTGTCATAATCCCGAAAGCCAGTCATCAAAACCACAGATAATGTTTTATAAGGATAAATGCACCGGTTGTGGCCGGTGCAAAGATTTAACAGAGAAAGATGCGGAATTTGTCTGTTTTAACGATGCAAAAAAGATTTGTGGAAAAGTACAAACTGTTGAGAATGTTTTTGACATTATACGAAAGGATAAAATATTTTATGAAACTTCAAACGGCGGCGTTACCTTTTCCGGCGGTGAATGTATGCTGCAAATTGATTTTTTGCGTGAATTATTGAAAAAATGCAAAGAAATCAACATACATACAGCTGTCGATACGGCAGGATCGGTTTCGTGGGAATATTTTGCGAAAATACTCCCATATACCGACTTGTTTTTATATGATATAAAGACGTTTAACAATGATGTACATAAAAAATTTACCGATGCATCAAATGAATTGATTCTTAACAATCTCAAAAAGCTATTTGAGCATGAAGCCACAGTTTCAATAAGAATACCTATTATTCCGACAGTTAATGATACGGTGGAAGAAATGAGAAAGATTAAAGAATTCCTCGCACCGTATAAGCCGATTAACATTGAGCTTTTGCCATATCATAAAATGGGTGAACACAAATATATGGCACTTGGAATGAATATAACGTCTTTTAACATTCCGTCAAAAGAAAAGATGGAAGAATTAAATGGGATTTTTCAGCATAAATAATTAGTGCGGAAAAAGTCTCATTATAAATAAGCTTTGCTGAAAGATAACAGAGTCAACTGAGCAAATAGAAGTCGTTTTCAGGGCAGTTTTGGGTTAGGATAGGGGCAATCCCTCATGGTGAATTTTAAGTCTGTTATAAGGGGTGCTTATGTTTGTCAGATATTTTCAAATAATTATGATACCATTTGCCTCTAACAACTCACTTAATTGTTTTATAGTAGAATACTTGTAATGTATTGCTTTTACAATTTTCTCAAAGCTACTATCAGAATATGATTTTAGCAGCATATCCACCGTTTTCTTATAAGCCATAAAATCACAACCTTTCATAGAATACCCAACGTCTATTATCTCTAATAATGCAATTAAATCTACGATATCGCCATCAAACTCTAAATCGACTCTTTTTAGAAGATACTGACCTACACTCTTTTGTTTTGACTTTATGTTATTCGTATAAATTTCTGTTTTACAATCAACGTAATTGGATATCCCAACATCATTGAATAATTGATATCCGACAAACATCCCTTTTCCATCTTCTACATATTCGTCGAAGATCAACTCTTCGTCCACCGGCTTTTCGCCTATAAAATAAACACCTTTAGAAACAGGCTTAAGTAAACCTTCTTCCTCAAGTCTATTTAATATCTTTAACAAAGTCTTATACGGTACTTCTGCAAATTCAGTATCTTTTAACTTTGACACATCAAAAACTGCACCGCTATTGTTCTTACAATATTCTCTAACCAATTTAGTATAATTCAAATTTTCACCTCCTTAAATTAGCTAAAACTTCTCTATTAATTACATTATAACACATTTTGGAACGACAAAAAAGCCGACACTTGCTATTTCTACAAAAATGTCGACTTTTTATCTTGTCTTTGTTGTACGAAATAGCTACACTGCATTTTTATTTGTTTCAGTAGGTTTGCGAGCAAAAGACGATGTTTTTCACTCAAAGATGATAAAAGTCCGACAACTCTGCCGGACTTGTGTTTTTCATTTCTATATATTTAAATATTTGAGTAAAACAAATTGCAACATTTATATCAATATAGTACTGTTTGGCACCGTGGCGTGTGCTTGGCATAGACGAGCTTTCCGAAGTCCCCGGTCAGCTCAACCTGTATGCGTATTGGCTAATATTTGAGTAAAACAAATTGCAACATTTATATCAATATAGTACTGTTTGGCACCGTGGCGTGTGCTTGGCATAGACAAGTGCGCCGCGCTGACGCGCGCCGCAGCCAAGCACACGCCGCGAAACGGCAACAA
>CALVST010000074.1 GCA_944359365.1 uncultured Clostridia bacterium
CGCAGCCGCATCGCCGGTCGGAGACCGCCGCTTGTTAATAACCAAGCGCACACACTGCAGCCATTTGCATTTTTGAGAGATATTTTCGGTACATAAAAACGGCATGATTTTCGGGCGAAAAACAGGTCTTCGAGAGGAGCATTCGGTTGCGTTTTTCGCTGAATTTCCGAAAGCAGAGGTGTGGAAGGGCGTTGTGCTTTGGAAAGGAGGTCAAAATAAGCCCGTAAACGGCTCTTAAAAGGCGAACAAATGTTCGTCGAGTAATTTACCGAAAAGAAGATTCCCGAGGCGGGAAGGGGCGAAAGAGGGCGGATTTAGGGTGTTGCAACGGCACGGCGCAGGGTTGCGGTGTGATTTGAGCCTTTCGGCTTGAAAATGCGGAGGTGAGAAGCGCCGGAAAGATTACCTTTCGAACAAGTCCATGAATCACAACACAGGATATTCCGTCCGTCTGAAGCCGACGGGCGGAGAGGAGGTACTTCGGGGCAGAAACCAAAATAAGCCTCGTAAACGCCTCTTAAAAAGCAAACAAATGTTTGTCGATAAAGTTTATCGAGAAGAAAGTTCTCGTGGCAGGAAAGGGTGAAAGAGAGCGAATTTCTGGCATTCCAACGGTACGGTGCAGGGTTGTGGTGCGATTTGGACTTTCGTGTTGAGGGAGAGCAACATGAAAAAAGGCAGACCTTCCGAATAAAAGCCTGCCTTTTCAATGGAATATGAAGTTAAACGGCATATTAAAACTCGCCGATATAGGTGCGGTATTTGTACCGGATGCGGAGTTTACGGTAATCCATGCACGACTTCGTCACGCAAAGGATTTTGGCGATCTCGGAGCGTTTCCAGCCGCTCATGTAATATTCCAGCATCTCCTTCTCTTTGTCCGTCAGGTGCATGGCGTCCATCAGAGCATCCGCTTTGCTGAAGTCTGCCTGCTCATGTTCAAAGCAATTCACGGGGTCCATCGGCAAAGCCTTATAATCCGTAAAGTCTATGTATTCGACTTGCTTATGTCTGTTCGGTCTGTTGCGTAAGCCGTCGATGAACCTGTCTATCTCACGATAGCAAGCGCATTTAATGGTGATGTCTTTTCCCTTTTTATCTTTCCCGTAAATCTCGTGAACCGTTCTTCCGATAAACTGGTATAGGAAGCACATAGCGGTCTGCGCGCAATCGTAACCGTCCGATACGGTATAGTCTATCTCTCTCATGTGGTGCAGGTCTTTGATTAAACCGATGTAGAGTTTGTCCGCGATTTTCATATCGTACTTTTTCACGGTACGCAGTGCCTGCAACGCTATCATTTCGCCCATGAGTTTTACGTTCTCGGTTGAGATAGGCTCGGAGAACAATTCTCCCTCGTTACGATACTTGCCTTTCGAGAACTTTGTTACCAACATTTCCATTTTCGATAACCTCCGAAATTTTATCAGCCGTTTCCGGCAGAAGCGGCGGGGCATAGGACGGTAGAAGGAAAGCAAATTCCCTGTCGGTCTGCGGAAGTCAACGGGAAAAGCCAAAATCGTTGCATACGTATAGCGAAAAACAGTACCAAAACATGAGAAAAACCGAGCAAGGAAACAACCTTGCCCGGCTCTCAATTCCGTTGGTATAGGAGTTTTCAGCAACGATTTTGCGGACGTTGACTTCCGCGAGGAACTATGCCACCATAGCCTGACGGAATACGGCAAAATTTCGGGAGGAGATTCGTATTTTCAGCAATAATTTTGCCCCTTGACTTCCGCGAACGCTGTGCCAGACTCCCTGCCTGAAACGATAAAAAATCGGAATGTTTGTAGATTGAAATAGTAGAAATACATCAATTTAGGGCGATGAGGAAGAAACATTCTAAAATGAAGAAGTAAATGAGGAAGTAAATCGAGAAATTGGGGAAGTAATTGGGGAAGTAAAACATTAAAATTGGGGAAGTAATTGGGGAAGTAAAACATTAAAATTGGGGAAGAAAAATGCAGTTAACTGCTTTTTCGTGCGTAAAATGAAGTTTGACAACTGCTTGTTCGTGTTTTGGTCGATATTTATTTGGCTATAATTTGGAGAACCGCTTTTGGACAATGGATTTACCGAATTTATGTCGTGACAGGAATTCGGTAATTAGCGTTTGAGAGATAACAAAGTGCTTTTCGTCAGAAATCCGTAAATTAGTTTGTTAAAATTTTGGTATAAACCAGAATTGGCATATATACTGAATATATTTTCAGTCAAATAAATTTTACTAAAATTCATTTGACTAAAATCAATTTAAGTGATATACTTGAGTTAAATAAAGGAGCGGTTCTTATGTTTATCGGCAGACAAAAGGAATTAAACGAATTAACTGAAAAGTTGGGGAATAACCGTTTTGAGTCGGTATTGCTATATGGACGCAGAAGAATAGGGAAGACCGAACTTATCAAGGAAGCGGCAAAAACCTTCGACGGTACTTATATATATTATGAATGTAAGAGGAGTTTATTGGGGGATAATATCGAAGGTTTTAATGCTGCTTTGCGGCGAAGCCTTAAAATTAATTTTACTTTTCAGACAATAAAAGACGCGCTTGCATATGTCTTTGAGTATGCAAAAAATAACAGGGTGCTTTTGGTAATAGACGAATTTCCGTTTCTGTGGGAAACTTTGCCCGTTATCGTTTCGGATATCCGGGATTTGATTGACGAATACAAGTCACAGACGGATATGAAATTTATTCTGTCAGGTTCCTATGTGGATGTTATGAAGAGTCTGAACGATGGCGGAAGTGAAACGTATGGCAGATTTACAAGCATTATAGCGTTAAAGGCTTTTGATTATTACGATGCCTCTATGTTTTATCCGAATTATAGTGATGAAGATAAAATACTTATGTACTCTGTATTCGGAGGCGTTGCGTTTTTCAATTCTTTGATCGACAGCAGCAAGCCGGCATTGGATAATATAAAAAGATTGCTCATTGAGCCGTATTCCATTTTACAGTTGGAGATAGAATATACGATTGCAGCCGAAACAAGCAAGATTCCTGCCGTGAATAGTGTGGTTGAATTGATAGGCAGGGGTGTTACGAAATATACTGATTTGGTAAACGGGCTGACAACTAAAAACGGTTCAAAGGTTAATCCGGATTATTTGATAAAAAAACTTATTGACTTGGAGATTATAGAAAAGGTTGTACCTATCAATGAAAAGGGCAATAAGAAAAAGATATTCTATCGTTTCCACGATAATTTAATGGAATTTTATTATCGGTATATATACCGCAATAAAAATATGAATTCAGTACTTTCGGCAGACAACTTCTATTCCGAGGTAATTGCCGCCGATTTAAGGGAACAGTATCTGCCTACAAAGTTTGAAGGCATTAGTAAAGAGTTTCTTATCCGTGCGAATAAAGCAAACAGAATTTCGCCGCTCATATATGAGATAGGCACTTATTCGTTCGACGATGCGCGTAATAAAATCAATCGTCAGTTTGACGTTGTAACATTGGATAAGATCGGGTATATCTCTTACGAGTGTAAATATACCGATAAGCCGGTGGGCAATGCGGTTATAAATGAAGAGGTGTATCAGTGCGCGTCATCTAATTTAAGTTTTTATAGGTTGGGATTCATTTCAAAAAGCGGATTTACGGATGATGTGGATAGGAGTAAATATAATCTTTTTGAGTTGAGTGAATTTTATTTATAACTTAACAATATTTGGTCGTGATTTCTATTGAACATGACGATTCGTGGTCTATTGGGAGGAATAGATTATGAAGAAAAACATATATGCGCCTACCATAGCTCGAATAGAGCGGGTGCAAAGGTTGCGTTTTGGAGAGCATTGTTTGGTAACAAAGGAAACCCGTTCCCGGATTTCTGTTTTGTTGGAGCGTTTAAATCTTTTGGAGAGCCGCAGGGATAATGAATTGTGGAGTTTTTGGATCTATGCTTCGCGCGGGTCAATCGAAGCGTTCGGTGATTATGAAGAACTCCATGAAGACGGAGAATATGATACATACGAGGATTTCGAGCAAGCATGGAAGGAAGAGTATCCGAATGATACTTATTGGTATGAAATAACTGTTTCGCGGCATAATGAATACTTTGCCCTTTCCATCAACAATTCCCTTGTGATTAGTCTTGTTCCAGAACAAACAAACGCTTGGTACGAATGGGATTGTGTTGATTTTTTAGATTTTTTAATAGAGCATTTGGACAAGATCATTTCCGGTATAAAAGACGGTACTTATAATCTATGGCTTGCTTCCGTGCTTCCTTATCGTTATCGTATGGGGATTATTTCTCGAAAAAAGCTTTGGGGGATAGATTTATCATACAAAGATTGGTCGTTGCAGGGATTAACGGAGCAAGAGATTGCTGAGTACATCGGCTATAATAATCAGAACGCCTTACATGGTGATACAAAAGAACGCTATCAAACCATGACGACGCAGCGGTATTTTGATATTTGTGCAATTTGTTATCTTGCAGCAAAATATGAAGGCACTGAAAGTATGACCTCTGAGCAAATGTATATGCGTTTTTCCGATGATCGGGATGGCGGTTTGCGAACTATCGATTATAATTCTCCGGAAGAATTTGAACGATGGTATGCGTTAAGTATGGAAGAAAAGTGGAAAATCGAAAATCCGAGCCATTTATGGGAACTTCGTGCAGGCAGTAGTTATTCGCGGATACATTTGTATTTGCTGAAAGATGACGGAGGATTTTATGTAAAATTAAGCGGTGGCGAAGAGCCTTGCACAGACGATTTGGTGAGAATGTATAGCGCATTAAAGCGCAATAGGGTGCCGGTAGTGTTTCCTGCACGCGAAGTGATAGCAAAAAAAGTTTTAGGAGAAGATTTTGTAGGTATTGTTCCTTGTACGGATTGGGGCTGGACATATAGTTATAGTGGATTTCCGAGAGAAGGCGTAATTTCATTTTTATCATTCAATTCGGAAAATATACCTCAAAAAAATGAGCAAGCAGTTATAGAGGCCACCGAATGGATTCCTTTGCCAACTCAGCGGCTAAAGAATTTATAAAACAGAATTTATTGGTAAAAATCGTGTGTTATGGAGTGTTTACAATGAAAAAGATGGAAAAGGAAACAATAACTGTTGATGTAGATGCACGGATTATCGGTTTAGCTACAGATGTATTATCGGATTTGGGGTGTAGTCTGAGTGCTGCAATCAACGTCTTTCTGTATCAGGTATTTTATACGCAAAGCATTCCGTTTCCTATAAAGCTTCCGGTTGAGAACGAATTGGCAAAATATGATTTGTGTTTAAAGATTTCTGAAGGCTTGAAAGATATTGAAGCAGGGCGTACTGTTCCCGGGGATCAGGTATTAGAAAATTTGCGAAGAAGGCTTAATGAAGAATTCGCCAAAAAACACCTGTCCGATAAATCGGAAGGGTGAAAGTCGTCCTTTTTGAGATTCAAGCATAAAAATCAGAAGTGATAGAAAAATTGCCACAATAATGATAGAAATTCACTTGGGACTAATTTGGGACTAAAATGGAAGTGCAATAAAAATACACAATATATAGTGCATATACAATAATATAGACACTATATATTGTGTATAATACTGTGTCGGACGGACTCTGACTCCGTCATTCGTTGGTTCGAATCCAGCTACCCCAGCCACAGGTGCTATATGTTGTGTAATATTGTAGAGATATACACAAGATATAGTGCCTTATTTTTTGTCCGCAAACTTTTATGCAAAAAATTGTGGGGTGGTTTGTGGGGTGAATTGTGGGGTAAAACAGACAGAAAACAAGCCGCATTGCAGCGGCCTGTTTTTTTATACGTTTTTTCTTTGTTTTGAGTTGTCAAAGCTCGTAGTGTATCTTCTGAGCCTCGTTGTAGAGGTATTCGTCGGAGTAGTCGGTATAGCCCCTGTCCACGGCGGAGGTCTTTACGTCTTTGTCGAAAGAATGCCCCGCCCAAAGCATCACAGCCTCCAAATTGCATCCTGCTTCCTTTGCCCTGGTAATGAAGGTATATCTAAGTTCATGAGGGTGATGCTCGGGAAACAGCCTCTTAAACGTCGTCTGTATCGTACTCAGATTAACGGACTTTGCTTTCTCAAAATCGACGTATGGAAGAACTTTTCTAAGCATCGGGGAGAAGGGGATCTTGCGTTCTACTTCCACTCTGCCCTGTCGTTGTTTGCTCGTGGTGCAGATTAAGAAGTTTTCTTCCGTGCGTATGGATTTGAGTTCGCTCCTGCGCAAACCGCAATAGAGCATGACAAGCAAAGCGCTCGATGCGGCATTGTTTTTGTGGGAAATACAGAACTCTACGAGAGTTTTTTCTTCGGCTTTAGTCAGAGCATTTCCTTTCTTGCTTTCATGATAGGGCAGGACGATCTTCTTCATGGGAGAGACGAACCCGAGGTCGTCTGCGGCGAGGTCAAAGATGCAGGAGAAAGCGAGGTGCAGTTTCTCTGCCGTCCTGAATTTCCCTTCGTCCACGAAGCGGAACAGATATTCCTGTATTTTGGTTCTCGTCATATCCTTGAGGGGAACGCCGGCGAAGTCTTTTTGGAAGTGGCATTTGCTCATGCGTTCGTATTCCTGATATGTACGCGGCTTAACCGTCTGCTTTTTGAGAGTAAGCCATTGTGCAACATGCGGAACGGCTGGTTTCCTTGCAATTATGGTTCCATTACCGTTCCTGCGAAACAAAAGAAAACTTTGCATGTAAACGTAAATCGTTATTTTATGCAAAAAGAGAATCAAAGGGAAATCGCCTTTGTTTCGATTGCCGTGGATTACGACAGGCAGGTTTTAGCGGATGGATCGTTATATTATCCGAAAGCGTACGTTTATTTAGATAACTTATCGGTCGATGTGGACGAGACGCCCGTATACGACGCTATGGGAAACGCAATCGTAACAAAAAACTTTTCGTCGGGACAAGAAATTTTAAATTTTGACGACGAGAATGATTTGCGCTATATGCGTGAGCTGGGACAGCAGTATGTGAAAGAGAGCGATAACATATGGTTGACCGAATCCTGGTTTGAGGGGACGGGGTCTTCCTATCATTATAATACGGATGAAAAATACGTGCATGAAGGTAATCGCGGTTCGCTCGAATGGCGTATCAATCCGACGTATCAGGCGAAGTATAATTCTTCCGCTTTCCGATTTTTGACGGATAAAAATTACATGGAACCCAACGCGCTCACGGGAATTACCGTTTGCGGCGATTATTTAAATTTCGTCAATCTGGCTTATCTGCAAGAAGGTAATGCTCAGATTAAAGTGGACGTGTACAACGCCGCGCCGTTCGATAAAGAAGTCGCATTCGGCATACACGACAACAGCGGACTTGCAACGGTGATACAGTACGATTTCCCTTATGATTATGGCGCAATGTATTCCACCGATAAATGGTATCGGCTGCCCGCCGGTGAATGGACTACTCTTACGTTGGATGACTTTTCTTATATCGATATAAGCAACGGTTTGGCGCGATTGTGGTTACTTACTTCGGTTTTGGACGTAAACGAAGAAATCAGTTTCTATGTAAACAATTTGCGTGTAGAATACGGGAATAGCAGTGCGCAAGAGGAAACGGGTTTGCAGCAAAATAGAAAATCAGACGATTGGGCGCCTGTTGCGGATGAGAACGGACTGTATAAAGTGTATGCGTTGGACGACGCCCAGAATCTTGCCGCACATATGGGCGGCAGAATGAACGGTATCGGTGTTTCGCTTGTTAACTTCGAGGATAAGACGGATAGAAACGGTAAGTCGCTTGCGGTGACGGAGGAAATGCGCAATGCAGGGATCACCGACGGTATTTTTATGCAAAACTATCGTGCGCTCGGTCGCGTCGTATTGCAAAATCCGCTTTATCTGGATTGGGATAAAAAGTTTGAACAACTGTATTTCTATTTTTATAATGCGGGTTATGGTGCGGTTACGATAAACTTTAATAATTATACGATACAAATTCCCGCAGGGACAGGATGGCAAAAAGTTGTGATTGCTCCCAAGACGGTTACAGACGGACAAACACAAATAACCGTTACCGATTATACCAAAATTTCTTCGCTCGGTAAAACGACGACTATGAGCGGCATGATAGATTTGGAGGATTGCGTCGGTTCGTTTTTAATGTTCACGACGGAATCCGATAAATATTACGAGCAATTTGCAATGTCGGCGATTTATGGTGTTCCGTATGATGCGGAATAAGGGAGGAGTGTATGAAAAGTAAATTCTTAAAGTTTTTTGCGGCATTGATGATTGCGGGCATTTGTTTCTGTGCGGTTAGTTGTTCTTCCGGAACCGATACGCATGGTTTTTTGTTGAACGAAACGGAAATTACCGTGCTTACAAACGAAGAATCCAAACAACTTAAAGTGCTGAAAGATAACGTCGAGTATGCATAATACGATATGGACTACAAGAAGATTATAGCAAACATGACGCTGGAAGAGAAGGCGTTGCAATTAAGTCAGGTTGCGGCGGCGGATATTATTCAAGACGCCGATGCGGTTGTTACAGGTATTTCGCATAGCGGCGTGCCGCAAGAGCACCTCGGGGAATTAGGCAGTGCGCTCAATTTCAGCGGTATAGAGGCGGCGGAAAAGATACGCAGCGCATCGTTTGCAAAAAAAAACAAACCGTTATTACTTATGCAGGACGTGGTTCACGGTTATAAAACTGTGTATCCGTTGAATATCGCCATAGGCGGCACGTTCGATTTGGAGCTTGCCGAAAAGTGCGCCGAAATGTCGGCAATCGAGGCGAGGGCAAACGGAGTCAACGTAACGTTTGCGCCCATGGTGGATTTGGTGCGCGACGCGCGTTGGGGCAGGGTGAACGAATCGACGGGCGAAGATCCGTATCTGAACGGGCTGATGGGTAGGGCGTCTATTCGCGGATATCGTAAGGGCGGCATCGCTTGTTGCGTCAAGCATTTTGCCGCCTACGGTGCGGCGGAAAGCGGGCGCGACTACAATACCACCGATATAAGCGACCATGCCTTACACGAGTATTACCTAAAAAGTTATCTTGAATGTCTGAAAGAAAAACCGGACATGGTGATGACGTCGTTCAATCTCTTAAACGGAATACCTATGAACGGACACACCGAGCTGCTTGTCGATTTACTCAGAGAGCAAGAGGGGTTTGACGGCGTAGTCATCAGCGATTACGGCGGAATCGGCGAAATGATCTCGCACGGGTACGCCGAGGATTTCAAAGAGTGCGCACGCATTGCGGCGAATAACGAGGTCGATATAGACATGTGCTCGCTCGCGTATGCAAATCACTTGCCCGAACTCGTGCGAGAAGGCAAAGTATCCGAAGAAAAAGTAGACCGCATGGTAGAGCGCGTTTTGCGCCTGAAAGACAAGCTCGGGCTCTATCAAAACGCAAGCGTCGGCATAGATGAAGAGAGTGATAAAACGTACTGTCTGTCCGGCGGAGCACGGGAAATCGCACGGCGTGCGGCGGAAGACGGCAGCGTGTTGCTTGAAAATAACGGCGTACTTCCGCTTGAAAAAGACGCTAAGATTTGCTTAATCGGTCCTTATGCGCAGACACAGGAACTGATGGGCGAATGGGCGTGCCTCGGCAAGACGGAAAACGTCGTGTCGGTAAAAGAGGGCGTAGAGAAACTGACGGACAAAAGCGTGCCTGCGGTTTCGGCGTGTTCGGCGCATTGGAACGCTACCGACGAGAGCGGGTTTGACGAAGCGTTGAGGACGGCAAAAAAGAGCGATATTATTGTGGCATGCATGGGAGAGTATTGTAAAGAGTCGGGTGAAAGCCACTCGCGCGCTGCCATAACGTTAGCGGCTTTACAAGTAAAGTTGTTGCATAAACTCAAAGAAACGGGTAAGAAAATCGTGCTCGTGCTGTTTGCGGGCAGACCGCTTGCGCTTACCGAGGTCGCTCCGCTTGCCGATGCAATACTGTTCTGTTGGCATCCCGGGGTTGAAGGCGGCAATGCCATTGCAAACCTTTTATACGGGGAAGTAAACCCGAACGGAAAAATCACTATGAGTTTTCCGCGTAGCGTGGGGCAATGTCCGATTTATTATAATTATTTTTCTTCGGGCAGACCGAAGAATCCCGACACGGCGGAAAATTACCTCTATACAACCTCTTACCTTGACGAACTCAATTCGCCGTTGTACCCGTTCGGATACGGACTTTCGTATACGAAATTCGAGTTGAGCGAAATAGGGATTTCATCAAGCGAAATGAAACGCGGCGAGCGCGTGATTGTTTCGGCTACGTTGAAAAATACAGGAAAGCGCGACGGACGGGAAGTAGTGCAACTATATATTCATGATAAATTCGGATCGTGCGCCCGCCCCGTAAAGGAGCTCAAGGGATTTCAAAAAATCGCGCTTGTTGCAGGAGAAGAGCGTCGCGTTCGATTTGAAATTTCCGAAGAAACGCTTGCCTACTTCACGGCATCGGGAGAATACAGAGCTGAAGAAGGCAAGTTTGAAATTATGCTGGGAACAAACAGCCGGGACGTATTGAAGACCAAGTTAAATCTATATTCGTAACGAAGGAGTTAAAAAATATGAAAAACGTCATTACGGTGTCTATTATCGGGTAGGACAACGCGGCACCGAATCATACGAGAAACTTATGGCAGAGATGTCGGATAAGTTTAAAATTGTTTCGCTTTGTGATTTTAACCGCGGCTTCGCGTCTTTCGGGCGGAAAACTCGTGAAGATGGAGACGTATCGATAAAGAAGGTATTGTCAAATTTGAGCAGTAACTGTCAACGCAATGTAATCATGACGCCGCTTCCTATTTTCGGGTGGCGGCGTCTTTTGAGGTATCTATGATTGTTTATCAACAGGAAATAAAAGCATTTTATTTGTCTGGAAAAAATTATTGCTATTTGATGCGTGTGGACGGGAGCGGTCGATTGCAAAATTTGCACTACGGTACAAAAATACCTTTAAGTGATATTTCGTATCTGATAGCACAGGTCGGCGACCCCGTTTCCCGAGAGCTTGTCGATTTGAATTTTTACGCAAACGAGCGTATTTTTTCGGAATGCGGCGTGTATGGACGAGGAGATTATCGTTCGCCCTCCATCGTGATCGAACGGAAGGACGGCGGAATTATGAGCGAGTTCCGCTACGTTCGCCATACGATAGAGGACGGAGCTCCTGCATTGGAGGGGATTCCGCACGTTCGGTGCAGCGGGCAGACGATTACGATATTTTTACGTGATCTTTGTTCGGATGCCGAAATAGAGCTCAATTATACCGTTTACGACGATTCCGACATTCTTGTCAGAAACGCGAAGATTGTCAATGCGGGGAAGCAGTCGTTCTGTCTCAGAAAAGCATTTTCGTTTTGCGTAGATTTGCCCGACAACAATTATAAAATTTTGCGAATGCACGGGGCTTGGACGCGGGAGCGCACGCCTGAAATTACCGATTTGGGACACGGCATTGTGCGTCTGCAAAGTACGTGCGGGGCATCTTCCTTCGGGATTCATCCTTTTCTTTGCTTACTCGAACAAGATTGCAGAGAGGAGAAGGGCGTCTGCTACGGCGTTCAGCTTGTGTACAGCGGCAATTTTGCGCTTACGGCGGAGCGCAACTCCTTCGGGACGGTGAGATTGAGCGGCGGAATCAACGATGAACAATTTTGTTGGGAAGTCAGGAGCGGAGAAAGTTTTGTAACGCCTCAGGCGCTACTGTGTTATTCGGAACGGGGGCTCGGCGAATTGTCGCGGGGATATGCCGATCTGATCCGCGAGAGAATTATGAACCCCGCGTTTGCCTTTGCGCCGCGCCCGATCGTTATCAATAATTGGGAGGCGACTTATTTTAACTTTAACAATGAAAAGATATGCGCGCTCATCGACGAGGCGGCAAAGCTCGGTGTCGATACGTTCGTGCTTGACGACGGTTGGTTCGGGAAACGCGATAGCGATTCGTCGGGGCTGGGCGATTGGTACGTTAACGAAAAGAAACTTGTCGGCGGGCTTACGGCGGTGATTGACCGATGTAAAATGAACGGCTTAAAATTCGGGCTTTGGTTTGAACCCGAAATGGTTTCGCCCGACAGCGACCTTTACCGCGCTCATCCCGATTGGGCAATTCATAAGGACGGCATCAAGCCGATCCGCGGTAGGCGGCAGCTCGTACTTGATTTTACGAGGCAGGAAGTTGTCGATTATATCTTCCGTGTGATTGCCGATATTTTACGTAGCAACGATATTTCGTATGTAAAGTGGGATATGAACCGCTTTATCACAGAATGTTATTCTGCAAGTCTTCCCTCATACAGGCAGGGCGAATTTATGCACCGCTATATCTTGGGCGTTTACGAGCTCGCTGATCGACTCACTACGGAGTTTCCGAAAGTATTTTTTGAAGGTTGTGCGAGCGGCGGCGGAAGATTCGACGCAGGTATGCTCTATTATTTCCCGCAAATTTGGACGAGCGACGATACCGACGGATACGAACGCACAAAAATTCAATGGGGCACGTCGCTTTGCTATCCGCTCTCGGCTATGAGTTGCCATGTATCTGCTTGCCCAAATCACCAAACAGGACGGATGACGCCGCTTTCCACGCGCGGCGCGATTGCGTCTCTCGGCGCAAGCGGCTATGAGTTGAACGTCTCCGCGCTCTCCGATGAAGAGAAAAACGCTTGCAAGGAACAAATCACGGCGTATCGTAAAATATCCGATTTAGTACTACGGGGGGATTTGTATCGGTTGAGCGATCCCTTTTCGGAGAACTGTTTTTGCGAAATGATTGTAAGCAAGGACAAGCGCTGTGCCTATGTCGTCGGCGAGCAACTGCGGGCAATGCCGCTTCCGAACACGCGATTCGTGAAACTGGTCGGGCTTGCCGAAGGGAAACGATATTTAATTAAAGAATTGAATATTACGGCGAGCGGCAAGACGCTTGCTTCGGTTGGTGTTGCGCTTCCGAAGCTTGGAGATTATGAGAGCTTTATATGGCATATCGAAGAGGTGAAAATATGAACGAGACAAAGATTGAACTTCACACAGCTTACGGATCAGCTCCGTTGTTGTGTTATGAGCATGAAAAAGGCGGAGAGAAGCTTCGTCCCGCCATGTTGGTATTGCCCGGCGGCGGATATAAGGGCTGTAGTACGCCGATTGAGGGGATTCCGATCGCTATGGAATTTTATCGGCGCGAATACAATGCTTACGTTCTGGAATATTCCTGCGATCCTGCGCGATTTCCGACGCAATTAGTGCAAGCGGCAACCGCTATGGATACGATTCGCAGGCGCGCGGAGATTTGCAATACGGATTCGTCAAGCGTGTTTGCCGTCGGTTTTTCTGCGGGCGGACATCTATGCGGCACGCTTGCAAACTGTCCTTCCGATTTTGCACCTGTGAAAGGGCTAAATTTTTCTCCCGACGGGATTGTTCTTTGCTATGCGGTGATCGGCGGCAGACCGACGCATATTTGGAGCTTCGAGAGCCTTTTGGGCGGTGACGGAGTCCCCCGCGGGGAGACCGCCTGGCTCGATTTGCACACATCGGTGCGTAAGGAAAATCCGCCTGCCTTTCTTTGGTCGACGGCGGAGGATAGGGACGTACCCGCGGTCAACTCCATGCGCTATGCCACAGCCTGCGGAGAGAAGGGCGTTCCCTATGAGCTGCACGTCTTTCCGCGCGGACCGCACGCCATGAGCCTTGCAACCGAGAGACTTTGGGGAGCAGAGAAAAACAAAATTGACGCAGAGGTTGCCCGTTGGCCCATGCTTGCGGATAACTTTTTACGGCGTGCGGTTGCAGCAAAATCAAAGAGGAAATAACATGGACGCTTTCACTTATATCCGCGAAAAATTGCCGCTCACGTTGCGGAAAAACGAAAAGGACGACGATACGCTGATCGGCTTGCCGTATCCGTATACGGTGCCGTGTGCCGACGGCTTTTTCAACGAGCTGTACTATTGGGACACATATTTTACCAACAAGGCGTTATTTGCCGTCGGAAATTCTCAGCAGGCGAAGTATAACGTTTTGGATATTTTGTATTTGATCGAAAAATTCGGCTATATGCCCAACGGAAACAGAACGTACTATTTAAAGCGCAGTCAACCGCCTTATGCCGTGCTCATGGCAGACGACGTTTACAGAGCGACGGGGGATAAAGCGTTTTTAAAAATTGCGTTTCCCGCTATGAAAAAAGAGTACGCGTTTTGGATGACGAAGCGGGTTTCGGAAAACGGACTCAATCATTATAACACGGAAGAGGACGAAGAGAGCTGTAAAAGCTTTTATGAAAATTACGTGCCCACGCGGATTTCGATTGATAAGAAGCGCAACGCGGCGTATGCGGGGAAGTGTTACTTTGCGGAATGCGAATCGGGTTGGGATTTCAATCCGCGCTTTAATGGGTATTGCGCTGACTTCAATCCCGTTGATTTAAACGCAAACTTGTATTTATATGAAAAGCTGTTTATCCGCACCGAAAACGAGTGCGGAAACAAAGATAAAGGGGAGAAATTATATAGTGGAAAGTTATTACATCGGGAGGAAAAATATACACGATACGCTAATCGTTTTAGCGGAAAGGGAGGCATACGATGAAATGTTGAAATCAAGAAAAATAAAAGGAGTGAGCGAGGTATGAACAGCTTGAGCTATTACGAAAAATATGGTAAAATAAAGGTAAGTGATAAAATTGCTTCGGTTCGGGAGGTAAAACATGGAACCTAAGCGGAATAAAAATTACATAGCAGGAATTTATCTGAGGTTAAGTCGCGACGACGAACGGGCAGGCGAATCTTTATCTATCGAGAATCAGAAAATATTGGTTACGAAATACGTTCTGGATAAAGGCTGGGAAATAAAAGACGCGTATATCGACGACGGCTACAGCGGAACGAATTTCGATCGCCCCGGAGTGAAACGATTGCTTGACGACGCGAAAGCGGGAGAAATCAATACAATCGTTGTAAAAGATTTATCGAGATTCGGGAGAAATTATATCCTTGTCGGGCAGTATATCGATTATGTGTTTCCGTCGTTCGGGATAAGATTTATCGCGATAGAAGACAGAATCGATACGGAAAGCAAACCTGTTAAAGCAACGCAATAGAATGACAAGCAGTGAAATTTCTTCGGAACTGAAGTTGGAAGACAGGCGAGTGAAGATTACTTTAGAATCGCTTGTCAATTCGGGAATTGTAGAGGCGAGCGGAAGCGGTCGCGGAAAAAACTATATGTTGAGTTCTGAATATTATCATAGGACGGGCAACGCAATCGCATATGTTCGGCAAAAGGGGATTGCGTCTATTCGTTATGACGAACTTGTAATGCAATTGGCAGACGCTAACGGCACGGTATGCCGTGCGGAAGTGAGTGATTTGCTGCATATTACGGCTCCACAAGCATATCGGGTGTTAAAACATCTTGTTGAAGCGGGGAAATTAACTCCCGTCGGGCAGGGAGCAGGGGCCAAATATATTCCAAAGAAACAAGTATAAATTTTCTTTACGGACAAATTGTGGGGTAATTGTGGGGAAGACTGTGGGGTAAACGTATAAAAAATTGCATAAATATAAAAAATGAGCCATAAACAGGCTTAAAATCAAATATTTATGCAAAGTATGAATAAAACTGTCTTCCTCTGACTCCGTCATTCGTTGGTTCGAATCCAGCTACCCCAGCCACCTACGGGCAAAATCAGGCAAAAACAGCTTGAATTTGCCCGTTTTTTCGTGTTTTTCGGGGCTTTTCAGAGATTCCGAACTGTCCGTCATTGGGAAGTGGGAAGTAAATTGGGAAGTTTTTGGGAAGTAAATTTTTGTTTTTTAAGACCGTTTTTGCAACGGTCTTTTTCTTTTACAGATCGTAATTCACTTTCTCCGCTTCGGAAAGGATATATTCCTTCGAGTAGTCGGTATAACCCCTGTCTACTGCGGAAGTCTTAACGTCTTTATCCCCCGAATGCCCGTCCCAGAGCATGACTACCTCGCCGGAAACGCCGCATTCCTTGCACCGGGTAATGAAAGTATAACGAAGTTCGTGCGGGTGATGTTCGGGGAACAGCCTCTTGAATGCGGAGCGCAGGGTATAGACGTTGACGTTCTTTGCCTTCTCGAAGTCCACGAGGTCTTGCACCTTTCGGAACATCGGGGTGAAGGGTATGTACCGCAGCATGACGTTCCTGCCCATGCGTTCCTTGCTCGTTTCGCAT
>CALVST010000075.1 GCA_944359365.1 uncultured Clostridia bacterium
TTAGGCGTGAGCTTGTCTGCGGCGGCGCGTAGCGCCGCCGCACTCGTCTATGACAAGCTCACGCCTAACTGCCACCCCGTAATTTTTCCCTGTTTTTCGCATAGCAAAACCGCCCCTTGCGGAGCGGCTCTGAAGTGAATGTGTCAAGTTGTCTCTTTTGTCCATACTTCCGGGCTGCCATATTCATAGTGCCAATAAGTTACACCTTCTTCCGCAGTCCCGTTCAGATACGGATTTTCTTCACTGTAAAAATAAGTATATGTAAAGTGATTTGAATAATTTTGATTCCATTCCTCGTGCGGGCCTTCGAAATACAGCACTATAAAAGCTTTGTCAAATGCGTTATCTGCAATTTTCACATCCATGAACGATTTTGAAACGACAATATGCATAGTAGCATTGGCAAATGCGCTGTCGCTTATCGAAAGCAACGTTTCAGGCAATTTCAGACTTATGCGGCAATAACTGTTCGCAAACGCACTTCCTCTAATCACCTTGATTGTGTCAGGGATTCTTACATCATCCAAATCGGTAAAATTACTGAAAACATCGCCAGCGATAGCTTCTACCGTTCGCCCTTTATATTGTTTCGGTACTCTAAAAAATCTGCTTCTTTCAAACGGATCTTTCAACCCGACAACGGCAAAATACGATTGACCTGTTTGTTCATCATAATATTCGTCGAAAATAAATTTGTTTTCCACGCCGCATCTTGCGCAAATATCGTTTTCGTCATATTCACAACCAAGAGCAGGTTTTCGGTCGGTCGATTTCCCGTATGCGCCACAAATCGAGCAATACCAATCCGTAGAACCTTCATTCCAGCAATCGTGGTCTCTGACAACTTTTTCGGAAAAATCATGTTCGATCGTTCCCGAAAATTCTTCCGTCGATACAAGGGTAAAATTCAGCTCTCCGCCAGCGCTGTGATATACTCGTAAATTACAGATGTCTTTGCGTGAGGAATACGAATCCCTCAAAGCCGTTTTAAAATTGACAGACGCAAAATCTTTTTTTCTCCTTCGGACACTTCCCCGCCGAATTGCAACCCACAGGAGAAAGCATTTTGATCGAATGCGTGCGTAAAATATTCGCTCCCGTTATAGACGAGCCGCGCTTGCACCGCCTTTATCGTAGATTTCGTTTCGAAGTCACTCCAATCGAGGTCTATTTGCAGCGTGTTGCCGTTTTCGTCCGCATACAGCCAGCTCTCCCGCATAGGTTGTTGCGTAAATGTTCCGTCCTTACACTCTATGTCATCAGTATATTCCAGCATGGAATAGAGGGCAGTATAATCTTGATCTCCGATAATTTCCAAAAATTCTTCTTTTGTTCCGCCATATACGATTTTTTCCAAAGCATATTGTTTTTCGTCTGTAGACCAATTCGTTATATTGAACTTTTTCAGAGAAGCAGGCAAATGTATTTCTTTTACATTTTCGACCGACACCGGAGGGTATCCGCCCCATGAAGGATGCGTTGCAAGTTCAAATTCCAATACGGGATACCCGTTGAGGGTATCCGGCACCTGCATGATCCTATCCTCTCCCCAATAACAGGAAAGTTTCGCATACAGCACGCCGTACTCCGATTCTTCCGCCGTATAATAATAGATATCCTTAAAGTCTGCAAATTTTTTACATTCTATCTCTTCCTCTTTCGTCATGGCGGCAAAACGGTATGTATGATAAAAAACATTGCCGTCATGATTGACCTCAGCTTTGAGTTCGGTTTTTCCGAGCAGTTCTTCCCAGTTCAGCTCACTAATCAGGCTGTTAAGATCTGAAAAATTGTACTTATCAGCCGCTTTGAACACATACAGCGAATACGGGAGCGTAACGGCCATAGGAACGGCACTGAACGCCGTGAATGTTTCCACTCCATCGGAAAGTTCTATATTTTTAATCTGCCCGTTGTCGATAGAATACAATGAGAGTGTTCCGGTAAAATCTGCATTGACTTTTTCTATCGCGGAAGTCGTATCGATGCGGCAAATGCCGTTCCCGCCGATGTTCAGCGTGCCGATGGTGCACTCAAAATCAATTTCCCGCTCCGCTTGAACGTTGTCGTATGTAATGTTGACCGTTTCGATCGAGTGGACTGCTCCTCCGAACGTTCCGCCGAACCTGTCTCCCGAAAGATTCATATTGAACGTGTTCAGTCTGATCTCTCCGCTTGTAGAATCAAAGACGGCATACTTTGCGGCCTCTGCCGTCTGTTCGTTGACCGTGAGCGTTTTCAGGTTTGAAAGATCGCTGCCCGCAAGGCAGGTCAATGCTCTGTCGGAAAGTTCTGTGTCGAGGAAGTGAGCTTATCCGCGCCCGCCACATAGAGCAGCATGCCGTCTTTTTTGGAATAAAGGAAATTCCCGTCCGATTCGAACAGCGGAGACTGCGCGGACACGTCGATTTTTTCGAGAAATTTATCCGATCCATCCTGCGTATTCAAAATGATGGTGAAATATTTTACAGGACATTCGACGAGCGTTTCGTCCGTTCCTTCGTTGCCGCTTTCCAGCCATTTAAGCATTCCGCGCTCAACTTTTACCGATTGAATCGTTGCGGGAATGGAGATCTCCTTTACGTGATCGGGGAAGCGCAGCTCATAATAGACAGAGCTGACCGTGGAAGGGAGTGTAACCGCGGAAGGGCAATCTTCCTCTTTCCCTATCCAGCCGTACAAAACGCCGTTTTTGATTTCAAACTGTCCGCCTTGCCTGTCGAAATGTTCGTCGTCATTCATATATTTCAAATAGCATTCCGCCCATTGCTCGGCGGTAACGATATAGTCGGTGTCAGTGCCAATCGCTTTTATTTCCTCGCGGTCGACGCTGTCAAAGCCCGCGCTCAACAGTGGGTACATCTCCTTGGCGGCGGCTGCGGAATTGAGCATGTAGTCAACGCCGCTCTTATAATAGGCAAATATGCCTCCTTCATCGTTGAATATGCCGTTGAGAAAATTCATTTCGCTGTCGCCGTAATAGAACATTTCGTAAGCGTACATATCCGTTTCCTCGTCTGCCGGCGAGTCCTGAAAGATAGTAAAAGAAAAATCAGTTTCACTTCGATAGTCGATATCCATTCGATAATAGCTTTCCGGATAATTCCCTCCGCCCGTATAGACGGAAACGCTGTACAGTTCCGTTTTTGTCTGCGCAGACATAAATCCCTTCTTCGCGGCAGCCAACGGAAACACCGTAAAATTCGCCCACTTTCGGGTAGGTGCGCAGAGCATCGCCGGCGATCAGCGGCATCGCCATCGTCGTCTGCGTGACGAGTTCAAACATTCCCTTGACGTAGTTCTCTTCCATAACTTCGGCATCGAAAGAATATTTGTCGACTATGTCAAACAAACCGCCCTTTTCGCTCTGCGCAAAACTCATCGCTGCGATTTTGGAATTTACGGCAACCGTTTTCGCGCCCGCTCCTCTGCCCATTTTATTTACACTGTTGTTCAAAACAATTTTTACAACTGTTTCAAATTCTGTATATTCAGCATTTTCGGCGGGTTTATCTCCGCAAGCCGCCAAACCGAGTGCCGCAACCAGCGTCATCATCGCCGACAAAAAGGCCAATACTATTTTTCGTTTCATTTGATTCTCCCTCTGATATTTTTCAGGGTAATATAAAAAGCGTGTCTTCAACCGAAGACACGCCCCTGCATCAGTATCTCCGATTGATGCCACTCAAACTTCCCTTATAACGGAAAAATAGAGATACGAAATGCCTGTTCGTATCCGTTATAAGGAATTATGAAGTTTAAGTGGCAATTACAGTATATCACAAACGAGCGGATTTTGCAAGAGCAGCGCCACAGGTATTTGCTAAAAAAATAAGAGCGCCCCTAATTAAGGGACGCCCGCAAAGTTGTAACCCTTAATTAGTTGCTCTCTAAATTCCATGTAATAGGAAATAAAGGGTACACCTATACCGATGTAACCTACTACATGGTAATTCAATTTAGAGAGCATTTACAGTATAGCACAAAAGCGGTCAAAGGCAATGCTTTATAGCAAAAAAGCCGCAATCTCATTCGATTACGGCTATATATTTGAGTTTATAGTTTAATACTGTCCGATATAAGTGTGATATTTGTAACGGATACGAAGTTTTCTGTACTTCACACCGAATATGGTGATGCCGAGGGCAAATGCTGCTTCGGATTGGTTCATGCCGTTCATATAGCAGTACAGTGTTTCTTTCTCCGCTTCGGTCAGATGCATGGCGTCCATGAGCGCCTCCGCTTTGCTGTAATCCGGTTCTTCCGTTTCGAAACGGTTTACGGGATCTGCGGGAAGTGCTTTGTAATCGTCAAACGAATCAAGCGTTATTTTCTCTGTTTTTCTGCGGTAATTATCCAGACGTTTCCCCGTTTCCCGGTAGCAGGCTAATTTGATGCTTATCTCTCTGCCGTTGTCTTCGGTATAGCAGACGTCGTCTACTTTCTTGCCTTCGTATTGCCAAAGGAAGTACATCGCTGTCTGTGCGTAGTCGTACCCGTCCGATACGAGATAATCTGTTTCGCCCATATGGTGCAGATCTTTGATTAAACCGATGTACAGTTTATCCGCTATTCTGCAATAGTGTTTCTTGCGTGTGCGGAACAACTGCAACGCAATCATCTCACCCATGAGTTTTACGTTGTCCTTTGAGATAGGTTCGGCGAATAAATCGCTTTCGTTGCGATACTTTCCTTTCGAGAACTTCGTTACCAACATTTCCATTTTAAGATACACCTCCGAAATTTTACTGCCGGGTTCGGCAGCGGCGGAGGAGCACCGGGCGAGGTATCCTGTAATTATGAAAACTTACTTTTAACAGAAGTCAACGAACAACGAAAAATTATTGCGTGGGAGTATAGATAATTCAGCACATAAAAAGCCGAACAGGATAACCTGCTCGGCTTATGGTTTAGAGAGAATATGAAAGTTATAAGCGATAATTTTTCGCGTTGACTTCTGCGAGAACTGTGCTACGATAGCCACAACGAACCCACAAAATTTCGGAGAGTATCACTCCAAACGGAGAATGATACCGAAGAAATCTCTTGCAAAAAATAATACGAACCTCAGCTCATCGTCTTGGTTCGTATTATTCTGGTATGGTGCAATATACGGAAGCACTGTCAAAAATACGGTTTATTGAATAGACAGAGACGAAAGCTACGTATAAAAGGTTCTTGTCGATTTACAGCGCTTATGCCAAACTATCTATGTCTTTCTTAAGACCTCGTTTTACTTTCGTTGCGATTGCCAGTCGCTTCTATTGTATTACAGGAGTTCTTTTTTGTCCATAGTTATAAACCCTTTATCCTCTCGCTCAGCGAGTGGTTGTCTTGACAACGGCAAAAGGGCGCGTATCCTGCATGGGTACGCGCCCTTTTGAATGCGATCGCCTTGGTGCGATGCAGATTGTTTTTCCGCAAAGCGCGTCCGCCGTCCCTTGCGATACATTCCGCAGAGCGGGCGCAAAGATCGCCCGCGCCCTATCGCTGCTCGACGAAGGTGATCCGGACGGCTTTCCCGCCCCTGTGTTCCAGCCCGCCGATGCGGATACCGGCGTTCATGAGGATACTGCCGCTGTAATTTTTGTTGTCCAGCGAACAGCGGTACACGGCGTCTGCGTTCAGCCCCTTCATTCGCACGAGCCTGGACTGCTGCGCCGTCGAAAAGAAGAACTGAACGAGGGTGAACACGGCTTGCGTCTTGTCTTCGCTGACCTGTATGTATGCCGCAACGTCGTCGCAGGAACAGATCCGATAGAGATCCCCGCGCAAGACGACGTTCTCCTCCCGCTTGTACTGCTGCGAATATTCGCGCAGCCTTGCCCGCGCGCCCTTTGACAGCTTGCGCGGATCGAACTCGTATCCGTAAGCGCCGAACGCCGCCGTCGCATACCGCAGCTCTTTGCCCGCGTCCAGCCCCGACACCTTCGCCTCGGTGAAGTGGCTACCCATCGAGGAAGGAGGATAGGCATAGCTCGTTCCCAGCTGAATGTTTACGCGCGAGAAGGGATCGGTGTTGTCCGACGTCCAGATCTGCGGAGAATAATACAGCATTCCGAGGTCGAACCTGCCGCCGCCGCCCGCGCACGTTTCGATCAGAGTATACGGATAGCGTTCGGTTATGCGGCGCAGAAGTTCGTACACGCCCAGAATATAGCGGTGGAACACTTCGCCCTGGCGGGCGGCACGGCTGCTCCCCACTTCGGAGATGTAGCGGTTCATGTCCCACTTTATATATTCCGCCCCGACGCCGTCGAGGATCTCGCTCATCTTTGCGAACAGATATTCCACGACTTCGGGATTTCCGAGATCGAGGACTGCCTGACCGCGCGAAAAGTACTGCGCGTCTGCCGAACAGATCACCCAATCCGGGCGGGCGGCGTAGAGCTCGCTCTGCCCGTTGGCCATCTCCGGTTCAAACCACAGCCCGAACATCAACCCCTTTTCGTGCACCTTTTCGGACAGCCGCGCAAGCCCCGAAGGGAATTTTTCTTTGCATACGGCAAAGTCGCCCAGTCCTTTCGCGTCGTCGTTGCGAAACCAGCCGTCGTCTACAACCAGAAGCTCGGCGCCGATCTCCTTTGCGCTGTCGGCAAGATCGAGGATCTTCTGTTCGTCGATCTCGAACCCGAACGCTTCCCAGGTGTTCAGGACGATCGGGCGGTGCGAAAACGCAAAGCGCGGGGGAACGATCTTGCGCCGGATGAAGGTATGGAAATTCCGACTCATCTGCCCGAGCCCGCCGTCGGTATACGTCATCAGCAGTTCGGGAGAGCAAAAGTTCCCCCCGGACGGCAGTACATGTTCGAACGCGTAATCGGAAATGCCCGAAACGACGCGCGTATTTCCGAGCTTGTCCACCTGTATCTCGTTTTTGAAGTTGCCGCTGTAAACAAAATTGAACGCGTAGACGTCGCCGCGATCCTCCGTGGCGTCGTGCGCGCAAACGGCAAAGAACGGATTGCTCTCGTGCCCGCTCGCGCCGCGCTCGGAAAAATTGCCCTGAACACCCCGTTTGAGCGGCGTTCTCTGCACGAACTCGCGTTCGTGGTGGTATGAGCCGTACAGTTCGACGAGGTCGTATTCGCTGCCCCACAGATCGACGCACGCCGACGCTTTCAGGACGCGGATGTCCCCGTCCGCAAGGTTGCGCACCTGCGTATGTTTGGCGACCACGTCCTCTTCTTTCCATACAACGTAAAAGACGCGCACTTCGAGGTCGCCCCTCTTGTTGCGCAGGACGAGTTCAAGGCTCTGCGCGCCCTCCGCCGACGAGTACGGCAAGCCGACGATCGGCTCGCGCCCCTCGCGGATGCTGTGTTCCGCATAAAAGAGACGGCTGCCGTATTTGCCCTGCGAATCCACAAAGGACAGCGCGCAGATGCGGGAATCGCCCGCATTTCCCGAAGGCGCTTCCTGCAAAAAGGTATCGGGCGAAACGCGGTCTCCGACAACGCTGTCGTACGGGGCAAAGCTGTACGTCTGGCGGAAACAGATGCCGCGCAGATCTTGCTGAGGAATACGCTTTCCGTAATATAAATGTTCGGAAACACCCAGCTCGTTGATAAAGAACGCGTAGGTGCTGTTTTTGGTATTCAGGTAAAAAGTTCTCGTTGTACTCTCGAAAATTATATCCACTTTGTTATTCTCTCATGAACGTTGTATTTTTGCGAAAAAGGGGGCGGATCTCCGCCCCCTTACGCGGTGTTTTTATGCTGCCTCTTTTTCAAAACGGATGCCGTCGATATACACCGAAGTATTGACGTTGGCGCCGTCTTTATCGCTTCCCGTCCTGTAATACAGCACGAGGAACTCTTCTCCGCTCGCGAAGGCGTCGTAGTTGAAGTCGGAGATCGGAAGGCGATATTCCGCCCAACCGGCGGCCACTCGGAAGTTTTTGACGAGGACGTTCCCTTCTTTTTTGTAATCGAGGTCGAGAATGTCCGTATCTTCCGCATCGATGTAGATGGTGAACACGACGGAATCGAACATACCGTCGGCGGGAGCGTCGCACAGCGGCGCGCCGAACTTGATCGTCGGCCATGCATAGCCGGAGAAGTCGTATTTGGCGACGTTGTTCTTCGTTACCGTGCCGTCGCTGACCGCGCTTTCAAAGGTCGGCTTGACCGAGCTTGCGCCCCCTGCCGCCGCATACCTGCCCGCCGTGCTCGCAAAGCCGTTGATCTCGCCTTCGCCTGCGGGAGACGTCCATACGAGCGTCGTCTTTGCGACCGCGACGCCGCCGACGATCCTGGAGATCTCGACCGCAACGTCGGACGCTTCATCCTTCTCCTTCTGCACGGCGGCGGCAATATCGTAAACGTTGTTCGTGCCGGAAACCTCCGTTCCGTCTGCCGTTACCTTGAAGGTCGCGCCTGCCGTCGCGTCAGTAACGGTGAGTTTTCCGTCTTCGCTCATCTCATGCGAAATCGCAAAACGGATGCCTTCTACATATACGACAAGTTTAGGCGCGGCGCTTTCGCTGATATACGGCATCAGGTACTGTTCGCCCGAAGCAAACAGGTCGTAATCAAAGTACTCGATGGGCAGATAGTAATCGTACCAGCCCTTGTAACTGAGCGTTCCGAAGGAATACAGCTCTTTTGCGCTCCCGCCAGCCTCCGCTTTTCCGTGGTACAACAGTTTGACGTTTGTGAGGTCGCCCGTAATGCACATGGTGAACACGATATGCGAGTATCCGCCCGTTGCGTGGGCGGTGCCCGCCGCTCCGAACGCGATGTGCGGCCAAGGCCCTTCGTTTTGCGAAAGATCGTATTTGAGCACGCTTTGCTTGGTGACGATGCCGTCGCTGACCTGCTCCTCATAGGCGGGCGTTACCGCGTTGTCGTTTGCGTTGATGGCGGCATTTCTACCCGCCGTGCTCGAAACCGTGTTGATCTCGTTTTCAAGCCCGGGCGTGGAATACACCGTCTCTGTCTGCGCGAGCACGGTGCCGTCCGAACCGGTGCAGACGATCTTCAAATTCACGTCGTACGATTCGCTGCCGCGGTTGGCAACGAGGTCGTACCTGCCGCCCGATTCCGCCACGGGATCGCCGTCAAGAGTTACCGTGTACTGCAAGCCGTCCACCTTTTCGATGGTGAGATACCCGTCGTCGATCGCGTAGTCCATCTCGTACTCGAAATGCACGCCGTCGAGATACAGCGTCGTGTTGACGTCGGCGCCGTCTTTATCGCTTCCCGTCCTGTAATACAGCACGAGGAACTCTTCTCCGCTCGCGAAGGCGTCGTAGTTGAAGTCGGAGATCGGAAGGCGATATTCCGCCCAACCGGCGGCCACTCGGAAGTTTTTGACGAGGACGTTCCCTTCTTTTTTGTAATCGAGGTCGAGAATGTCCGTATCTTCCGCATCGATGTAGATGGTGAACACGACGGAATCGAACATACCGTCGGCGGGAGCGTCGCACAGCGGCGCGCCGAACTTGATCGTCGGCCATGCATAGCCGGAGAAGTCGTATTTGGCGACGTTGTACTTTGTTACCGTGCCGTCGCTGACTTCACTTTCGAAAGTCGGCTTGACGGAACTGTCTGCATTTTCAAGCGCGGTTTTGCCTGCCGTGCTTCCTATGCCGTTGATCTCGTTCACGGCGGCGGGAGTAAACCAGACCGCCTCGACCTCGGCGACGATCCCGGAGCCGCTCCTGCGGGTGATGGTGAAAGAAATGTCGTACGACTCGCTGCCCGTCTGCGTATGATAGTTGCCGATGTCGTACACATAGGCGCCGCCCTGCTCCGTCGCCCGAACAGATTCATCGTTGACCTTTACTTCAAAGGTATCCGAACCCGCCTTGCCGATGGTGAGCAGACCGTCCTCCGAAAGGTCGTACGAAACGGCGCTCTTTTCGAAGTACATCGAATCGATGTAGATCTCATGCGGCGCAGCCTGATTGTTTCTGGTAAAGACGATCATCGCCGTGCCGCCCGTAAGGTTGTCGAAGTTATCCAGCACATACGAGGCGGAGATCTTGATCTTGGTCCAACCCTGCTCCAACGTGATGTCTACGTTCTGCGAGGCAAAATTGTACCCGAGCGTATAGTCGGAAACGGGGCTGTAAACGCGGATGACGAAGGTATCATTGCCGGTGATGCCCTTGCTCTCGTACTCCGCCTTGCTCAGACGGGGCAGGAACCCTTTGATGGTCGGCCAGATCTCGTCGAAAGGCGTGGACAGCTTCATGACGCCGTCGGCGTCTTGAAATTTGTTCAGCCATTCCACCGCGACGCCGTTGCTGTTCTTCGCGATGTTTACGACGCTCACCGCCTCGCCGAAGTTTTCGTATTCGACCGACGTTGCCGTTTCTTCGACGTTTGCCCTGTCCGCTTCCACAAAGCGGATGTAATCGATGTACACTTCCGCGTTGTTTGCGGCGTTGTTGGTAAAACAGAAGGTGCCTTCCCCGTCCGTGAACATCCCCTCGAAGTCCTCAAAGAACACATCTGCGGGGACGTAGAAAGACTGCCACACGCCTTCAAGGAACCAGCCGACCGTGTAGTCGGACTGCGTGCCGTAGTCGGGCGTATAGTAGAAGATGTAGTTGCTGGGCAGATTTTCCACGAGCATACGGAATTCGACGTAATCGTTTTCGTCAAACCCTGCCTTTTTCAGCTCGTCCAACGTGAAGTTGGGTTGGAGCAGCGTGAAGCCCGCCCAGATGTTCGCGGGGCCGGGTACGAATTTTGCGACACCCTGCGCGTCCTTATAGTCGCCGACATAGCTGAACAGCGAAGGATTGGTCACGTTCCGCACGGAAGCGGGGCTGTCGAAATTTTCCAGCTCACCCTTTCCGATGCTCGCCGCGCCGCCCTTAACGAGCGCATACGTCGTATAAGAAACGCCGTTTTTCTCGGCATACGCATACAGGAAATATTCGCCCTCGAACAGGCGGAGGGTATCGCCGTCGATGTACGAGTAGCACGCCGAGCCGTCGGCGGAGGCAACGGCGTATGTGACCTCTTCAAATCTAATGATCGAGGGGCGGCTGTTCTCGCCGTACCACAGTTCGTATGAATCCTGCTCGAACGCAAAGGGCTGCCCGCCGTCGACGGAAACGGTGACCGCGCTCTCTATGCTCTGCGAGATAAACGCGTTGCTGACGGGGTACGCCACGGCGCGCATCTTGCCCGCGACGCGCGGCGTGAACGTTCCGCTGTCGTTTATCTGCGGCTTTCCTTCGGAGGAAGCGACGTCGTACAGCTCATAATAGAACTCGCTCGTCTGCTCGCTCTGCGCGGCGAGCGTGATCTCGGAGCCGTAGGTTCCGGAAACCGCCGCCAGGGAAGCCGTGAACGGAGTTGCAACGTAGACGCTGTCGATATACAGCGTGAATGCCTTGCCCGAAGGGTTTTCCACGGCGAACAGCGCCGTATCGGTGTTGAGATCCCTGTACAGCTCGCCCGGATCGGTCGCGCCCAGGTCGGACGCCGAAATGAGGGCGTTCGTCCACGTTCCGTTCGCCGCATCGACCGTCTTGGAACCGTAGGTCACGCTGCGCGAACTGCCGTCTTCCGCGTCGATATACAGCCATACCGAGATGACAGCGCCGCTCTGCTGCATCTTTGAAGCAAAATCCGCCTTCGACATTTCGGGCGACACGAAGACGCTGACCGAGCCTGCGCTTCCGGGAAGCACCGCCTTGACCGAGCCTTCGGAGACGTATTCGTTGCGATACATTTCGGAAGTAAACGCCGAGCTGCCCGTAGCCCATCCGTTCAGCGAATTATCCCAGTACGAGACGCCGATCGCGTTGCTGTTCGCGTCGTTGAGGGAAGCGAGCGCGCTGCGTTCGGAAGCGCTCCGCACGCGGAAGGAAAGCTCCGCGCTGCCCGACTTGCCGTTTTCGGCGCTGACCTGCAAGACAAAGACATAGTTGCCCGCTTCCAGGCGCAGCGTCTGCGCGCCGGCGTCAAAGTCCACTTCCGTGCGCGTTTCGCCGTCCGTCTTATACAGCGTGAGCGTCTGCCCGCTGATCGCGATGCCGTCCTTCAACAGCACTTCGTACGCGGGAACGGGCATATCCTCGTCTTCATACGCGAAAAACAGCGTTTCCGTGAAGAACGGGGCGGGCGTATCGCTGTCTTTGATGTTGACCGTTACCGTCCTGGAAGCCGCTTCCGACGAGGTGTCCGCAAGCGAATAGACGATGCGGTATCCGCCCGCATATTCCGCGCGGAACACACCGCCCAGCACCTCTGCGGGTGCGCCGTCCGACTGCTCGACCTTCGCCGTAACCGCGTAGGCGTTGCCGTCCGCGTCGTATGCCGCGTCCGTGGACACGGATACGTCCGAGTTCAATTCCACCTCGATGACTTCGTCTTCCCAGTTGACGAGCGTTACCTGCGTTTTCCCGGCCGTATTGCTGCACGCGCTGACGCCCAGCCACAGCATGAACACCGCCGTAACGGAAAGGCACAAAAGGACGCAAAGCCTGATGCGCTTTTTTATCGTATTCATCTTCTCCTCCTCACTGTTCTATATGGAAATTGTCTACGTAAATAACTCGCTCCGTTTCTCCCGTAAATTCTCCCCATTCGATGCGAAGCGCACCCGGATTGAGCGTGAAGGAGTCCTCTTCGCCGCCCCAGTACGCGTCGATGTCTGCCAGGGGAACGCTGACGCGCGTCCACTGCTTGGGATTGGCATAAATGTGTTTTGCCACATAGTATCCGCTCGTCCTCGAATTTTCGACGGTGAAGGGAAGATCGAGCATGATGTCGCAGTCGTTGTACACCCAGAACACGATGCACGCGCCTTCGGACGCCGTATCCAACCCAGCCGCCGCGACCAGCGATTCGGTCAGGTACACCTTGTCGTAGATGGTGCCGTCGATCATGTTTTTCGGCTTCATCGCGACGCGCAGCACCTTGCTGCCCGAAGGCGCCGTGATGCCGTAGTCGGAGGCGGTAACGATGTCGATGTCGGGGCGCAGCGCCTTGTCGTACATATCGCTCTTGACCATGTACGTCTGGTACAGCTTTTCAAAGTCGCAGATCTCCCCATCGTCCAGCTGAATGAGGTCCTGCGTCTGCACAGGTTCGGCAAGCGTGCGGATGCGGATGTCGTCGAGATAGAGCATCGGCGCGTCCGCGAGCTCGCGCGAGCCGACGCGGTCGAAGGTCATCGCAAGCCCGAAGCAGGAGCTCAGGTCATAGTTCAGCGCGAGCACGTCGTGGTCGAGCAGATAGAACACATCGTTCCAGCCGGGTTTGAGCACGAACTCGGTCAGGTCGGACACCTCGGTGGCATTCTTTTCAAAGATCAGACCGAGATACAGCGACAGATCTTCCTCTTCGGCATTGTACATCGAAAAGCTGATCTGTTCCAGCTTCGACGCGTCGGTATAATCAAAGTCATACCGCACCGAAGAGAGCGGGATGTACAGGCAGCTCTCCGCCTTGATCCCCGTATAGGTGTTGTTGATCATCGTGGAATGCCAGCCAAGCGGGCGCAGGAGAGCGGAAGCGGTTCCGCTCTTTACATACTGCGCTTGCTCGTTCTTGTCGACAGCGCCGAAGTAGGACATCACGCGCATCAGCTGGAAGTTCCGGTCGTAATCCTCGAAGTCGTAGAGCAGCACTTCCTCCTGCCCCTGCACGGTCTCTTCGCCGTTGTCACAGGCGGACAGCCCGACGCAGAGCGCTGCCGAAGCGGCCGCCAACAAAACCGCTAACAATTTTTTCATATCATCTCCTCCCCCATCAAACGAAGTATACGTCTATGCCGATCAGATACAGATCGTCGCACGCGGGAGATCCCGTTTCGCCGAAATACAGGCGGATATTGGACAGAGGTCCTGTCTCGTCCCAATTGTATCCGAACACGTTTCCGATGGTGATCTCGTTGTAACCCGATTTCAGCGTATCCTGACGGATCTCGGTGTAATACACGCTGTCTCCGTACCTGAATTGCAGGCGGTAAGCGTACTTGCCTTCATCGTCGCCGGTAGAATCGCGGTTGTTGTAGATCTTGATGACGATCTTCTGCGTCTGTTTTCCGATCTCGCCCATCAGCTCTTCGCCGCCGAGGATCATGTACTGGCGCAGGCGCGTCGTCGCATCGGGAAGAGCCAGTTTCAGCCAGTTCGTGCCGGCATCTGCCGCCTCGTCGACAGAGTTCGCCTTGACATAGTTGTCCGCCGTCGCCTGCGTCGCATCCTCCACGCCGAAGGTGATGTCCGCCGTGAGCTCTTCCACCGTATGCGTGCTGATCTGCCCGCCGAGCTCCATCGAGAAGGAGATCGTCTTGTCGCCCTGCACGACGCTGCATTCAAACACGTTCGCGTCGTCGGAAATGGGCTGGGTGAAGGTATACAGCTTGTATCCCTCCGCGGGAGTGGACGTCACAACTTCGCCCTTGCTCCCGTCGTAATTGACGGTGCAGGAATCGGGCAGGGCGAGCTGAACGACGACGGAATCGGAGGTGATCTCCAGCGAGGAGACGACGCCGTCGATCGCGGTCAGTTCGGCAAGGCTCGCCATCAGCGTGCGCGCCTGGTCGAAATATGCCTGCGTCGTGTACACGGATGTGCCGCTGTACAGGTTTTCGCTGATGAGCGAATACACCTTTTCAAAATCGACTTCGGCGGGAGAACCCGCATCCTTGAATTTCTGCGCGATCTCGTCATAGGTGTCTTCGATGCAGCGCAGGATCTCGTACTCCTCCATCCCGTCGCGGATCGCCTGCAAACGGATGGAGCCTACGGGCCCTTCGATGCCGTATTTATTGCCCGGATAGAACAGGAAGCCGTCTCCGTTGGCTCCGCCCGCGCCCTGGTAGCGCAT
The DNA here is from genome assembly GCA_944359365.1 of uncultured Clostridia bacterium. Taxonomy (GTDB): domain Bacteria; phylum Bacillota; class Clostridia; order Christensenellales; family Borkfalkiaceae; genus Borkfalkia. The sequence goes on from CALVST010000075.1 coordinate 14,802, forward strand.
GGCGTAGTCGTACGGATCTTCCAGGAATTCCTCGGACGTGTACGCGTTGTACAGGTTGGTCGCCCAATACAGATTGCCCACGACGCCGTAATCCGCCTGCATCCAGGAAAGGATGCGCGCGCTCAGAAGGTTGGTGTCGTCGATATGATAGGTGGGATAAGGATACCGCGGCCCGACCGCCGTATACCACCATTGTTCGACGTCCTGCGCGTATTCTTCGCGGTTCTGTTCGCTGTCGTACTCGTCGACCAGCGGGCAGTACACCTCGATGCCCTTGAAGCGGCTGTCGTGCGGCCCCGTGAGCACGTTGCGGATGGTCAGAATGGAGTCGATGACCTCTTTGCGGAACGCATACTCGTCGTCGGTGAGGGAGGCCTTTTCCGCTTCCAGCGCGGTCCTGTACTCGTTGTACACCGTCCGGCGGATGTTCGCGAACGTCTCCTGCGCGATGTTCGCGCGCCCGATGAGCGCGGTGTTCATCGTCGGTTCGTCGACGAACGTGAAGTACAGCATGGTCTTGCCGACGAGGTTGAGCTGTTGATCGGTGCCGTAACTTTCCAGGCTGACGTTCACAAAATTGCGGATCCAGTCGCTCGTCTTGTCGACGACGAGATAGGTATCTCCCCTGCCGTTATCGATGGCATAGGGCATGAACACCGTCGTGACGCGCTCGTCCTGTGCGAACTCGAACGCCTTCTGCGCGTAGTATTGCATATCCTCGGAATCGGCGACGTCGAGGTCGTTCATCAGCAGGCCCGGGTTCAGCCTGTAATCGAGCAGAGCCTGCGCGTATGCGTCATACATATCCTGCGAGGAATCCAGCTCGGCATAGCTGAGCGACGTCCAGTTGATCAGGAAACAGCTCCTCGCCGTGTAGTTGCCCGCGTAATCGATGTCCCACACTTTCAGGCTTACGGGCACGGTCTGCCGATACCCGTCCATCGTCAGCGTGAAGCTGCCCGTGTAGGTGCCCGACTGCTGACCTTCGGGGACGTAGAACTCCACCCAGATGCCCTGGTTGCTGCTCTCTTCGACGGTGTTTTCGCCGTATTCCGCCGCCGCGTCGAAGGGAACGAGCGCGTCGGGGTAAAGCCCGATCGTGGACAGCGGGCTGCTTTCGTTCACTTTGGTGACATTGATATATTTCTGCAGATAGACTTCGATGTTCTCCGCCGAATATCTGACGCTCTGATCGCTCACCAGCGTGAGGTCGGAAACGCTCAGCTCGTACTTGCCGATGTCGCGCTCCGCGCTCATGATGATCTGCGCGCTCTCGTATTCGTATCTCCCGCTCTGAACGGAAAGCTGCGGCATCTGCACGTCCGCATAGCTTTCCTTGTCCAGGTCGGGACGGATCTTCTGTGTTCCGGGCGCGTACCAGACGGTCGCGGGCGAGTCCTGCGACGCCGCGTCGCTGTACGGCGCGCCGGCCGCACTGCAGCCGGCGCCGAGCAACAGCACGGCGGAGAGGGCAAACGCGCCCGATTTTTGCAACAACGATCTCAATGTTTTCTTATTCATCTCGTTTTCCCCGATCTCTTTATTTTCTGCCGGCGTTTCTCAGAACGTCGTCCCATGTCGAACCGGAGTAATAATTCGCCTGCTCGTTGAAGAAGGTCTCCGCATCCTTTCCGCCGCCCTGGCTGAACGAAGAATCGATGATCCCGACGGGAACCGATTTCATGCCGCCGAGGTAGACCAGCGGGAACTCTTCGTAACGGGTGGGCAGGACAAAGGTGAGATTCTCGGACGAATTGTAGATCTCGTCCCTGTATTTCTGAATGCCGTCGAAGCTCTCGTACAGTTCGGGATCCTTCTCGCTCACGTCGTACCCGAAGGGAAGCGTCGCACCGCCCGTGGATTCCATGTACTGATTGATCGCGATGTCGGTGGCGAGGAAGCGCAGGAAATCTTTGGCGACCTCTTTTCCCGTCGCATACGAAGGGACGAACGCCTGATGCAGGTAGGATTCGGTGTACACGAAGGTGCGCGCCTCGTACACGCGGTCAAAGTCCGCTTCGGAGACGTAGCTGAGCGCCGCGGGCAGATCCGCGTAGACGTTTACGCCGCCGTCGATCGCGTCGATGAGCGCGGTCAGCTGGCTCTCCTCCGTGACGGTGGTGAGGTTTTCGACGATGCTGCTGATGATCGGCGTCTTCATGTAACGGATGTCGTAGTCGTACCCGTTGGCTTTCAGACCTTCGACCGTCGTGCGCATCTCTTCGTAGAACCAGTCGCCGTTCGCCATGATCAGCCCGTCGCCCATGAGGAAGCGCTGCTGCGCCTCGATGAAGTCGATGCTGCCCGCGCCGACGAAAGAGTAATCGTGGATCAGCGTATACAGCACATCGAGCGATTCCCTTCTGCCCTGCTGCAGGAAGACGTCGCGGCTGTCCAGCGTGCCGGTGACCGAGTCGATCCCCTTGTAGAAGTTGTAGTAGTTTTCCAGCCCTTCATACTGCGCCCACCAGGTCGGGAACGCCATGTACTGCCAGTACGCCGCCTCCGTGCGGGAGGTGGAGAGCATGACTGTATAGGTCTTGTCGTAGGCGTCTTTCGTGGTGCGGTTCGGATCGCTCACGGTGCGGCAGAGGGTGATCAGCTCGTTCGTCGTACGCGGAACGCTCAGCCCGAGCTCTTCAAAGAGGTCGGCGTTGTACAGGATGCCCTCATACGCGCACGTCCAAAGCGTAGACCAATAGGTGCCGTCGTATTGGCAGCTCATCTCAAACTCGTCGAACATCTTGTCCTTGTACAGTATCTCTTCGCCGGGAACGTTCTGGTTGAACACGTCGTTCAGGTCGGCGATGTACCGTTCGCCCGAAGCGTCCACCGCGCTCTGCAGATCATAATCGGCAGAGATGAAGAAGAGGTCTACGCTGTTTGCCTGTTTGCCGGCTTTGATCTGGTTCGCCCCGTAGCTGTACTCCGAGTTGTAAGAGATGTCGGGGATGACCAGATTGGGATATTTTTCCTTCACCCAAGCCTGTTCCTTGAACAGGGCGATCTCGTCTTCCAGCCACTGCGTACCATACCCGAGATCCTGGATGTAGATCTCCAGAACATCTTCGGTGTCCGGCACCTTTTCCGTGCAAGCGGCAAAGGAGAACGGGATCACCATTGCCATGAGGGCAGCGGTCGCCCTTGCAAATGCCTTTTTCATCAAATCATTCCTCGTATAATAAGAAGTAGTAGTTTTTCACGTCCCTCTCCAAGGACGAGCAAAAAGTGCTATACTGTTGTA
>CALVST010000076.1 GCA_944359365.1 uncultured Clostridia bacterium
AAAGCTTTTGGAAGGATACGATGGAATCCTTTGAAACATTATATAGCACCCTGCCAAAACAAATTATTCATCGTGACCCAAACCCAAGCAATATTATTGCCGCAGAAGACACATGGGGATTTATTGACTTTGATTTATCCGAACGAAACATTCGAGTTTTTGATCCCTGCTATGCAGCAACGGCAATTTTAAGCGAGAGCTTTGATGAAAATAATCCGGAACGCCTTGCTCAATGGATTGAGATTTATAAAAATATCATCTACGGGTACGACAGTGTGGCAAAACTCAGCGCAAATGAAATCAAAGCGATTCCATATGTCATCCTATTCAATCAGTTAATCTGCTGCGCATGGCTCTCTGAACAGGAAAAACACAAAAATATTTTTGATGTGAACAAAGAGATGACCAAATGGATTTGCGGCAATTTTGATAAATTGGCGATTGAATAATCCATCAAGTTGGCGGCGGTTCAAATCCCGCAACAGGAACCGCATGGTATCTGTTTCCATCTCTGATTGCATGTCGGAGCAAAGCTTACTTTGCTCCGACTATTTTTTCAAAACAGCCGGAGGTACGCGCCCTTGCTCCTCCGCAAAAGCCCTGCGCGCGCCGCGCATTGCAGGGCGCAGTTTCTTTTGGCGAAATCCGCCTTTTCACTTCCGCTTCATCGCGCGCAGCCGGGCTTTGTCCTCGGGGGAGATGCAGCGGGATTCGAGCATCTTCTGGATCGCCTTGTTGTACGTCCAGTCGTCGAACGCGGTCGTTTCGAGGAAGGCGAACGTCTTGTCGCGGTACTTCGCCATTGCGGTCGCCGCCGCCCACGCCGCGCCCATCTTATAGTAATACGCGTCGCAGTGCGTTTCGTTCAGCACCGCAAACACGCGGTCGATGTAGTCGTCGGTCAGGAAGTGGCACAGCATGGTGACGGCGAGCACGCGCAGCGTGAACGGCTCCTCAGACGCGCGGAGCGTCATCAGGAACTCCCAGGTCTCCGCCGGGTGCTTCGCGGCCTGCTTGAATGACTGGCAGAGCGCGTCGCAGTTCGCCCAGTTGTCGATGTGCGGGATCGCGCGGGCGAACCAGCCGAGCGCCTCGCCGATCTCCCCGCGCAGGCGGCCGAGCACAAAGCCGTACAGCGTCGTCATCTCCATGCTCGAAAAGTCGCACGATTCGAGAAAACCGCGCGCGTCCTCCTTCGCGATGACGGCCGCCATCGCGCGCAGCTGGGGCAGGCGCACGCCGAGCATCGGCAGCGCGGAATCCTTCGTCAGGGACAGCGAAAATTCGCGGTATTTTTCGTCCCGGCGGCGCTCGAGTTCTTCCTTGATTTCATGCAGATCCATTTTCTTTTCCTCCGAAATATTTTCTTGACAAACTCGTCATATTCCCTTAAACTATTTGGTATAAAAGGGAGTAGCATGCAGAGATATCTGTAATGCAGGCGACAGCACGGCGGAGCCCCCCGCCCGTCTGCATTTTAATTTGCGAGACTTTTATCATGTACCGGGCATGATAGGGTCTTTTTTTATGTAAAAAAGACCCTATTGCGCCGGAAATCTAATGAAAGGGCTGAACCCCATGGACTTTGTGGACTTTCTTTTTTCCAACGTGTTCAACATCACCTGGCAGCATGTCGTGATGTGGTGTATCGGCGGTATCCTGATTTACCTCGCGATCGCCAAGAAGATGGAGCCTACTCTGCTGCTCCCGATCGGCTTCGGCACGATCCTCGTCAACATCCCGCTCACCGGCGTCATCACGCAGGAGTATATGCACGGCGACGAGATCGGCGTCATCAGCCTGCTGTTTGACTCCGGCATCGGCAACGAGCTGTTCCCGCTTCTGCTGTTCATCGGCATCGGCGCGATGATCGACTTCGAGCCGCTGCTGACGAACCCGAAGCTGTTCCTGTTCGGCGCGGCGGCGCAGTTCGGCATCTTCTTCACGCTGAGCATGGCCCGCCTCTTCGGCTTTGAGCTGCACGACGCGGCCTCCATTTCGATCATCGGCGCGGCGGACGGCCCGACCTCCATCTTCGTCGCAAACACGCTGAATTCGAACTATATCGGCGCGATCACCGTCGCGGCCTACTCCTACATGGCGCTGGTCCCGATCGTCCAGCCGCCGGTCATCCGCCTGATGACGACGAAGAAAGAGCGCCGCATCCGCATGGAGTACAAGCCCGGCACGGTCTCGAAGCAGACCAAGATCCTGTTCCCGATCATCATCACGGCTGTGGTCAGCATCGTTTCCTACCGTTCGGCGGCCCTCATCGGCTTCCTGATGTTCGGCAACCTGCTGCGCGAGTGCGGCGTGCTGAACAGCCTCTCTGAAACGGCGCAGAATGTGCTCGCCAACCTCATCACGCTGCTGCTCGGCATCTCGATCACGGCGCACATGACGGCGGAAGAGTTCCTGCGCGTCGACACGCTGCTGATCCTCGCGCTCGGCCTCATCGCCTTCGTATTCGACACCTTCGGCGGCGTGCTGTTCGCCAAGGTCCTGAACCTCTTCGTCAAGAAGAAGGTCAACCCGATGATCGGCGCGGCGGGCATCTCGGCCTTCCCGATGTCGGCCCGCGTCATCCAGAAGATGGGCCAGAAAGAGGATCCGCAGAACTTCCTTCTGATGCACGCGGTCGGCGCAAACGTCTCCGGCCAGATCGCCTCGGTTATCGCGGGCGGCATCATTCTGAACCTCATTCACTGAGAAAGGAGCCTATATCATGAACCTGGACTTCGCAGCTTTTGTGGACAGCCTTCAATACATGGGGAAGGGCATGCTCGGTGTCTTCCTGGTGATCATCATCATCATCCTTTCCATCTACCTGATGAACTTCATCTTCAAGCCGAGATCGAAGTAATCGAAAACCGAAAAAACACAGAGCGGGGATCCCGGCCAGGCCGGCGATCCCCGCTTTTTTGCTGCCTTACCCGAAAAGGCGCTTGAGGCTTTCCGCCGAGAAGGCGGCGTCCTCGTGCAGGGCGCGCAGCATATCCTCCATGTTTTCGGCGCTGTATTCGACCTGCTTCGAGTAATCCTTCGTGCAGGTGATGCGGTCCCACGGCGTGAACGCGCCGGTGTCCCGCAGGCACTTCGTGTTCATCAGGCAGATGAACCAGACGCTGACGGCGCAGAACTTGACGCGCGCCGAGAGGTTCCCCTCCAGCACGCCGCGCGCGAAGTGGCGGTACAGGAAGTAGACGAGCAGGTTCTCGTAGCCGCCGTCGATTTCGTCGAGATTCACGGCGAGCGACGCGTCGGCGAGCAGGCGGACGGACTCGGGCCACGAATCGTCGTACGGCTCGAGCGCCTCCATGACCTGTAAAAGCGCCTCGCGCGTATCCAGCGCCGGGCTGTCCGGCAAAACGTCCGACGGCGCGGGCTTTTTCAGCAGCTCCCGCTGCACGCGCACGCCGAAGTCGATGAGCCGGTGCATGCGCACGCGCAGCGGCAGCGAGCGGTCCTGCACGAGGTGGAACGCCTCGTCCCGCAGGCGGAAGATCTGCATGCCGCTGTCCGGCACGGCCGCGGCGTCCGGCAGCTCGCCGACCGTCGTCGTGATAAACGTGATCGGCGCCGTCTGCTCGAACAGAAGGCGGCACGCCTCCTCGCAGCACAGGCCGACGCCCATCTCCATCCGGTCGGCAAACTGCTCGTAGAACCGCGGGTGCTCGCGGCAGATCTCGCACAGCCCGTCGTCGCCGAGCTCGAAGATCACCTCGCAGAGGTTGTCGTCCGTGAGGAACGGGCAGCGCTCGTCCTCCGTCAGCCGGAAGCAGGCCATGCCCTCGGGCAGCTCCTCGATCTGCTCGCGCAGCCGCTCGCCGAACTCGCCCTCGAGCGTCTCGTAATACGCTTTCGTATCGGGGACTATATCGATCTACCAGCCCGCGCAGCACGTGTCGC